>DATDZF010000001.1:0-6738 GCA_035288785.1 Candidatus Norongarragalinales archaeon
TTCGGCATTCGCATGGGGTGCCGTGAAGCAGTTCTACTCGCCATTTGACCTAGTGACAGCACCTTCCAGGGTAATCGAAAAGCTGCTCAACAGGAACGGAGTGGAAAACACCGCAATTGTCCCCAACGGCACGGACGTGAGGAAATTCTCCCCAAAATACGACCCGAACATCGTGCGCGAGCTGCTTGGTATCCCAAGGCATGAGAAAATAATCCTCACCGCGGGAAGGCTGAGCGAGGAGAAGAACGTGGAAGTGCTCATAAGGGCGTTTGCAAAATTGCGGAGGCACCACGAGGCAAAATTCATCGTGCAGGGGGACGGCCCCGCGAAGGCGAAATACATGAAGCTTGCAAGGAAGCTCGGATTGCAAAAGGAGATAATATTCACGGGCTTTGTGAAGGAATTCGAGGTCCCCTTCTTCTATTGCGCAGCGGACGTCTTCGCAACCGCGAGCACTTTCGAAACGCAGGGGCTTGCCCTGCTAGAGGCGATGGCATGCGAAAGGGTGTGCGTGGGCGCAAAGAGCCTTGCAATCCCCGAGCTTTTAAGCGATGGTAAAAACGGATTCCTTTTCAAGCCATTCGATGCGGATGATTGCGAATACAAATTGGAAACGGCGCTATTGCTGCGCGATGGCAAACGGGACGCCCTTAGGAAAAATGCAAGAAAAACCGCCATGGGCTACTCAATTGAAAAAAGCACGGACAAGCTCATGGATGCGTACCGGAAAGTTCTCTGATTTAGGAGAAAACGAATTTTCGCAAAAGAGAATATTAGCCCCAATCCCAAATCTGCGCGCATCAACCCACTATTTCGAATAATCCCACATGACCGGAGTGATAACGATTGCATCATATCCTTTTGAATGCAGGTAGCTGGAAATTTCGAGCGCAAGATGCGTGGCAAATAGCGATGCGGTCCCGCGAATCACGCACCTGTTTTCGCAGATCGCGCTGCCAAGCGGCTTGAATGAGAGGGTGGAAATTTCCACGGGAATTGCTGGGCTCCGTATTATTATGGAAATTGATTCCTCGCGAGGGGACTGGGTGTCCGCCTCCCCGAGGAAATAGCCCTTTGGCGCAACACTTGGCCGAAGGGCGTTCACAAGACTACTCACGGCCACATTCTTTGAGGGAACAGCTGCTGCATACCAACCGTAGCGGTAGAAGCGTGCAAGTTTTGGAGTGCCAAATGCGGCAAGTGCGGCATCAGATTTGGGGCTATCGGGGAAGCCATAGATCACCGCTTTTCCGGAAGATCCCACGGATTCCCCGTAATAGACGTAATTGAACAAGGAGAGCAGGTGCCAGGCTGAAAAAATGAGCAGGAGGAAGGCGGCAAGCTTAAGCATCCTTGGAAAACCGCGGCGGGAGGAATTGTAGATGATGAAAAATGAAACCATGACTCCAGAAGGCGCAAAAAAGCTAAGGAAGGAGAGGTTTGTGCCAAGAAGCCTTGGAATAATTTCCCCGATGAATAGCACATACGCGGCAATCGCCAAGTAAAATTTCCATTCCCTGGAAGCCTTTTTTCCATATCCCGCATAAAGCGCAAGGAGAATAGCGGCATTGATGCCCGCAACCGTGAACAACCCCCCGTCCAGCACGGAAATAATGGATGCAATCGAGGATAGCTGGAGGAGGAACAGGTTTGGATACTTGTTTTCCTTGATGGCCAATGCCAGGGATAATATGAAAATGGACGCAAGTATCGCAATGGCGATTATCGAAATAATCCCGGAATGCGGGGTAATTTCCGACATGGGCTTTCCAGTGTCGATGTTCGGGCCCAAATTCAAATTGAATGATTGATCAAGAAAGTTGATTGCGGGCTTGAGGGAATGGGAATGCTGCAAGTAGGTTGCCTCCCAGCAACTAACCTTACCGCATTTCGTAACATGGGCAACATAGCCATTTAAGGGAGCGCCATATTCCTGGAAAATCAAAAGGTTTGCAATGATGTTGAAGGCAAATCCTAAGGCGATGAGCATAAAGAGCGCCTTTTGGAGCTGCCCTTTATTGAATTTTGCCACAAAGGAGGGCTCCGATTGGCCAATTGCCAATTTGAACGCCCCAATGAAAATGAAAAATCCGAGGAAAACGAAATGCTTCCCAAAGGTATTGCCCTCTGTAAAAAGCCGTATGACTGAGGACATGAAGTCCAAAATCGAGGGCGATAACAGCATCCCAAGGAGGAGCAGGGCGCAAACTGCTATCTGGGCGATTAATTTTTGCCTCATAGGAAGGGTTTAAATTGAAAAAGTATAAATAGCTGCCGAGGTAGAGGGGGAAGATGGGCGCAGGTAGCGGACGGCGGATATTCAGGAAGGGGAAGAGCGGCTGGCTTTTTGCGGCAATTGCAGCAGCGGCAGTGCTAGCTTTGGTCTTCTACATCATTTTCGAGCTAGTGCCCTACTACGCCATTTTCCTGTCCGTGAATTTCTTCTTCCTATACGTCGAGCTCGTCTACATCCTGAAATTCAAGGAGGAAAAGGAATCCAAAACAACAGCCAAAAGGCCCTTTGTCACGGTGCTCGTCCCCATCTACAACAGCGAAAAAACCCTGGAAGCATCCCTCCGGTCGATCAAGGCGCTTAATTACAGCGGGAAACTGGAGGTGATTGCAATCGAGGATGCAAGCACTGACGGAAGCTTCGGAATCCTGCGGAAATTCAAGGGGATAAAGGTAATACGGACGCGTACCAACATAGGCAAGGCCGCTTCCCTGAACCTGGGGCTGAAAGCGGCAAAAGGCGAGATGGTTGCAACAATAGATTCGGACACGTTCGTCCGCCCGGATGCCATCACACACCTGGCAGAGCATTTCTCAAGAAAGGATATCGCCTCGGTGATCGGGCTAATTAGCGTAAACGCCCCAAGGAACCTGCTGCAGCGGATACAGGATGTCGAATACCACGTGGGCCATGGATTCACCCAGATCAGCTATGACAAATTGGAGAGCATTTTCATCACTCCGGGCCCCCTATCAATGTACAGGAAATCCGCCCTGCTAGAAATCGGCGGTTTCGATGAGGACAATATCACGGAGGATATGGATATTGCGCTTAATCTCAAAAAGCACGGCTTCCAGATCGTATCGACAACCGGGGCGCGCGCATTCACCGAAGTTCCAGGCACGCTGCGAAGTCTTTACAGGCAGAGGATACGGTGGTTCAGGGGAGCCATCTACAACGGGAAAAAATACTTTTCCATGTGGTTCAATAAGGCATATGGCGTCTTTGGCAGGTTCGTCTTCCCCGTCTCTTACCTCATCCAGGCGCTTTCGATAGTTGTGATCGCGCGCCTTTTCCAGCTCTATCTCACCGGATTTTTGGGCCTCATATATGTCATTTCACAAATCGCCCCAAAGGCCCCGGATGTTGCAATTTCGATAATAGGCTCATTCCTTTTCCAGTTCCAATCCGCGGCGATATTCTACATTACCACCCTTCTCGTATGGGGCTACGTGGTGATGACAAGCGTTGGGATAACGGTAAGGCGCCTTAAGTACATCGACATCCCCCCCATACTTATATTTATGACCATATACCCTATGTTCTTGTCGGCAATTTACTTTATCAGCTTCATTAAGGAAATATCCAGAAGTGAATCCCAATGGTGAGCGTATTTTACAAGGCGGGCATAATCGTGATTCTAGTCTTCATTGCAAATTTTTTCGCGGTCAGGAGCCTCGAGGACGGAAGGCAAGGCGAGATTGCAGGCAAGCTCGAGCAGATGGAGCGCGATTCCCAAAACATGCGGCTGATCATCCTCTACACGCAGCTGGAAGGCGCCAATAAGACCGACATCTGCCCCGCGCTTGAGCTTCAAACAAAAGAGCAGATTGAAAGGGCAAACGGCCTCGCCTACCAGATGGAAAGGTATGCAGCCGCTAACCTTCTCACAAGCCTGAAGGATGCAAAGGAAAGGTACATGCTCCAAAGCCTCGAGCTTTGGCTATATCTCAAGCAGCTGGAATCAGTCTGCGGAAAGCAGGAAATATCGCCAATCCTTTATTTCTATCCTGAAAAGGCGGCCTGCCCCGAATGCAACGCCCAGGCGGAGTTCCTAAACAGCTTCCGTGACCGCTGCAGGAACGTGCGCGTTTTCGCATTCCCCTATAACCGCGACCTTGGGCTGATACAAATACTGACAACCAAATACAAAGTGACAAGGGCCCCCACCCTTGTGATCAATGAGTCCACGTACGAGGGGGTTATAGATGGGGACAAGCTCGGGGAGCTCATTAAATGCGCGGCATGATGGGATGAGCCGGATGTTGCCCCAAACAGGAAGAGGGTGTGTGCTGCGCCATGCCCTGCGACGATTTTTAAACGTATATCGGGATAAACTATTCCCTATGCCCCGGTAGCTCAGCTTCCTTCCCTGCTTGCAGGGATTGGCTGAAGGGTTAGAGCGGCTGACTGTTAATCAGCAGGCCGCAGGTTCGAAATGCCTTGCTTTTCTTTCCCAAAAAAGAAAAGCGTATGGCGCCGCAAAAGAAAAAGGATTTGATAAACGCATCAAGACCTTTCTTTGGCGCGGAGCCACCGCACCTTTCTTTGGAAAGAAAGGGGCAAGGCAAGGAAATCCTGCCCGGGGCGCTCCTTTTTTATTCAAAACCTCCAATCTTAATTGGGGGAAACGATGTGGATAAAGCGCTGATTGCAAAGGTTGCGGAGGAATTGCTGAAAAGGGCCGTAACTGGCCTTCCGGCCGATGTGGAAAGGGCCATTTCTTTTGCCTTGAAATCCGAAACCAAGGAGACTGCAAGGGAACAGCTCAAAATCATATTGGAAAACATCAAAATCGCCCGCAAGAAGGGGGCGGCGCTCTGCCAGGATACGGGAACAATCAGCTTTTTCGTTAAAGGAAAGTTGTTGGGTGCGGAGATCGAAAAGGGCATCATACAGGGCGTCAATTCCGCAACCAAATCCATCCCACTGCGGCCGAATTCAGTCGATCCCATAAGCAGGAAGAATGTGGGGAATGTGCCTTTCATCAACCTGGAATTTGGCGACCAGGATTATTTGGAAATTTCTGTAATCCCAAAGGGCGCGGGATGCGAGAATATGAGCGCCCTATTCATGCTGCGGCCATCGGATGGGTTGGAAGGTGTCCGAAGGGCAATACTTAGGCATGTTGCGGAAAAAGCCAGGAATGCCTGCCCCCCAATTGTGCTCGGGATAGGTATGGGAGGGACGGCGGAGGAGGCGATGAGGGCTGCAAAAGAGAACCACCTGAAGCATCTTACGCAAATTAATGGGGATGCGGAGCTTGCTAACCTCGAAAACCGCCTTCTTGCTGAAATCAACGCTCTTGGGGTTGGAACCATGGGCCTTGGCGGTCTCCGGACCGCGCTTGCGGTCAAAATCAAAAGAATCCCCTGCCACACAGCATCCCTGCCGGTTGCGATAAACATTGAATGCTGGGCGGATAGGAGGATGAGCGCAAGGATTTACCCAAATGGGAAGGTGGAATATCATGAATAGGGGGTTTGGGCATCCGACCAAACTAAGGGGGATGCGCCCCCTTGGGTTGGTCATTGATTGCTGGGCGGATAGGAGGATGAGCGCAAGGATTTACCCAAATGGGAAGGTGGAATATTTTGAGTAGGGATTCAAACAAATAAAAGAGTTGTAAAAGGTGGATCGTCCATGGAAAAAATTGTTAAATACGGATTGACAGCTGTAATTGTTGTCATTGGGCTCGTTGTTGCAATGCTCCTCTACCAGAATATGGGCGTAGTCACAAACGACCCTGCCGCGAAATGCGCCCAGGAAAAGACGGATCCCGGAAAGGACGAATGCTATTTCCAGCTCGCCCAGGATTCCAAGAATTTAACCTACTGCGAGGATATTTCCAATAACATCAGACGGGAACAATGCTTTGGGTGAGATTGCGATGAAATTCGAGCTCAGAACGCCAATTTTGAACGAGCAGGTAAATAAACTCAGGCTAAACGACATCGTCTATTTGACCGGGAAAATCTTTTCCATCCGGGACCAGGCGATGAGGCGCATTCTTAAGGAAAATCATCCCCATCCGGAATTGAAAAACGCCGCCATCTATAATTGCGGGCCGTTGGTAAGAAAGAAGGAAAAAGGCGCAAGCATTGGGGGAAACTGGACATCCCGCGAAGCGAAAAGCGGTAAATGGGAATTGATATCCGCAGGCCCAACCACAAGCAGCCGGATGAATGATTTGGCGGTTGATTTCATCGAGAGGTTCCAAGTCAGCGCCATTATCGGCAAGGGCGGCATGAATGAGATGGTGCTCGATGCGATGAGGGGCAAATGCGTTTATTTGTCCGCAGTGGGGGGCTCGGGGGCAATATCCGCAGACCAGCTGAAGGTACTCGATGTCGAATGGGAGGATTTGGGGATGCCGGAGGCATTCTGGAAGCTTGAGGCAAACAATTTCGGGCCGCTCATTGTGAGCATGGATTCGGATGGGAACTCGCTCTATCAGGAAAATATTAGGGAAGTTACCGCTAATCTAGAAAAAATATTATAAAAAAATAATTACGAATACCCGGCATCCTGCCGCTTCTGCTTTTGCACTATTGTGGGACGGATTGCGCCAAGCGCCTTCTCAAAATGCTTGTGGGTGACAATCTTTGCCTCCACATCCTCCCGGAGCGCTTCCATGCCAGCTTCCCGGCAAAGCGCTTCCAGGTCAGCGCCGGAATAACCTTCAGTCTTTGCAATAATGTCCTTGAAGTGCACGGCCTTATCAA
>DATDZF010000002.1:0-10914 GCA_035288785.1 Candidatus Norongarragalinales archaeon
GTGGGCAGGGCCGGCTTCCATAAGCACAAGCGGCTCCACTACCTGAAAGTGGAGGGGACCTCAACCACCATGCCCGGATTCGTGAACGTGACGGGCAGCAAAATAGAGGCGATTGGATTGAACGAGATCCAGCGCCGGATAGATCGGGGGATTTACAAGCCGGAAGGCGGGATGTACCGGATCGACCTGCGGAAGAAGGGGAAATACGTCAAGCTGCTTGGGAATGGTGAAATTTCATCGAAGGCGGAAATCATGGCAAACTTTTATTCGGCATCGGCAAAAGAGAGGGTGGAAAAGGCCGGTGGGAAAATCGGTGCGGTTGGGGATATCAAAACTCCGAACGGATCTGATGCTCCAAAAAAAGCAGCTTAATATACTGGGAACGATAAGGATTAGAATTCAACCTGGCAGGGGAAAAAATTATGGGTTTGCTGGATGCGCTAAAGCCGATTCTCTCCAACCTTCCGGAAGTAAAATCGCCTGCACGGGCACCGGGCCTTCGCGAAAAGCTGATGTGGACGGCAGGGGTGCTCGTCCTGTTCTTCCTGATGGGCCAGGTTTACCCATACGGTGCGGAGGCGACCGTGATCCAGCAATTCGAAAGGTTCGAGATCCTACTTGGAAGCAGGACCGGGACGCTAATCACTACCGGAATTGGCCCAATTGTCCTTGCATCCATTTTCCTCCAGCTGGCTGTCGGCGCAAAGCTGATCAACCTCGACCTTTCGCTTCCCGAGAACAAGAAGACTTTCCAGGGGTTCCAGAAGTTGCTCGCAATTTTCCTTTCACTCGTAGAGGGATTCATATATTCCAAGGCGATCGTTGTCGCATCCGATGCCACAACTGCGCAGCTGTTTGCGCAAAACGCCTTATTTGGCATCATCACCCCGCTGCAGCTGGCGGTAATGCTTCAGCTTACGCTGGGATCCATATTCCTGCTTTACATGGATGAAGTTTGCCAGAAGTACGGAATCGGGTCGGGGGTTTCGCTTTTCATTGCAGCCGGGGTTGCGCAGGCGATTTTCGTTGGGACTTTTGGCTTCTTTGGGCTCGACATGCTGGGCATCGTGTCACGCACATCCACGGAACCTGCAGGCATAATACCCAACACCATTTTCCAGTTCCTCCGCGGGGATTTTGCAACGGCCATCTGGACGCTTTTCCCGCTTATGTTCACAGTAATTGTATTCTTGATCGTGGTGTTTGCCGAAGGCATGAAAATCGAGCTCCCTCTGGCATACGGCGGGGCGCGGGGACTTGGCGCAAGGTACCCGATCAAATTCCTGTATGTAAGCAATATCCCGGTTATCCTGGCATCAGCGCTCCTGCTAAACGTCCAGGTGATCGGCCTTTTCATGGCCAATGCGGGCGTGCCACTCCTTGGGAATTTTGACAGGGTGACAAACCGGCCAATGCAGGGGCTTGATGGGGGTTTTGCGTACCTCACAAGCGCGCTGCCCTCCCCGATATTCCTTGTGGGGGGCTATTCCACCTATGTCTCCCAATATTTGCTTAACCCAACCGAATTGCTCCATATTCTCGTATATGGCTTAGTGCTGGTGGTCCTTTGCGTCATATTCGGCTGGTTTTGGATCGAGAGCACCGGTATGGGCGCGGAAAAGGTTGCAGCGCAGCTGAACAAGACGGGATTGCAGATTCCCGGCTACAGGCAAGACCCCCGGATTACGGAAAAGATCCTCCAAAAGTATATCCCAATTATTACGGTCCTTGGCAGCATATTCGTGGGGGTGCTCGCATGGTTTGCAGACATTACCGGCGCGCTTGGTACCGGCACAGGAATCCTCCTGACCGTCGGCATACTCTACCGCTTCTACGAGGACCTGGCACAGCAGCAAATTTTCGAAATGTATCCCGTCCTTAAGAGGATCGCAAGGTAGGGCAGCAGCGGTGGCTCTTCCGCATAGGATGAATTAATATTCGAGATGGCATCGGTTATGGATTACATGGGAATTCCGGCATGGGCGCTTATTTTCCTCTCAGCCGTAGCGTTCTCGGTTCTGACCTCGTACATCAGCAGGAAAACAGGGATCCGGCAAAAAACCGACCATATCCAGAAGTCAATGAAGGAATACCAGAAGGAATACAACGAGGCGCTAAAGAAGGACGACAAGAAGCGGATCGAGGAGCTAAAGGCGCGCGAGCCCGAGGTCATGAAGATGATGAACGAGATGATGTTCCTCCCCTTCAAGAACATGATATTCGTCATCCCCCTATTCATCGGGGTAATGTGGGTCCTTGGGATTTATTTCAACGGCTTTTTGATCGAGCTCCCCATCGCATTGCACCTGAACGGAAATGAACTGCTCGGGCTTAACATTTTCCATAGCAGCCAATACGGCTCAAGGGGCTTTTTCATCCTCTCATCGGTTGTTGCCGGTTTGGTGATTGAGCAGGTCTGGAGCAAGGTGCTGAATAGGAAAAAGACTTGACATGGTGATGAACAAATGGTCAATCCAGCACGAAGGAGCACAAGCGCAAAAAAGCGGATGGTAAGGACGCCTGGCGGGAATGTCAGGGCGATTTACAAAACAAAGAAGCCCTCGAAGGCAACCTGCGCAATTTGCAAAAGGAAGCTTCATGGCGTCCCAAACCGCTCTGTAGCGCACATGCGCAAGCTTGCAAAGACGGAAAAGCGGCCGGAGAGGATATTTGGGGGCGTGCTTTGCGCTAGGTGCGTTTCACGGCTTGTGCGCGAGAAGATCAGGCTTGAATCGGGAATATTGCTAAGGGAGGAAGTGGACATTACGCACTTGAAATACATCGATATGATGAAGCGCTGACACCCCAACCCCAAGGGAAACCGAGGTTTCCCTATTGGGTTGCCTTACCCTTCCTTTTTTAGTCCTGCGAATCAGATTACCTTTGGTGCTTAATTGTGAAAATTGCCGTATCCGGACTTTCTGGGAGCGGAAATTCCACCGTTTGCAAAATCGTCGGGAAAAAGCTGGGCATTCCGGTCATAAACTACACGCTTAGGGACATGGCGCAGGATTTGGGGATGGGATTTTCGGAAATCTCGCGCAAACGGAAGGAGGATCCCGCATACGACCTGATGCTGGACAAAATGCAACTCGAGCAGTTCGATGCGAAGGGGAATGCAATCCTCGGAAGCCGGCTTGCGATATGGCTTGCGGGTGCAAACCTGTACGTTTGGCTGGATGCTGGCCTTAGGGAAAGGGCAAGGAGGATTGCAACACGCGAGGGAACATCTCTTAAGGCCGCCTTGGCAGCAACACGCAAGCGCGATTTGGAAAACGCCCGCCAATATCGGAAAATATATGGCATTGATGTCGGAAGGCATGAATTTGCGGACATAGCCATAGATACTGAAAGGAATTCTGCAGCGCAGGTTGCAGCGATAATCATCAGGGAAAATGCGAAGGCAAGATATAATAAACCAAGGAAAGGAAAATATGGGGGGGCAGTTGCAGAAATGATACGGAAGGGTTTGCTTAAAACTAGATGCTGAAATGGTGATCATATATGCCAGCTATCGAAGCAGGGAAAAAATACGTGAAGATTGCAGGGAGGAAGGCCGGGAAGGAAGTGGAGATCGTAAAGATCATCGACCGGAATTATTGCGAGGTGAAGGACGCCAAGGGGAAAATCAAGAAGTGCAATATCTCGCACCTTGAGCCTTTGCCTTGAGACTGGGGACATGCTGCACGGTTGGACGGAAATAGCGGAAATTTCATTGCATGCCTCCAGAAATAGGGGGAAAATCGGCTGCAATATCATGCTGGCAGATTTAGGGGAAATCGCAGCTAATTCACTTAGGCCGCCAGATTTGCTTAAAAATTACGGCAGTTTCATTTTACAACGCTTATGCTAGTTCTGCAAAACGCTAAGGGGGTCCTTGGGAGGCCGCCCCTTGAGCGCCCGATGGAAGAGCTCCTCAGGTACGGGATTGCGGTAATAGACAAGCCGCCCGGGCCAAGCTCGCACGAGGTTTCCGCATTCACCCGCAAGATCCTGGGCCTGAAGGTGACAGGGCATACGGGCACGCTCGACCAGAACGTATCCGGAGTGCTCGTTGTCCTATTGGAAAACTCGAGGAAGATTTCGGGCTACGCTGCAAGGGCGGATAAGAAATACGTGTGCCTGATGAAATTGGGGAAAGTGTACGGAAAGGAGGATGTGGAGGCAGCATTCTCGAATTTCAGGGGGGAAATCTACCAAAGGCCGCCGCTGCAAAGCGCTGTTGCAAAAAAATTGAGGGTGAGGAAAATCCACTCCCTCGAAATACTGGAAATAAGGGGAAGCCTTGTGCTTTTCGAATGCTTTTGCGAGGCGGGCACGTACATCCGCAAGCTCGTTTACGATGCAGGGGAAATCCTGGGGACAAAGGCGGAAATGCTCGAGCTGAGGCGCACTTTGGCCGGCGCTTTTTCGGATAAGGATTCGGTCTCATTGCAAAAGCTTGCGGATTATTACTGGGCATGGAAGGAAAATGGGGATGAAAAATACCTCAGGAAGGCAATATTGCCAATCGAGGCAATCCACATGAAAAAAGTCGTAATCACCGATGCAGCCGCGGTAAAAGTCAAGAACGGCATCAGGCCCAAAATCGGCGACGTGGCCCAAATTGAAGAGGGGATTTCCGAAAGGGACCTGATTGGCATTTACACCCTTAAGGGCGAGCTGATTGCTGCCGGGAGGGCGCAACTTGCCGCGCATGAAGTGCAGGCAAAAAAAGGGGGGGATGGGGATGCGCTCCCGGTTGCTGCGATCGAGCGCGTGATCCACGAATTTTAGGCGGGTTTTTGGGGAATTTGGATGGTTGGTCATTATATAAAAGTATTCGTCTTTAATTTTGACACTTGTGGAATAGGTTATAAATCGCATGCCGCAGGCTGAGGTAAACATTGGCACAGTCGGGCACGTCGACCACGGCAAGACGACGCTGGTAGCTGCGCTTACGAAAAAATGGACGGATACGCACTCCGAGGAAGTGAAGCGGGGCATCACAATCAAGCTCGGATATGCCGACGTTGTCTTCAAGAAGTGCGAAAAATGCGCCGGCTTCGAGGGATACACGGCAGGGGAAAACTGTGAAAACTGCGGTGGGGCAGCAAAACCGGTCCGGAAAATCTCATTCGTGGATTCACCCGGCCATGAGACGCTAATGGCAACTGTTATCGCGGCCAGCAGCATAATGGATGGTGCCCTGTTCGTGATTGCCGCAAACGAGAAATGCCCGATGCCCCAGACAGCCGAGCACTTAATGGTCCTTGAGGCAGCCGGAATAAGGAATGTGGTTATCGCCCAAAACAAAGTCGATTTGGTATCTAAGCAAAGGGCGCTTGAAAATTACAATGAGATAAGGGCATTCCTCAAGGGCACCCCTTATGAGGATTCCGCAATCATACCGACGGCAGCGCATTCGCCTAAATCGCTATCGGCACTTATTGAGGCAATCGAAACTTCCATCCCCACCCCGAAAAGGCATCCGGACGCCGACCCATTCCTATACATTGCAAGAAGCTTTGATGTGAACAAGCCAGGGGCAAAAATCGAGAGGCTTGTTGGCGCGGTGTTCGGGGGCTCGATCGTCAAGGGGCAGATAAAAATAGGGGACGAAATTGAGCTTGCACCGGGAATATTGAAAAAGAAAAAGGATCGCGAGAACTATGAGATCCTCAAAACGAAAGTGGTAGGGCTTTTTGCCGAGAATGAGAAGCTGGAGGAGGCATCGCCCGGCGGGCTTGTTGGGCTGTCGACTTCGCTGGACCCTGCGCTTAGCAAATCCGACGGGCTGGTTGGGAATCTTGTGGGGAAAGCTGGGACCCTTCCGGAGGCAAAATACGAAATAAAGGTTGAAATCGAGCCACTTAAGCGGGCGATCGAAAGCTTCAATTCCTCGCCGGGGATAAACGAGCCGCTCGTCCTTGGGATCGGCACCAACACAACAATTGGGTTCATCATCGAGAGGAAAAAGAAGGCGTTCTTCCTTAAATTGAAAAAGCCAGTCTGTGCGAATGCAAAAGACAAGCTTGCAATCATGCGGCGCGCGAACAACAGGTGGCACCTCTACGGGGTTGCCACAATTGTTGCATGATTAAAAGATCCGCTTAAGCAGTACGTAATATATACCTTTCAGCCCGATATTTACTTCCTTTGAGGGGCAACAATGGCTATTCTTAACACTAATGTCGATAAGCTGATGGATTTCATCAGCATAAAGAATGGCTGCACCGTCGAGGATGCGAGCCGGTCCCTTAGCCTTCCCTATAAAAGAGTGGAGCAGATTGCAGAAACCCTTGCCAAGACAGGACTTGTTGAGATTAAATGGGGATTCACGGGAGTCCGGCTGATGCCCAGTAAAAAAAAGGCGGATGCCGTAAATGGAACTGGCCACAACGGGAACGGCCATAAGGAAAGCGATCTTGCAAGCATCAGGCGGATTGAGGCGATCCGTGACGAGCTGGCGCAGGCCCAAAACCTTATGGTTTTTTCCGAAAAGGAGATCAGGGGCAAAATGGAAAAGGCGAAATTGCATTTCGAATCCATCAAGAATGATGATTTTTCATATGAAGCTGCAAGGATAAGCATGGGAAAGATGCGCGAGCTCGAATTTTCACTTCGGGCCCTCGAAGAGAAGGCGGATTCGCTTGGGAAGGCCGCCTTCGAGATAAGGCAGCACATGGGCGGGCTTGAAGGCATGCTCGAAATCAAGTCCGCAAATGGCGAGCGCGGATCGATTTCTCCGCAGTTGTTCCAAAAGATTTTCCGGTAGAAAAAGCCTGTTTCTTTAATGCCGCGGGGCAAACCCTTGATTCATAAGTAAGGTTTAAGAGCTTCCGCATGCACTCCTTTTTCATGGCAGATCTTGAACGGCAACAGGCCATTCCCACTGAAAAAGCAAGAGCTCTCGTTGAAGATCAGATCGGTCGCCGCCCATTAATCGGGGCACTTTCAGAAAGTGATAGGGACCGGCTCACGGCGGCAAAGAGGTTTTTGCATAAGTTCGAGCCCCGGATGTTTCGTCGCGCGGTCATCAGAACTTCGAGCAGGTTTCCGGGGACGCGGGGGGATTTCAGCCATAGGGCTTCCCAAATAGAAAGTATGGCGGGTTTCAACAGGGATGCAATTCAATTTATCAAGGATCACGGCGACCTATATGCCTCAGGAGGCGAGGAGGACCTTGAAAAATTTTTCATCGAGCGCGACAAGCTGTTTAGGAAATATGAGGCCACCCTAAGGCCATATGTTAGCCGGAAAAGGGTGGCAGTGACGCGCGCCGCGATCAATACCGTTTTCAGGGTCTTTTTTGAACTATACGCATGGACTAACCTGCAACTCGGGGATGCTGTAGTCGGCACCCATATAGTCGATTGGAAAAAATTGGGCAAGCAGGAATTCAGGACGGATTGGAATTCGATCTTGAATTTCCTTTACACTGACAAATTGTTAAAGCCGGGGGGCACGGTCGGCCAGAGGCTCGCTCGCCTGCATGCAGTCACTGATGCGGCGCATGACCTGCATAACGAATATGTCGGGCAATACCGCGCTTTAACCGACCTGATTGCAACTGAGGCGCTAAACAGCAGGTTTTCGGGCAGGGCGCAATATATTAGGCATTACCAGGTGCCGCTAAACGATCCTGAAATTGAAGGGAAGGTTAAAGGAATAATTGAGGAAATGGGCAAACCGCCCCAAGAGGGCAAGGTGATAACCCATAAGGAAACCGCGTTCGATTGGAATGATTACCTGAAGATTCGCAATTTATCAGTCCGTTTGGAAACTGAAATAATTGACGGGGAGGAGAGGAAAAACCTACGGTTTGGCGCACGTTACCCGAAAGGAATCAAGATGTGGTGGCGCAAAGCCAAGCCGCAATGGATTGAAAAATTCGGCTGGTCGCGCTGGATGTTTGGCCGGCCGGGCTGGATCGGGACGAACTGGCATTATTTCTCAAGGGACAACAAGATACCGCTCCCTGAAAACGGCAGGCCCCTTTCAGAAGAGCATGCGGATATTGTGAAACATCTTTTCACTATCATGAACATCCCGCACGAGGAGGCGTCAGTTCCGCTTACGGCCGCAAGGCTCGAGCAAATATTCAAAGAACACGGCTATGTCCCGAAAACCAATTATGAGCGCACGAGCAGGAGTTTTGAGCTTGGGAAGGATACTGAAATCATAATTAATACGGATCAGAAATCAAGCGAACCCGGAAAAAATCCAAGACTGTTTGGCAGGGACTCGCTTACCATTGCAGTTCCGAAAGATCGAAAGGAGAGGCCCTCCCTCCTGATGAGGCTGGTCGAAAAATTAAAACTCAAAAAAAGCAAGGCCGGCCTGCACGAGTTGGTGCACGGTAAAAAATAAAAAAACGGGCCTGCCGGGATTTGAACCCAGATCTAAAGCTCCGCAAGCTTCCGTTCTGTCCAGGTTATACTACAGGCCCTTTTCGTCGGGGGGCAAAACCCCCCTTGAAAAAAGTTTTCGCTCCCCCCTATATTGGAAGCATCCCCCTTCCTTAAGGCTGCCCCTACCCCCTTAATTTGAAATCCATCCAGTTTAAGGATAAAGGCCAATAATTATCCAAGCGAGTGATTAAAAAGCAGAACCCGAATAATTAAAACTCCAATATTTGCCATATCAGGTGAAAAATCATGAGAACATGCTCAAGCTGCGGCCGGATGGCTGCTGACGCTACCGTCTTCCCCTGCCCGAATTGCGAGAAGGGCAAGATTGCAAGGTGCAAGAGCTGCAGGGAGAATGCGAACAAGTACGCGTGCAGGGAATGCGGATTCGAGGGTCCCTGAAGGAAAAGCATACTTATTAGAAGAGGGGGCGGTTTCTGTCTTTAAGGTACAAGCCTAGTTCCAACAATGGTCGTTTAAATGAAAACAAAAGTAATGACTTTTGGCTCCTTTGATGTGATCCACAACGGCCACCGCTCCCTTTTTGCGCAGGCACGGAAAATGGGGGGCAGGGATTGCAGGCTATACGTGGTTGTTGCGAGCGATCAAAGGATCTTGAAAATTAAGGGAAGGAGGCCGTGGTTTTCCCAACAGGAGCGGATGCTGCATGTTTCCAAGGAACCGCTAGTTGATGTGGTCGTGAAGGGGGATAGGCAAAACACGCTCGTCCCCATCCTGAAAATCAGGCCGGACCTGATTGTTTTTGGGTACGACCAGCCGCTCAAAACCTTCGAGCTGAAAAGGATGCTGAAGAAGGAGGGATTCGAGGGAGCAAAAATCCTGCGCGCAAAGCCCTTCAAGCCCAAAAAATTCAAGAGCTCGCTGATCAAGAAAGAAAGGGCAATCAAAGGGATTGATGCGTAGAAGTAATTAGGGAGGTAGTGGGCGACATCCAAACCTGTTTTGGATGTTAGTAGAGCAAAGCTCTAAGTAACCCGTGTAGGGGGCTTAGCCCCCTGGAGGGGTCAGTGATGCTGCTGGGCCGTCCCTATTACCATCAGGCCAACGAAAGCTATCGCGCCCCAAACCGGCAGCGGAAAGTTCGCACCGCCGGTAAGCATGAAATAGAGCAAAAGCAATGCTAGCAATGTCCATGAGGTCTCGTCGCTCGGGAAGAAACTCGCCATATTATTCCACCTGAATAAGCATTTATTGGGAGGTATTTCTGTGAAAATAGGTATTTATACGTTATGGCTTCTGTCGTTGTCAGATGCCTCGAAGGGGGACGTAAATTTTCCGGCATATATTACCAGATAAGTGATTTGCAAGCGTAACCTTTTTAAACATTGAACGCCACTTTAATCCGTTATTTCAGCTGACAGGCTCAAAATGGCTGATTCTAAGTTGGACCAATGGTGCTAGTAGCAGCCTGCGTCCTTATAAGCAATGGGTTGGGAAGGAAGAAGAAGAATTACTAGGGGATTTAACCCCTAATAAAAAATATAGGTGAATGGAAATGGCAGAAAAACCACACTTGAATTTAATTTTCACGGGTCACGTCGACCACGGGAAGAGCACGCTTGTTGGAAGGGTGCTTTATGATACCGGCGCTCTTTCTGAAAACGACCTCCGCAAGCTCAAGGAGGAGGCGGCAAAGATGGGAAAGGCCACATTCGAATTCGCATTCGCAATGGACCAATTGAAGGAGGAAAGGGAACGCGGGGTCACAATCGACATCGCGCACCGGGACTTCCACACCCAGAAATACTACTTCACGATCATCGACGCTCCCGGCCACAAGGATTTCGTCAAGAACATGATCACCGGGGCATCACAGGCCGATGCGGCCGTCCTCGTATGCTCTGCAAAGGAAGGAGTCCAGGCGCAAACAATTGAGCATGCATTCCTCCTGAAGGTGCTGGGGGTTTCACAATTCATAATTGCAATCAACAAGATGGACGCCATCAACTACGACCACGTGAAGTTTGAGGAAACCAAGTCTGCCCTTATCACAAAAATTAAGCCAATGGGCTACAAGACCGACCAGATTCCCGTGATCCCGGTTTCCGCATATATGGGCGACAATGTCGGGCAAAAGGAAGGCGGCCCCGACAAGGAGCACAAGAAAATCAACATGCCCTGGTATTCGGGCCCAACATTCCTTGAGGCGCTCGACTTGCTTTCAGAGCCAAAGAAGGCAACGGATAAGCCCCTAAGGCTTCCTATACAAGAGGTCATGACAATTACCGGCCAGGGGACGGTCCCGGTCGGAAGGGTTGAGAGTGGGATCTTAAAGCCGGGAATGAGCGTTGTCATCATGCCGGAAAACGTGACTGCTGAAGTCAAGACAATCGAGATGCACCACCAATCACTCACACAGGCAATCCCAGGGGACAACATCGGCTTTGCCCTCAAGGGCGTTGAGAAGAAGGCAATCAAGAGGGGATCTGTGGTCGGGGACCCAAAAAACCCGCCCATGGTCGCCGAGGACTTCACCGCGCAAATTGTCGTGCTCAACCACCCA
>DATDZF010000003.1:0-22595 GCA_035288785.1 Candidatus Norongarragalinales archaeon
TCCGCAAAGCCAAGGGCGCTGTCCGCCCCAGCGCAGCAGCAGCCTCAAGCGCCGCTTCAAGACGAGGAAGCCGGCGATGAGCAGGCCGATGATTCGCAGGGACGCGAAATAGACGGCGAGGTGGATGAGGAGGCCCTGCAGCAAGCCGAGGAGACCGCCCAGTTAGAGGATGAGACGCAGGAAATGCTTGAAGGAGAGGAGAGCCCAGACGAAAGCGGGCAAGGCGAAAGTGAAGAGCCAGTTTCCCCTATGCGAAGGCCCCCAAAAATGCCAATGAAGGTGAAAGGGACGCTTCCATCCGGCCGGTTGCCGCCAAGAACTGCACCGATGCCAAGGAATCCCCTTGCGCAAGGAAGGCCATCGACACCTAGGCAATCGCAATCGCCCTCTTCAATGCCAGGAACTTTGCAATCCCCATCGTCCCGGCCAATGCAAGGCCCCGTGCGGGCAGGCGACTTCCAAAAACCCCTCCCGCAGAAGGCAATTTCCAGCGCACCGGCATTAAGCTTAAAAACGGAAAAACCTTTACCTACTAAGGGGGGAGTAAGGATTTACGACATCATCAAAGGGGCATCTGTAGGAAAGCGCGTTTTGATCGATGTGCAGGCAACAACAATCAAAAAGGGCAGCCAACAATGCCTCGTCAAGCTCGAGGATGACAGCGGCGTCATCTATGGCACAAGCGCCACTCCTCTAAAAGGCAGGCTTGCCATCCAGGGCAACGTTGCCAAGGATCCGCAAGGAGTGCCCTACATTAAAATCATAAGTGCGGCATAGGGCCTACGGAAAATAGGCGAAACATGAGTTATATGGTTTGTCTGGATCAATCATTCTATGGAGTGCAGAGGGAATGTATTTTGGCAAAAATCTGCCACCCCGCACACATCAAGGAAATAATTTAGTGGAAAAAAAGAGGGAATATGATGGAAATCCCAAGGCCCCGTCTAAAAGCGCTGCAGGAACTTGATGCGGAAGAGAAAGTGGCGGAAAAGGCCGTCATTGCAATCCGTAGGAAGACGCTTCAAGTCGATACGGATTTAGAGCGCATCCGCGAAGAAGTTGAAGGCGAGCTTGAGCGGCTTGAATCGCAGCGCAGCCAGTTGGAGGCAAACATGCAGCAATTGATGGAAGAGCAGGCGATGATCCTTGGCGCCCTTTCAGAGCTTGAGGACCGGCAAGGCCGCCACAAGCAGAACCTGACAATGCTAAAAGATGAGGAATTTGAAATCGAAGCGGAGCGCAAGGACCTTAACCTTGCACTCAAGCAATTAAGGTCAAAGCAGCGCAGCCTAAGGGACATGGTAAACAAGAAATATTTCGCGATGGATGGCGCAAAATCAAGCAAGCGCTTTTCTGCCTCCCCGCCCGATTACTCCACATTCAAGTCCGATGCACGGCAATTCATCTCCGAAGAGCCCGTATTCCAAAAATGGCGTTCCATGAACGTCCAAAGCGAGCCCGAACCCAAGGTCAAAATTGTCGCTTCACCGTCTATTAGGGAAAATAGGCCTGAAGCAGAGGTGCCGCAAGGCAACATGCCCGCCCCTGTTGCAATGCCGCAATTTGCCCAGGGCCAACCGCTTCCGGAAATGCATCCCCTCAAGGCGGGTGACAGTTCCGCCAGAGGCCATGTGGGCAGGCCCTCAATATTGAAGCGTATCCGTTCCGCAGCTGACAGGTATTTGCCCGAGCCATTTCGGCTAAACAAGCCAACAGCTGCCCTGCTCGAGGAAAAGGCGGACCAATCCGAGAGTACAACTGCTATTGAAACCTCCGGATCGCCAAGCGAGGATAACGTTGAGGCTCCCATAAAACCGGTCAATCCCGGTCCGGTAATGCGCCGTTTTCCTTCATCCAAGCCAGCGCCCATCGCCTCAGTTGAGGCTGAAATCAACCAGTTTGAGGAGAAGCTCTCCGAGCTTGATGAAGAGGAAGCCCCTGGAGGGCAAACAGAAGATTTCCGGACGCGCATCTCGAGCATTGTCAGGATGGGTAGGAATACGCAAACCGCTGGCGCAGGCAAGGCTGCCCCAGGACCATTGGTGAAAAAGGAGGCTCCAAATTTGCAGGGAACGATGATCCCTGCCGTGCCCCGTTCACCAATAAAAGCTGATTCTAATGAGGCGAATAAATTTCCAAATGTTGGGGCGCAAAAATCCGACGAGCATAAGATTGCCTCCGTTAGGTCCCTGAATGCGGCAAGCATGCTCCGGCCCGAATTGCGCGCATCATCGGCAGAGGATAGGGCAAGGAAAACCAAGGGTGAGATCGTGCGCAAGCTCACAACCGAGGCAAAACTTGCGCGGCTCCAAAATAAGCTCCAGGAAATGAAATCCGCCCTTAAGACGCTTTCAAAATCCGTGCCAGATGGGGAAGTGGAATTGCATTCCATTCCCGGCAGGCCGCTTTTCCATGCGCCTGCAGCCAAACATGAGCCAAATCAGCCCATATACCGGAAAATCACTCCGACCCCAAAACGGGACCAGGCAGGCAAATCCGCCCCGGTGAAATCTTCCTCCAAATCCAAGAAGAAAAAGCGCTAATGCGGGGGTAACGCGGATCCAAACTTGACCTATGCCCCCGGGCAGGATATCCTTGGCAATCTCAATAGTTATCCGAGAATGCTTCCTAAAGCTTGCCTTCCCATTTTCAGTAAATTTTCGCATTTGTAATTAGTATTTAGTGCTAGCCCGCGCTTTAGAGCTCAGAATATACTCCCGAAAAAGCCGCCCCTTTCCCGTGCATTCTCCCTCTCGAACTCCTCGAGAAGGGCGCGCGCCTTTTTGGACAGCTTGCCTGGAACATCAATTACGGCCTTCACGTATTCATCGCCGATCCTGCTGATCCTCAAATCGTAAATTCCTTTTCCATGCAAGCGAAAGACGGTGCCAGGCTGGGTGCCCGGGGGTATGCGCAGCTTGACCTTCCCTTCAAGCGTAGGAACCTCAATTTCACCCCCAAGCGCTGCGGTGCCAAATGATATTTTTGCCTCGAAATGGATGTTTCCTCCCTCGCGCTCGAATAGCGCATGGCGCACAACTGAAATGACCAGGTACAAATCGCCTTCGCGGCTGATGGCAAAATTGCCCTTGCCCTTTATCCTAAGGGCAAACCCGTCATATGCCCCCTTGGGGATCTTGACCTTGAATTTGTCCTGGGTGCCAATTGAGCCCTCCCCCTTGCACGCCTTGCACGGAGTTGAGATTGCCTTCCCTTCGCCTCCGCAATTCCTGCAGGGCATGATGGTGACGAATTGGGAATAGCCAGATTGCCTTGCGCTCCTCAATTGGCCGCTTCCCTTGCAAACCCCGCAAACGCCCTTTTTGCCATCGGCGCTCCCCGATCCGTTGCAGCTATTGCACCTGCTTTTTCGCGGAATTGCAATTTCCCTCTCTATCCCGCGGGATGCTTCCTCAAGCGTGATTTCAAGCCCGTATTGCAGGCTTTCGCCACCACCCCTTTCATGACCGGCGCCGAAAACCATCTGATTGAATATGCTCTCAAAATCACTCCCGAAAAAGGACTGGCCAAAGCCCATATTCCTGAAAACCTCCTCGAAATTGGCGCCCCTGAAAATATCCTCCTGGGAGTACATCCTCGAAAAGTCGGCCGAGCCGTATGCATCGTATTGCTTTCGCTTCTGCTCATCGGAGAGCACCGCGTACGCCTCGGAGATTTCCTTGAACTTCCCTTCAGCGTCCTTGCTCTTGTTCCGGTCGGGATGCCATTGCATTGCCAGGCTGCGGTAAGCCTCCTTGATCTGCTCCTTGCTTGCGCCCCGCGGCACGCCTAAAATGTCGTAGTAGTCCCTGGCCATGTTTTCTCACGCGATATGGGTAATCAGGCATAAAGGATTTGGGGGGCCATGAATTTAAGGGTAACTTTTAATGCACTTGCGCGAAATGGGCAGTGGCCAAAGCGCATGGCCGCCTCATTTATTCAGGGCTGTTTTTATGAAATAGGCGACTATGGTGACAAATACGACTGCGGTCCCAACCAGGAGCAAATACTCGATGGCTGTTTGCCCCTTGCCTTTCCCCATTACCATGATTCCCTTACCTTTTCCCCATTTATAACTCTTTTTCTTTCATGCATCCTTGCTTGAGGAACCCGTGTTTTCCGGCAGTTTTTGCATCCCCTGCGATCGTGCGTTTTTCTTCCCCCCCAATTCCGCCCCTCATTCATTTCTCTCCTGAGCAAATGATATTGTTAATTCCCGCATCCAACTTCAGCAAACCGCGGTGTTGCCGATCAGGATGTTGCCAAGGATCATCCCTACATTATAAAGCACAAGCGAAATTAGGATCATGAAAGGCACCCGGGGGAGGTATTTTATCGGCCTTCCCTCCTTGATGATGCCAATTGCCAGCATAGCAATTGTCGTTTGGATCCCAATGAACACTATGACAAGCGCCTTTAGGTTGCCAATCGCAAGCGTCTGCCCTCCCAAGGCGGAGGTCATGCCGCTGCCGATGAAGCACACGATTGTGAGCGTGAAGCCGAAGATGAATGGGGCAAGGGCAAGTGAGGAAATATAGAGGAACATTACTGGCATTGTCGTGCGAGAGGCCCGCTCCCTTTGGATCCTGATCATATCGCGCGCATCGTCGGCGATCGCATCCATTACGTCCGCAAGCCCTGCGCCTGCGCGCTTGGCATCCACGATGATCGTTACCGTGCGCTTGAATAGCGCAGATCCCGTTTGTATGGCGATCACCTGGAGCACCTCGTCAAAGGGCTTGCCTTCCTTCAATTCCAGCAATCCCTGGCGGATGTCGGAGCTAAGGGGGCCATAATCTGAATTCCCAACCTCCTCAAGCGCATCTTCTGTTGTTCCCCCTGCCCGCAGTATCGCGGCCATGTGCTTTAGCGCATCTGGCAGGTTCGACTCGACATTTTCTATCCTTGAGCTTCTGATGCTGACCGGCACCACGATTGCAAGGGTGAGCACTGCAAAGAAACCGATCGCAGCAGTCAGGATGTCCCTGAAAAATAGGAAGAGCATGACGCCAATGGTTACCGAGAGCAGGAAGATCGCGGCAATAAAAAGCGGGAAGGATATCTTCAACCCCGTTGCATTGTAATACCTCCTGATTTTATCGTATTGCAAGGCTATTCCCATAAAGATCACGCTGGCTCCATACGCTTGATGATGAATAGGAGCATAACCATCACGCCGGTTACGCCGGCAAATGCCATCACGACGTATTCGAAGGGGAAGTTTGCGCCAAGGAGCGGCAATTGCGCGATGGATGAGAGGATCACCATTACCACCGGGCCGACCACTCCGATCATGATGTAGATGACCGAGATGAAATTCAGTTTTTCAGTGAAATCCCTAACTTTCATCCGGAGCTCGAATGAGACGTCATCTGCTATTGCGGTGATAGTTTCGGAGAGGTTGCCTCCGCTTTTCAAGGCGCGAAGTATCTGGACGATCGCCTTCTTGAGGCCCCTGCTCTTCGTCTTTGCCGCGAGCTTGAGCAGAGCCTGCTCCGTGCTCGATCCCCTTTCAATGTCCATGAGCACCTTGTGGAACTCGTCGCTAAGGGCGCCATATTTCGAATTTACAATCGAGCTCATTGCCTTGTGGAAGCTGACGCCCGCCTTGATTTGGGTTGCCAGCTGGCGAAGAGCAAAGGGTAATTCCTTGTTGAGCTTGGTTGCGCGCTCATTTGCAAGGGCCGATGGGTATATCAGCCCAACTATTACGACGAGGATAGCTGCCGAAAGCGCAACAAAGGGCGCAAGCAATGAAAGTGACACGTCGTTGAATCCCACCGAAACGCTCCCGAAAATGAAAAGCACCAATGCAAACACGATCGCCGCCCCCGTGGAAAGGATTACCAGGTATTCTTCCGGGGACCAGCTGATGCCAGCGGAATCGAGATTCTCCTTAAGGCCCTGGGAGAGCGGGATGCTTGCAACAAGGTTGGTCAATTTTGTGAGCGGGCCCCGAAATGCGTTGTATATGCCCCCAATGAACGAAAGCCCCTTTGCAGAAGTATTGCTTATGGTGGTCGAGAATACGGAAAAATCGCGCATCCCCATCTTGACAACGCTTCCCGAGCCCTCGACCCGCTCCTTGATGTTCACGATCTTCTCGTTGATGTTCGTGATGACCGGCTTTTCCTCCTTTTCCCTTAGGCGGCGGATTATCTCATTCACGTCGCGCTCGCGCACATCAACGGACCTTTCATCAGGGATGTCCTCATGGCGCTCAATCTGCTCTTTCATCAGCGTAAATTTGTCCCGCTTCTCCTCGTCGGCCATTTCCTCCACCAATCCATAATGGAAAGTAAGTAGGTATATATAATTCCGACTATGGCTTTTTACTTTCGGGTATCCTGGGGGCAAATTCGCGGTGGTAGTTTATGGGCAACCTGCAGGCACGCGCACCATATTTTCCGCCCTTTGCCCGCTAATTCAGATCTTCCCACGTTTTTGCAGCACGTAATTCTGGGTGACCGCGCATACTTCCTCGATTCCCCTTACCCCCTTTGCGGACAGGTCCATGAGGATTTTTTTCCGCGTTTCCATCTCTTCGTAAACATCGCTCTTCTGAAGGCCGGTGAAGTTTGCGAGCATCTGTATGAAGTTCGAGGCCATCCCCGTCGGAAGGAGCTTATCCTTGTTTGAATCCCACTGGTATAGCACTTGCAGGGACGGGGTTGTGCCCCCATCCTGGTTGATTTCGGCAATTTCGGTTATGCGCCTTATGACTCCCTTCCTTCTATCGTGCAATCGGTGCTGCATGATGACAAAATTAAGCGCCCCGATCATGATGGGCGGGACGCTGATGGGCGGGCTTTGGAGCCTGACCAGCGTTTCATGCGCGGAATTGGCATGGACGGTGCCAAGGCATCCCCGATGGCCGGTGTTCATTGCCGTGAACAGCGTAAAGCCCTCTTCGCCCCGGATTTCACCTACGATGATCCGGTCTGGCCGCATCCTAAGCGAATTCTTAACCAGGGTATCCATGTTGATTTCCCCCGATCCCTCCGCGGATGCCGGCCTGACTTCCATGCGTATCCAGTGGTCCAATGGGAGTGCAAGCTCGGCTGTATCCTCGATGGAAACAATGCGCTCATCTTTTGGGATGAACGAGGAGAGGACGTTGAGTGTTGAGGTTTTTCCAGACGCCGTTCCTCCGGACACCAGGATGTTTGCGGGAAGCGCCCCAAAGCCGTCGCTTACGACCCAAAGGAACGCCGCGACGTCAAAGTCCATGGTGCCGTATTTGATCAGGTCGATTACCGTAAAGGGATCCTTGCGGAATTTCCTCAAGGTGAGCGTGGAGCCATTTATTGATGCGGGCGGAATCGTCGCATTTACCCTCGAGCCGTCAGGCAGCCTTGCATCGAGAAGGGGCGATTGGATATCTATCCTCCTGCCAACAGTCCGTGCCATCTTGTCGATGAGGTTCACGATGTCGCGGTCCTCGTAATAGATCACATTCGTCTTCATCATCTCGTATTTCCTATGGAACACATAAACGGGCTTGCCTGGCCCGATGATCATGATTTCCTCCAAAAGGTCATCGTCGACGAGGGGGTCGAGGATCCCATAGCCGGTCATCTCCTTTACGACCGCTTCCGCATAGAATTGCTTGGCATGGATTGGTATCTTCAGCTCCGGGGTATTGCTGATTATCTCCAAAACCTTCTGGAGGTATTTTGCCCTCTTTTCCTCCTTTGCCAATTTGATGGTGTCGGATTCGGAGATGACGCCGGTTGCGATTTCCAGCAGAGTATTGATAAGGCCGCGTTCCTCGCCTTTAAGGTGGGGAGATGGGACTTCGTAAACATAGAGGGGTTCATACGGCTCCTTGTAAATTCGGACATCCCCGTAGGTTTCAACGAGTATTATTTCGGGCGCTTTTTCAGTTTGCCTAGGCGCTTCGATTGCCTCTTCCCCGCCTGCCGCAGCCTTCTTTTGCGCCTTTGCGCGCTCCAGCGCCTCCTGCAAGTTCATATGACCAACCCAAGCGGTCGACACCTCTAGGAGGGATATCCCTCCTACGCGTGTCGCCCCTACCTCCCTTATTTTGATTTGCGGATCAGAGGGGGGCGTCCGATCCGGACAAAGTGAGGTTCCTAAAAAACCTCGCTTTAAGTTGACCGTTAGGTCAACGATAAGGGGGATGCTTCCCCCGCCGCGGATGCCCAAACCCCCTGGCAGCAAATATCTGCTGCTGGTTTTTCCACCAAAGCAAGAGAGCGTATCCCTCTAATGGCTCAATAAAAAAACAAGCGCAGGGAAGTTCAAAAACCCATATGCCGGCCATTTTTTGTTCCCAATGGGCCCAGTCTGCTTTACCCTGGCATTTTTTGTTTTTTTCACGAATTCCAAATCGAAAGCTTAAAAAATAACTTCAGGGTTCCTATGCACATGGGTTTGGAATCAGACATCGAATTAGCCGCAGGTATCCTGGTAGTGTTCAACATAGTATTCTACTACGTACTTAAAAGGCTCTGGAAGGTGTTTTCAAAGCTCAATTCGAGGCTCGAGCGGAAGGCTGGCGATGTTGCAGTCTACCTTTCCCATGTAAACGAGGATCGGGCCCACCTTGAAAAGAGCGCGGCAAACAAGATAGATAAGCACTGGGCGGAAACCAACTTTTCCGCGGCATTTTCCGAGATGAAGTCCCAGAAGGCGGAGAAGGCAAAAATAAAGGTCACAATTGGAATGAAATGAGGGGATTTGCATATGGCGATATTGGAAGGCGTGCACGACTTTACGCTGCTGCTCTTCGTGCTGGTGTTCGTGGCATTCATCTGGATGCTAAAGCTCGCCTCGGAGCTGAAGGGCGCGATAATGCAAAAGAGCAAGGCGCTGGACGCCAAGGTCACTAACCTTGAAACGAAAGCGGTTGGCATACGGCGGGAGGTCCTGGACCTGCATAGGACCATAGGCCAAAAGCTTGACCGTGAGGAGTTCGAAAAACGCATCGATGGGCTAGTTGCGCTTGTTGGCAAGAAGAAGGAGGCCGAGAAACGCAAGGATGCGCGCTGATAAAATTGGCTGATTTTATTTAGCTAATTCTATTCTGCTATGTTTTTTACGGATAAATTTACTTTTTCCCTTTCCTTTTGGCGCAATTTACCTAATTCTCCCCCAATCCCTTGTATCGGATACCCCGCTTGAACAAACTATTTAAACCACCCTCGCGTAGCCCTCATGTGTCCATATGAGTTTCAGGGCGCAGTTTGCAATAGAGATGTTCTTTGCCTTCACGTTCGCGGTGCTCCTCGTATTCTGGCTGGTAAATTACCTTGAGGTCTTCTCCCGGACCGCCGACCAGGCAGCCATGATCCAATCGCAGCAGCTAATTGCAAGGAACATTGGCAAAATTGTCAACGACGTTTGCGCATATGGCGGCAATGCGAGCTCGGGCATCCGCTCCTTCCAGGCCGAGATTGATGCGCCCTGCCTCAAGCAAAAGCAGGTGAACTGGTACTACGGGATTTCTGCGGATGCCGACGGCAGGACGCTCCTCATCCAAAGCGATGCCAGCAACTTTACCGCAAAATACAAGACCTCGTGCCCGCTTGCGACAAACACGAACCTTACGAGCTGTTCACTTTACAACAAGCTGTGCATTTTCAAGTCCGCGGTTGCCGGCAACCAGAGGGTGACCGTCGAATCGGGTGCATGCACATGAGGGCGCAAATCTTCAGCATGGACTTCATCATAGCCATGGCGATCCTCACGGTTGTGATAGGCATTACCCTGCAAACCGTTGACAACCTCCAAAAGCGCGTCCAGTTCATAGAGCGCGGCCAGACAAACAATGCCGAAGTGATCGCCCAGACTTGGGTAAAAAACGCCTCCGGCTTCGAGAACGCGACAAAATACTGCTTCCTTTACAGCAACCGCACGGGCAACTGCAATGCGTTCAGCTGCCCCGACCCCAATTTCATGTTTACTGCGACGAGATTTGTTGCGTGCAGGGCCGCCGGTGTAACAACCCCCTGCACAATTACAATCAGGACCTGCGAATGAAAGTAAGAACGAATGGAAGTGAGAATGATCGGTATGGGAAAAATCACCTCAAGCAAGGGCTTCATATTCACCGTGGACTCGATGTTCTCGCTGACCGCGCTTTCCCTTCTTGCGCTCGTGTACATGGTGCTCTCATCGGCGCATTTCGAGATGCAGAAGTATTCGGGGCCGGAAAACCTTGGCCGCGACTTCCTAAGGCTCAATTACAGAGAGGATGTGCCGATCGGCTCAAGCGAGTTCAGGGCGCTTGCAAAATTGAATGCGACCTTCCTTGGCTCCCGCAACATCTCCTTTGACGAATCGATGGAGGATTTCGTTCCAAGGAAGGCGAGCAATTGGACGCTAGAGTTTGGGACAGCCGCCTTCCAATGGCCGGTCAACAATCCGCTGGGGGCAAACGGTTACCAGGCAATTGCGCCGGGGCTTAGTGCAAGGGACTACTACGTTGAAGTATATGTAAAATATACTAGGTGGGATTATACTGCGAGCCGGATAGGTTTGGGCGTCCGTTCCAGTACGGCAGGAGCAAGGTACATGTGCACTATAAACGGGAATGCCGTATTGGAACCCGCACTTAAGCTCGTAAAGAAAAATGATTGGGAGAACTGGGAAACTGCAGGGGTAAATGTTCCCCTTGCCCTTCCAGACACGTGGCTCAGGATGTGGATAAATGCAACCGGCAGCCTCATCCAATGCGGCATCAATGATGCCGCCTCCGGAAACCTTCTATGGGCAAGCAGCCTTACGGATTCCTCCTTCTATTCCGGCTTTCCGGTGCTGGAGGCGTGGTCGTTTGGAGGCGAGCTGCATTTCGACAACTTCTCCATGGTCGTGAACGATTCGGAGTTCACAAATGCCAGCAATCCCGGCTTGTTGCTGAAAAGCGTACTCTACAATTACCTGGCGCCCTGCAACTGCCTGAACGCGAGCGCATGCATCATGAAAAACAGCCTTCGGACGGACGGCTGCTTCAGGAAACAGGAGAGCCTGAATAACTCGCTCAAAGAGGTTTATGTAAGATGAAAAAGGCGTTCTTCTCATTCATTGCAGTTACGCTCGTTGCGCTAGTGCTGTTCATGGCGGTCTCGTACCTTTTCGCCTTCCGGGACTTGCGCTCGGCTGCGCAAAATGACCTGGAGGTCCGAAGGGTGGCGGAGAGGATGGAGGATGCGCAGGCGGCCCTCAACCGCACCATCATCGATGCCGCATTCGATGCCGCATATGCATCCTATGGCTGCGGGGTTGCCACTGATGAGAATGCGGCAGGATTTTGCGGGAACTTTTCCCTGTTCCTTGGCTGGTATGTTGCCAACATGAGCTGGGCGTTTTCCGAAGAGTCTAATGTAGGTATTACTAATGTTACCGGCGGATGCTATACGAACGTGACGAATTCAACTAAGCCCCTGTATGGGAGCGGTGCTGGCGCCATTTACAATAACGTCACGAAGAACATGACGCTTGTTTACACAATTACTGTCGAAGGGAAGAACGCCAAATACGTCCACCCCGCCAATTATTCCCTTTATGCGGACATCGTTCGCTCTACCTATTCTGCAATTACCACTTTTGGGGTGCGGGTGAGGGGAATTGGCGCCAATGCCTCGAACATGAATGCGACAGTAATATTCCAATGCAACGGCTAGGTGATGGCAAACGTTCCTGATTGGATGCGCGAATGCAAACTAATGGCAAATTTGGGATGACTTAATTGGATGCCCCATGCTCGGTTGGAAATCCACCGCTTTCTGAGATTTATCCCATAAAATCCCGTTTCTGCAGGGCATACTTTTTCCCCCAAGGCAGGGGGGCAATTCGAAACCCTTAAATAAACGCTGCCAGTAACTACTTCGAGGGGAGAATATGCGCCAAGTTGCGGTGCTTATAGCGGTGCTTTTCGTGGCACTGGCGTTCAATTCAATTTTTCCCCGGCAATCCCCAACTGGGCTCGACCGCGCCACGGTTGAGAAGTTCATAGTCGAGGATGCCAAAGTGTCCTATGGCGAATACGGAAAATACCAGGTCGTGAAATTCGAGCAAACGGGCGACAAATGGAAGGTAGAGCTGGACATTTCAATGACCTATAATACGGCTCCCGGCACCCCGCAAACCTGCATGAAGGTTTTCAGGAGATACTACTCGCTTTTCCCGATCGTTTTCAGGGAGGAGCTATACGAGAGCACGTGCTAGTTTGGTTTGAGCATAGCTGGCGCATAAGTTTAATCCGATTCTTATTCCCCGCATCTCATAAAAATAATTGGCACCTTGCGCAGAACTCCGCCTTTTTCCTATCCACAAAAAGAATATGCGGGGAGAAGGTCATAACGCATTTCTTGTTTGGGCAATGTTCAATACCTGCAAGATGGCCTATTTCGTGCATGGCTTCCTTGAGGGTGCGCTCCCTTAGCTTTTTTTCATCCCGCCTCCTGCCATAGTAATTCTCGTCCAGCCGGAATTGCGACATCACCGCAAAATTCCCCCCCCGTTCGCCAAGGCCATACACGAAATTCAGCCCGTTTGCAAAAAGGTCGTATGGGAAAATAGCAAGCACCATGAACTTTCCGCCCTCCGCGGAATTGAAGCGGCCATGAAGGTAGCCGATGATTTTTTCCGCATCCCATTTCTGCCTATCCGTGATGAAGATCTCTTGCGGGACATGCAAAAGCGCATGGTGCAATGTCACTTGCATTCCAAAAACCCTATGCAGCTCGGCCTTCAATTGCGTGATGTGGTCATAGTGGGATTCCAATTCCACGAGCAGGATGTTCATGGATTAAATTAAGCGCGATCGGTTTTTAATTGACCAACCCAAGGGGGGGCGCATCCCCCCTTAGTTTGGTCGGATGCCCAAACCCCCCTCTTGGGTGAGAAATCCACACCTTTAGTTGTGGGTAATCACTTCAGCGTCAGGCTGGGGTTTATTGAAAAAGAGCGGTGGATTGGGTATTAACTGCATTAGCGCATGTTCGCTACAGTTTTTTTATGGAAAACCAATGATTGGGAAACCTTGTTGTTTCCCCCTACGGATTGGCAATGCATCCCGCGTCAAAAAATGAAAGAAAATCAGATTACCAGCATCAGGATTCCAATTAGCATCATAAATAGCCCAAACAATATCGCTCCGCCCTGAACGGTAACGATCAGCATCTGTGCAAGCCCGGATGCCTGGAAGCCAAGGTACCATGAAGCAAAAAGCACCAGCAACCCGACCAGTAGTGATATTATCCCAGGCTTACTTATTGCCATTCCTCATCCCCTCGTTAGTTAATGAAATCCTCCAAAAGCTCAACCGCCCGGCGGATGCTTTGCTCGATTTGCTTTTCGCTCTTTGCGCCCGAGCAAATCACCTTGCCGTTCTTGAATAGTAAAAGCGTGGTCCCGATTTCCTTGAGGCGCATGATTGCCCCAGGGAACTGCTCTGGCTCGTATTCGACGTTGTCGACTTCCATTGCAATATTGAACAAATCCAGCTCGACCTCGAGGTTTGCGGATGCAACGATGTTCTCGACCTTGAAGCCCATGTTAATTTTCCGATGCTTCTTCTTCGCCTTCTTCATATTAGTCTCGCCCCTTGCCGTTTTGGCTTTATAAATTTAACGCTTTTGGTATATAAACCCCTGCCTCGGCCGCCTTATAAATGGGGGGAATGCGCAAAAAATAAAAAATAGGCCTAGCCCAAAAGCCAGATGAGCCCAAAAACAAATCCGAACGTCACCAGCCAGCCCACCTTTGGCCAGACCTTCTCCATCAGGATTATGAACCCGGATACGAGCAGGATGGAATCGAGCCCGAAGAATCCCGGGATTATCCCCCGAAACGGCATCAGCATGAACTCGTAGGTAAGCCCGAATTGCATGTTCAAAATAATCAGTACGGGCACCGCTATCCAGAGCACTACGAGCCAGTCATCCAGTGTTTCAAGGGACGTTACCATTCAATTACCTAATTGAGCCCCGCCTTCAATACGAGGAATAGTATGAGCCCGGATACGAAGAATGCTATTGAGCCGGGGAAGTACTTGAAAAAAACCGCTGGCGCAATCATGACCATGCCAAATGCGAGAATAGGCCAGGGATGGTTGAAAAATGTGAGGACTGTTTCCGATGCGGAAAGGCCCTTGGCGTAGGACATGTTCAGCATCAGCAGCAATGCAAAACAAATGGAAACTACTTGTATGGGATCGGGATGGTGATGTATAACAGTCATAGTTCCACCAATTAAGGCACTACTATTTAGTAGTTACAAGTATTTAAATATTTTGTTCGAAAACACGCTATTTAGTACATGATTATGCATCACGTGTTGCATATTGGGATAAGTTGCGCAGGTAATTTGATAGATGGTTTGATTATGCCAAGAGCTACTAGGCGGGTTTCCAGTGCATCGCTCGTTTCTCTTCTGATGCGAAAATCAAATTAAGGAAAGGTAGGGCAACCCGAGGGGGGAGCGTCCAATCCGGACAAGGGGGATGCTTCCCCCGCCGCGGATAATAATAAGAAGCTTTATATTGTTTGCAACCGAAAAAAAGTAGCTGATTTTCGAAGGCAGCTTCTATTCTGGGGTTGAATGGTGCGCATTAGGCTAAGGTGCCCCTTTGAGCGTGATTTTAATGAAACGGTCGCATGGAAAATATGTAGGGAAAAGCCGCAACCTTAAAAGCAAGGGGCGGGTTTCCATCACTTCCCATCTAAGGCAATTCAATGTGGGGGAAAAGGTCCGGATAGATGTCAATCCAAGGTTCCCTTCAGGATTGCCCCACCTGCGCTTCAACCATAAGACGGGCGTTGTAAAGGGGATGCAGGGGACGGGCGTAGTCATAGGCGTGAAGGACATCAACAAGACCAAGACCCTCGTTATTTCCGGCTCGCATCTGGTGAAAATCTGATTTTTCTTAGGAACGGTGATTTGCATGAAAATCGTTGAGGAAAAGCCCATCTCTTACTCGCACGCAAAAGAGCTCTTGACAAAACGGAAGAAGGATTCCGAGCTTGGCTACGAGCAGCAAAACACTCTAGATTACCTCGAGAAGTTCGACAAGCTCTCCGAGAGCGAAAGCGTAAAGCTTCAAAAGGAGCTGGAAGAGCTGAACATACTTTCGGAAAAGCAGATTGCCGAGCTCGTCAATAACCTTCCCTCAAAGGAGGATCTTGTGAAGACCATCCTAAGCAAGGAGAAGCTTGAATTCACCGCCGACCAGATCAAGGAAATCACAAAGATAATTAAGAAGTTCGCGAAATAACTATTTGTTCTTTGGGGAATGCGGGTTTGGAGCTTATATCCTAGGGATAAATTTAGGTGCTTTTATGTTCAGGAAAGAAGAATACGGGCTGGTGCTGGATTACCTTCCGCATGGGAAGGCCGGGGAGGGCAAGCAGGAGCCAACTGCGCAGGTGATCGGGGATGCCTATTTCACCCTCCTCGAAGTAGTCCTCAAGCCAAACATCACTGTGACGCCCTTTGAGCGCGTTTACATCGGAAAATCCGTCAGGGACAAGGTCGAGCGTATCAAGCTGCGCCTCGTTTACAAGGATTTGACCAATGTTGCGCAGCAGGAGGCGGAAAAGGCAATAAGGAAAATCCTGGGGACCCACGAGCAGGAGTTTGTTGGCTTCCTCAACAGGGCTGGCAGCATCAACATACGCATCCATTCGCTTGAGCTATTGCCGGGAGTTGGCAAGAAGAACCTGGAGGTGTTCCTTGCAGAAAGGGACAAATTGCCCTTCAAATCCTACGAGGACCTGAATTCACGCATGCCCCACATCACCCGCATTGAAGATGTCATCCTCCACCGGGTAATCCTGGAGCTCAAGGCGGAGGAAAAATACTACCTTTTTGTGAAGATCCCGCCCCGCGAGGCTGACGAGGAGGGCCATTTCGGAAGCGAGCGGCACCACTTCGACCGCAGGCGCGAGGCCGGAGGGTTCGATAGGCCCCGCGAGGGATATGGCGGCAGGAATTATTACTAACTGTACGCCAATTTTTTCCACCAAGTTATGACCTGCTGCGCATTTAGAAATTCCTAAAGCGCGCTCCATGACCTACTGCGCTTGCCGGTTCCTAGGCCCTATTGCACTCTTTTAAATTGGTTTCCTGCATTCAAGTGGTATGCTCCCCTAAGGAGGAATTCCCATGACGCAGCTGAAGACCAAGATTTTCGAAGTTGAGCAGGGCCAGAACGAATGCATCCTCAATACGGTTACTGCAATGCAGCTTGGGCTTAGCATCTATGACCGCGTGCAGCTAAAGCTTAAGGGAAAGCAGATTGTTGCAATAGTGGATTTTTCCCACCAAGCGCTTGCTCCCGACGAAATCGGGCTTTTCGAGGAGGTTGCAAAACTGCTTGAAGCGCAGGCGGGCGACCTCATCTCCCTTGAATCCCTCCAGCGGCCAATGAGCCTTGATTACATCAAGAAAAAACTCGACAACAAGATGCTCTCCCAAAAGGAGATCCATTCGATAATTCAGGACCTGATGCACGAAAATCTCTCGTCGACCGAGCTTGCAGCGTTCATCACTGCCATCTACATCAACGGCCTTAGCATGGATGAGACGATTGCCCTCACAAACGCAATCGCGCAGTCCGGCGACATGCTCAAAGTCGACCATGCGATAGTCGTAAGCGAGCATTCCATCGGCGGTGTTGCTGGCGACAGGGTTTCGATGCTGCTTGTGCCGCTGATGGCATCGCTTGGGTTGCGCATCCCCAAGACCGCTGCCCGCGCGATCTCCTCGGCTTCCGGCACCTCGGATGCGATGGAAGTCCTTGCGCCCGTATCACTCACGGTCCCTCAAATTGAAAGCGTTGTGCAAAAAACGAATGGCTGCCTAGTATGGGGCGGCGCGGTGAGGCTTGCTAGCGCTGACGACAAGCTGATCAAGATACGAAACCCGCTTCGGCTCGACCCCAAATCGCTCCTCCTCTCCTCCATACTTGCCAAGAAGAAGGCAGAAGGGGCGCAGTACGTACTGATCGATATCCCAGTTGGAAGGGGCTCAAAAATTGAGAAGGTTGAGGAAGGGAAGAACCTTGCAAGGGATTTCGAAAGCCTTGGCATGAGCCTTGGGATGAAGATCAAATGCCTTATTTCCGACGGCTCAGCGCCCATCAGTTCCGGGATAGGCCCAAGCCTTGAGGCAAAAGAGGTCCTGTACACTTTTGAGACGAACGAGCATAACATGCTTTTAGAAAAAGCCTGCCAGATGGCGGGGATACTTTTGCACATGGTGCGAGGGGTCACCTACCAAGAGGGCTACAATACCGCACTCCAGCAGATGCAAAACGGCAAGGCATATGCAAAACTCAGGGAGATAATCGAAGCGCAGGGCGGGGACCCCAAAATCAAATCGGGGGACGTTGAGGTCGGCGCCTTGCGTGCAAAAATCCTATCCGAGGAGAGGGGAAAAATATCCCACATAGACAATCGCGGGATTTCCAGGATTTGCAGGATGCTTGGCGCGCCTGCGGATAAGAAGGCGGGCATGATCCTAAAAGTCAGGAAGGGCGAGAACGTGGAAAAAGGGGACGAGCTTGCAGAATTGGTTGCAACCTCCCAGAAGCGGCTGGATTTTGCACTTGCCAACCTCCAGAGGACGGGCATATTTGAAGTGGAGAAAATAATCATTGATTTGGTATGAGCTTAGTTATTGGAAAAAACAATTTACGTGGTAATGCGGCGCTTTAAGCGCAGATAAATAATTTGGCATTTGACGACACCGATTTAATTTTACTTCGAGGGCGTGAAAAGATGCATATAGCAACTCCGGAAGAGGCGCAGGATCTGCTTGACAAGTACGGCATACCTTACGCAAGGACGTGCCGCGGGAAGGACTATGCCGAAATCCAAAAAGCATCCTGGCAGCTGCGAAAGCCCCTGGTGCTAAAGCTTGTCAGCAAGCAGGCCGTGCACAAGACCGAACGCGGGCTTGTCCGGCTCAACATCCATGACATGAAGGAGCTGCGGGAGCAGTTCGAGGAGCTGAATTCCAGATCCGAGGGGCTCCAGATCGAGGAATACCTTTTGCAGGAGCAGCGGGAAGGGGTCGAATTCATCATCGGCGGGAAGGAGGATCCAAGCTTTGGGAAGGTGCTGGTTTTTGGGCTTGGTGGGATTTTCGTTGAATTGCTCAAGGAAAGGGCGCTTAGGGTCCTGCCCATCTCCAGCGAGGAAATCGCCCAGATGATAATGGAAACAAAGGCCGGCGCGTTCGTGAAAGGGCACCGCAACAAGCGCGTTTCCCTTGACAGGTTGGTTGAGATAATCTACAAGACTTCTGAACTGATCCAAGCCGAGGATATCCTCGAATTGGATTTCAATCCGGTGATAGCAAATGAGGGCGAGGTAGCCGTTGTGGATGCGCGCATAGTCCTCAAATAGGGATTAATTAAAATAAAATGATAAATTGATTTTGGCGGATAGCAAGGGCAGCCGGGAATTTTTTTATCCGTGCGCTTTGTTGGCAATTCTTCATATTGATTTTATTTCGTGATCTGTAAATGGATGATTCGACAAGAGTTGGGATGAAGGCGCTTACCGATCCCCGCAGCGTTGCGGTAATTGGCGCAAGCGCCGACCCGAACAAGGTAGGTTACGGCGTCCTTAAGAGCCTAATTGAAGGATGCGTCTTCAAGAGCTACAATTGCAGCGCATTTGGCGGCAGTGTTTACCCCGTAAACCCCAACCAGAAGGAGATCCTTGGAAGGCCGTGCTTTGCGAAGATCCAGGACATTCCCGAAGAGGTGGACCTGGCGGTCATTGCCGTCCCGTCTGCCATTGTCAAGCAGGTGATGCTGGATTGCGCCTAAAAAAAGGTGAAGGCTGCGGTTGTGATCTCCGCGGGCTTTGCCGAGACCGGCCCGGCAGGGAAGGCAATGCAGGATGAAATAGTCCAAATTGCCAGGAATTCGGGTATTCGTATCCTTGGCCCCAACGTGCTTGGCATCCTAAGGCCGCGGATAAGCCTCAATGCCTCATTTGCGCTTTCCATGCCAGAAGCGGGGAGCATCGCGTTCATTTCCCAAAGCGGGGCGCTTGCGGATTCGATCGTCGATTGGGCGCTTGAGGCAAGGTATTCGTTTTCCCTTCTTGCAAGCCTTGGGAACGCAGCCGACATCGACGTTTCGGATTTCCTTGAATTCTGCCTTGAAGACCCCGAAACAAAGGCGATTACGCTTTACCTTGAAGGCATACGGGATGGCAGGAAATTCCTGAAGGTCGCAAGGGAAGTCACAAAAATAAAGCCGGTGATCCTCCTCAAGGGCGGGAGGAGCAGCCGGGGCGAGAAGGCAATTGCATCCCATACAGGTTCGCTTGCAGGCAGCTTTGCCGTCTATGAGGCGGCAATGAAGCAGGCAGGGGTGTTCATGGCGGAATCCGTCGAAGACCTCTTTGACCTTGCGCGGGCGCTAAGTGAGCAGCCCCGCGTTCATGGGAACAATGTCGCAATCGTCACCAACGGCGGGGGCGTTGGGGTTTTGACTGCGGATTATTGCGAGCTTCATGGGCTGAATGTCGTCGATCTCTCTTTTGAAACCGTCAGCAAGCTCGATGCCTCCGGAAAGATGCATCCGGCATACTCCCGGGCAAATCCGCTTGACCTTGTTGGCGATGCCCTCCCCGAAAGGTACGAGGCTGCGCTTAACACCCTCCTTGCGGAAAAATATATAGATGGGATAATAATAGTGCAGACTTTGCAGACCATGACCCGCTCAAAGGAGGATGCGGAGGTTGTGGTTGCCGCGCATAGGCGCTTTCCAAGCAAGCCCGTTGTGTGCGTCTTCATGGGCGGGAAATATTCGGCAGAAGGCGTTTCCGTGCTCCGGCAAAACAACATCCCGGACTACAACGATCCCCTGAAGGCGGTGAAGGTGATGAAAGTGCTCTGCGGGGTAGTTTGAGGCAAATCCAGTTTGTAACTATTTCTATGGGCCCATTCAATCCAACTTAAACTAGCGGCATTATTTCAGCCATAGCCCGCAAACCTAAGTTTCACGCTCCCCCGAACCCACTTCTCGTAATCCTTGCTCGATTGCATGATTGGGAGGGCGACGATCGCAGGCATGCTGTAAGAGCTAAGTTGCCTTATCCGGCGCTCCAAATCCAAAAAAGCCCCCTCCGTGGTTTTAAGGGAAAGCTCCCATTCCGCGTGCTTTTGGATTTTCCCCCTCCACCAATAGATCGATTCGATTTTTCCCACATTTGCGCATGCCGCAAGGCCCTCTTTCACTGCGGCAAGGGCCATTTTCCCTGCCTCCTTCCGGGTTTTGCAGGTCACATGCACAGAAATGAGTTTGCTCGCCATGGCACTCACCAAAATATCGATATCCTCACATAAACGGAGTTATCCGATATGTTTGTTCCTCACATTTTCCTAAGTATCGCAATCCTATCCTCGAGTGGCGGATGCGTGCTGAACCAATTCCCAATCAGCCGCTTATGGATGGGGTTTGAGATGAAAAGCGGAGCAACCGCCTCGCTGATCTCCCGTTCCGGCGTTTTATCATTCCTGATCTTCTCCAATGCCGCCGCAAGCCCTTCTGGATACCTTGTAAGATGGGCGCCCGATGCATCCGCGAGGTACTCTCTTTTCCTCGAAATTGCAAGCTGGGCCAATTTTGCAAAAATGGGCGCAAAAATAACCAAAATCAGCCCAAAAAGCATGATGAGCCCGCCTCCCCTTCCCCTATTGCCGCTTCCCCTAAAGCCCATCCTAAGCATCATGTCCGCAATAATTGCAATCGCGCCCACCATCACCGCTGCAAGCATCATCATCCGGATGTCGTAGTTTTTTATGTGCGACATCTCGTGGGCAATAACACCTTCCAATTCCGCCCTGTTCAATTTTTTCAGCGTGCCGGTGTTAACGCAGATCAAGGCATGCTGCGGATCCCTTCCGGTTGCAAACGCGTTTATCGAATCGTCCTCGATTACGTAGAGTTTGGGCATTGGGATCCCCGCCGCAATCGAGAGCCCTTCCACTGTGTTGTAGAGGTATGGGAATTCCTTTTTTTCCGCGGGCCTTGCATTGACTGTCGAGAGCACGATGCTGTCGCTGTAATAGTAGGTGCCGACCGTCATGATGACGGCGATAATGATTGCAAATGCGGATATGAAGCTGCCCATCCCCGTCATGATCCCGGCGATGTATGCGAGGGCAAAGATGAGGGCAACGAAAAAGGCGATGTAGAGCCAGCTCTTCATCTTATTGCTGGAGATCTGGTCGTAGAGTTCGGTCATAGGCAATTAATAGACAGCAATAGAGTTAAAAATATCCATTTTCTGAACAACTTTCCGTTTTCCCTATTTTGCTCCCTTCGTCTAGTCCGGTCAAGGATTCCGGCCTTTCGAGCCGAGAACACGGGTTCAAATCCCGTAGGGAGCATCCGCGACGGGGGAAGCATCCCCCTTGAGCGGATCGCTCGTTCCCCCTCTAATTTGTGAGCGGATCTATGCCAAATCCCTAAATGGGCATTAGTTTTCCCCTCATTTCCAATGGAAATTAGTTTGAAGGAGGGGACGCCTTCTACCTAGAACAGTTCCCGTTCCGTTTGCTTATCCTTCTTTTGCCCCGCCTCCTTCCCCCAGTCCTCATCCCCTGCAAGTTCCGAGCACAATTCCATTGGCAACGCTACCTTGTCTCCGGTTCGTTTCTTCATGCATTTCACCTATGGATACATCGGAATCCCATCAGTTCCTGCCTCCGAACTCCCCGCCCAGATCAGTACCAGAATCCCGGCCAAAAGCAAAATCCCGTCCATAACAACCACCCATTATTATTTACGGCCGTCCCTTCCTATTAGCAATTGTCATCTCGAATAAGATAACACTTTAAAATATAGCCCTCCAATCAAATCCATGGATAGAGCCATAGGAGAAAGCCTTGGCCTTACGCCCGCAGAGGCAAAAGTTTACCTCACATTGCTGGAGCTTGGGCCATCTGCAGCTGGGAAAATTGTCAAAAAGGCGCAGTTCCATAGGGGATCCACTTACGCCTTGCTAGAGCGCCTCTCCGAGAAAGGGCTAGTATCTCAAATCAAGTCTGGAGGAAGGTCGATATTTTCGGCGCAGGATCCGGATGTCCTCCTTGAAATCCTAAAGGAGCGCGAGAACCGGATCGCGCAGCTTATTCCGCAGCTCCAAAAGCTCCGTGCAACAAGGCCCCCGGACATGGCTGCAACTATCTACACGGGAAAAAAGGCGCTCCAAAGCGTGCTTGAGGAAATGCTCCATAAGCTCAGGGGCGGGGGCCAATACCTTGATTTTGGCGTGAGCGGCCTTATGCGGGAAGCGCTTGGCGGCTATTTCATCCTTTTCCATTCCAAGTGCCGGCGATCCAACGTGAAGAGCTACGTGATTTTCGACGAGGAGGTTCGCAAGAACGGCGAGCTCCTATCCATCTACCATGGCGAGCGCAGGTTCTTCCCAAAGCACCTGATTTCACTCACGGATACGATCATCTACAACAATACGATCGTCCTATTCATCTGCACCCTTAGGCCGCCTCTTGCAATCGTTATCAACGACCAGGCAACTGCGGACAGCTACAAGAACATCTTCCGGTTCATGTGGAGGAACTCGAGGGATTAAAGGAGAGCT
>DATDZF010000004.1:0-12859 GCA_035288785.1 Candidatus Norongarragalinales archaeon
ATTCCGGGCGTTGCAGCCGAATTGACGCCGCAGGAAATTGAAAAGCTGAAAACCAACAATAAAGTGCAGGCGATATTCGAGGATGAGCGGGTGTATGCAACTCTCAGCCAAAGCGTTCCAAAAATCCGCGCCGACCAGGTGCATGCCTCTGGAGGGACGGGCGCAGGCGTGAAAGTGTGCATCGTTGATACCGGCGTTGATGATTCCCATCCTGCCATCAGCGCTCTGGTTGCCGAATATGATTTCGTGAATGGGGATGCGGATGCGATGGATGATAATGGGCATGGCACTCATGTTTCTGGAATTGTGGCTTCAACCGATTCGGCTTACAAGGGAGTCGCGCCCGGCGCTTCGCTGATGGCTGCAAAAGTATTGGATTCCGCAGGCTCAGGCTGGACATCGGATGTCATCTCCGGGATAGAATGGTGCGTGTCGAACGGTGCGGACATAATTTCCATGAGCCTCGGCGCAGGCGCATATACCGGCACCTGCGATTCCCTTGCGATCTCGCAAGCGAGCAATAATGCGGCGGATCAGGGAGTAGTGGTGCTTGCAGCAACAGGGAATAACGGCTATATTAATGCGGTTTCAGCGCCTTCATGCGCTAGTAAAGTTATTGCGGTCGGTGCCGTTGACAAAAACGATGGCAGGACGCCCTATTCAAACGAGGGACCGCAGCTGGATTTGGTCGCGCCGGGCAGCAATATTGTTTCCACTTATTTGGGCGGAGGTTTCGTTTCCCTGACTGGCACGTCCATGGCCACGCCCCATGCCTCCGGCGCTGCTGCCTTGCTGCTGGGACGGAATCCCGCGCTTACTCCAGCGGAAGTGAAAAATACCTTGCAGAGCACCGCTGTAGATCTGGGTGCGGCAGGCTTTGACACAATTTACGGCTATGGGAGAGTGGATGCTTATGCCGCTTACCAGTCGATTGCTGGGGAGCCTCCCGCTAATCAGCCTCCAGTTGCCAATGCCGGCCCCGACCAGGCGGTGATGGATTCGGATAATAATGGATTTGAAACTGCCTTGCTCAACGGAAGTGCATCCTATGATCCCGATGGAACGATTGTAAATTATGAATGGCTAGAAGGTCTGACCGTTCTCGGAAACGGCGTTTTACTTGCATATAATTTCAGCATAGGAGCGCATAATGTGACTTTGGTGGTAACGGATGATTCGAATGCGACAAGCAGCGACGGGGTAATAATTGCGATAAATCCGTTTTCCAATCAACCCCCGGTCGCGAACGCGGGAAGTGATAAGGTAGTGACTGATTCTGATGGAACCAGCGCAGAAAGCGTTACACTTGATGGCAGTGCCTCTTACGATCCGGATGGAGCCATAGTCAACTACGAATGGAAAGATGGCTCAACGGTATTAGGAACGAGTGCGATCCTGATATCCAGCTTCACGATTGGCATGCATAATGTCATTCTTTCGGTTACCGACAATGAAGGGGCAACGGCTTCCGATGAAGTGCTCGTAACCGTAAATGCCAATTCACCGCCGGTCGCGAACGCGGGCCCCGACAAGAACGCGTATGTTGGCGATGCCATCGGCTTTGATGGATCCACCAGCACTGACTCTGACGGAAGCCTCGTGAGCTATGGGTGGGATTTTGGGGATGGCTTTACTGCAAGCGGTGCTTCAGTAGTACATGCTTATTCGGCGATTGGCACATATATAGTTACTCTGACAGTTACCGACAACGGCGGCGCAACAGCACAGGATACGGCAATTGTGACAATCTCCAACCGGCCCCCAGCCACCATATTCCAGGATGATTTTCAAAGCGGGAACCTTAACAAATGGATCGAAACCAACGAGTTCGACTGGCGGGTAAAGAAGTTTACTGAAAAAAACGTGCCCGGACACCTTTCAACCAATAAGGTCGCACATGCTGACAGGTGCACTTCATCCCTAGGGTGCATCATGCACCTCAAGACCCCGCTTTCGTTGAGCAACTATTCCAGCGTTACGCTTAAATTCTGGCGGTATGTTGACAACAATCTTGACGCAGGCGAGTTCTTGAGGGTGGAGGCGTACGATGGCGCAAACTGGAATACGCTTTACTACTGGACGGATGGTGCCGGCGACGACGATAGCTGGCATCTGGAAACATTAACGTTTCCGCCAGCATATCTAGTGGGCAATTTCAACCTGAGATTTGTCACCAGGGAGAACCTCGGTTCTGAGGAAGTGGAGCTGGATGATGTGGCCATCGAAGGCATCCCTTGAGCTCACGCAATGAGCCTCATTTTCAGCTCGAAGAAGCCCTCCCCGTCGTAAAACAGCCTGCTGGAGGGGGTGATTTTCCGGAACTTGAGCTCGTTTATTTGGATGCAGTTTATTTTCAGATTGTTGGCGCGCGCATCGATAATTAAGCAGTAATCGCCCAACCTGCCAATCAATCTCCCAAATTCCGATTTTATTTTTTCCCCTGCCAATAAATCCCCCTTCGAATACGCCGCGAACTCAGCGTAATATTTTTTCGCCGCCATCTCCTGGAAATCGTTGTTTAGCTCCTGGAGGTAAACGCCCGAAAAGGTGGGAAGGCGCATGTAGTGCATTCCTGCAATTATGGAAATTGCAAGGAGCAATGCGAGCGCTGCCTCCAGGCTGAAAATGAAACCCCTCTTTGCCATAAGCCAATTCCTAAAAGCCGGGATATATTCGTTGGGTAGAGGGAAAATCAAATTAAGGTTTATTTTTTTCCTCGAATTGTTACCTACGCGTACCAATTGTTTTTTTAATGTACCCAAATAAAGCCATACATGGCAAAGAAAACGGCTGTAGAGTGGCTTGCAGCAAAGGAATTCCATAGGAGGGCCTTTGAGCTGATCCATCTGGCGGCAATCGGCGAGTTACCCGCTATTCCGGGAACCACAATTGGTTCGGCTGAGCGCCGTGCATTTGGGAAAGCATTGCAAGCATCGGTGCGGGATCGAAGGATATCCATTATGTTTGACCGCAAGCAACCAGGGAGAGTGATTTTGGAGCACAGACCAACTTCCAACGAACACGACATTCCTTTTAGCAAAAATGCATATGCCCGGAGGGTGTTGGCACATATTGCGTCAGAAATTCGGGAAAGCTTCAATACGCCGCCGGAATCCTCCAGGGCAAGGGAGAGGGTATCGGGCCGCTCGAGGCGTCCTGACGAACTGCTTCGATCAGGCGAGGTGCTTGCATCAATGCCGAGGAAAACGGTACCCAAGCAAAGGGTTAATTTTGGCTTCAAAAAAGAAACGGCCGCAACCGGAGGATTGGGGCTTGAGGGCAGAGATGTCAGGGTTATATATCATTTTAACCCGATCTGACAAATATTCCAATCTAATTCGCAAATTTTCCACAATCCTTAATGCTAAATACCTATATTTTGGCCTTTAATTTTTGAAATAAGCCCAAATTGATCCCCAAATTCGAAAACAGGTCAGTTTTAGGCTGGAAAAGCGCGGATTCCTACCATTGGGAAAATTCCCCTCCATCCGATTTCATATATGAGCGCCCTCGAGAAAACCTTTAAATACCCCAGCATGCAAAACTTTACTCCGCACAACTGGCATGCAGTTTTGCGTTTAATGCTACAGACCCGGTAAATCAGAGCTTCATGCTATGACTGATCTTTGAAGAGGGCCTGGCTACTATGATTCCATGATTAGTGCCTAGCACGCTTCATTCCACTGTAGCGAAAATGGGAATTTGAGTAGGTTTGAAGCTTCAAATTCGACTCAGGTGCTGAGGAGCAAACGCCATTAGTTCTTGCGATTCGTATCGTATTCAGCGTTTAGCTGAGTACACAGCCTGCTATCTTCGGATGGCAGGTTGTAATACCAGTTGATCCTGCTGGAGGATACCGCTATCAGAATTCGATTAAGCCATGCAAGTTTTGCGTTGGGGCTTCCCAACGCAGCGAACGGCTCAGTAACACGTACTTAACCTACCCTATGGAGGCGGCCAACGTCGGGAAACTGACGGTAATACGCCGTAGTCTTGGATGTCTGGAACGACGCCAAAACAATAAGGATTGTAAATTGTAGCAACTCCGCCATAGGATGGGAGTGCGGCTGATTAGGTAGTTGGTGGGGTAAAGGCCCACCAAGCCTATAATCAGTAGAGGCTATGGGAGTAGGAGCCTCGAGATGGGCACTGAGACAAGGGCCCAAGCCCTACGGGGTGCAGCAGGCGCGAAAATTCCGCAATGCGCGAAAGCGTGACGGGGGAATTCTGAGTGTTTCCCTTACGGGAAACTTTTGCCCAGATTGAATCTCTGGGAGAATAAGGGGTGGGTAAATCCTGTGCCAGCCGCCGCGGTAATACAGGTAGCCCGAGTGGTATCCACGAATATTGAGCCTAAAGCGCTCGTAGCCGGTTTTGCAAGTCTTCTGTGAAATCTACTGGCTCAACCAGTAGGCGTGCAGGAGATACTACAAGGCTAGGGAATGGGGGAGGTAACGGGTACGTTAGGGGGAGGGGTAAAATCCTGTAATCCTTAACGGACCTTCAGTAGCGAAACTTTTTCTTTTTAGGAAAAAAAGAAAAACTTTACTAAAAGAAAAAGCGCGTAAGCGCGTTACCAAAACACGTCCGACGGTGAGGAGCGAAGGCTAGGGGAGCAAATCGGATTAGATACCCGAGTAGTCCTAGCAGTAAATTATGCAGACTAGGCTTTGCAACGGCTTCGAGCTGTTGCAGGGCCGCAGGGAAGCTATTAAGTCTGCCGCTTGGGGAGTACGGTCGCAAGGCTGAATTGTGTTTGTTTCCATTTTTAATAGTGGAAACAATGCACACAGAAAACTTAAAGGAATTGGCGGGGGAGCACCACAAGGGGTGGATGCTGCGGTTCAATTGGACTCAACGCCGGGAAACTCACCAGGAAAGACAGCAGAATGAAGGCCAGACTAAAGATCTTGCCCGACAAGCTGAGAGGTATTGCATGGCCAGCGTCAGCTCGTGCCGTGAAGCCTTTTTCTTTGGAAAGAAAAAGCCTTGGGAAAAAGAAACCAAGATGGCTCGGTAAAGGTGTCAGGTTAAGTCCTGCAACGAGCGAGATCTCTGCCTACAGTTGCTAATTTTGCAGAAATGTGGAATGCACTCTGTGGGGACTGCCCGTGTTAAATGGGAGGAAGGAAGAGGCGACGCTAGGTCAGTATGGTCCGAATTTCCTGGGCCACACGTGGCATACAATGGCGGAGACAATGAGTCCCAACGCCGAAAGGTGAAGGTAATCCCATAAACTCCGCCCAAGTCCGGATCGGGGGCTGAAACTCGTCCCCGTGAAGCTGGAATCCCTAGTAATCGCGTGTCATCATCGCGCGGTGAATATGTCCCCGCTCCTTGCACACACCGCCCGTCAAGTCAACCAAGCGGGGCTGTATTGAGGCTTGGCTTTTGGGTCAAGTCGAGGTATAGCTCTGTAAGGTGGATTAAGTCGTAACAAGGTAGCCGTAGGGGAACCTGCGGCTAGATCACCTCAATTAATCGCAAAGCATTGCGACCGGTGGTCGCTTTGTAGAACGATGAACTAAGGTTGACAATTTTGTGTGAGTTGCGTGATTTCTTCCGCAATTCCTTGGATTGTAATTCCTCAGCACCTGAAAATTTTCAAACATTTTGCATGCAATTGTTGCAGAGTAATTTTTGCAACAGGTAAGTAATGTTTTATGGAGGAGAGTATGGATTCCCATATTTTCCCCTAAAAAATTTAATGGGCTCGTGGCGCAGCGGTAGCGCGCGTGCTTTGCAAGCACGAGGCCGTGGGTTCAAATGCCTTGCCCCTTTCTTTTAAACCGAAAAGAGCTTTTAGCTCTTTGCGGCCCCCGAGAACAAAGTTCTCGCGGGAGAAAGGTGCGATGGCTCCGCGCCAAAGAAATGGGATTTGCAAAGTGAAAATCGTTTTTCTTTTGCGGCGCCATACGCTTTTCTTTTTTTGAAAAAGAAAAGCAAGGCGAGAGAATCCCACCGAGTCCATAACAAGTGATATCATGGATCAGAGGATGATCAGCGCGGTAAGGAAGGTCTTGGCAGACAAAGTAGGCCTATCAGGGCACGACCTCACGGTTGTTGAGGGGCATGTAGGGGGGCTAGCCCTGAGGATAAGGCAGCACGTTGATTTTGGCAGGCAAAAGCAGCGCGCATTCACGGAAGGCGTAAGGATCGCCTTCGATGCTTACATGGCCGGCCACAATGGGGAGCGCATGGAAGTCGAAAGCATGGTCTCAACAGCGATGCACAACCTTCGCGGAATTGGGAAGATCAGGCCTGAAATGGAGGATGCCCTAAGGCGCGACCTCGTGCACCACATCACAGGCATACACGGAGTAGGAAAGAGAATATTTGAGCAAAGAATGGAGGAAAAAATCGTCGGCATTACGCCAAGGCGCGAGCCAGTTAGGAAAGCGGCCTGAAAAAATTTTTATCGTCCCCTCGCAGATTCATTTCTGCAGGAGGCACATAAGGAAATGCGGTTCCGGGAGTGAGTCCACCCTCGCAAGGGAGGTTTTCCGGAATGAAAGTGCTGAGGAATCATGCGCTGCCACCTAGGCGGCGCAGTTCCGTTTATGAAGCTGTATAGGAAAGAATTTCACTGAGAGTAGTGCTACAAGCCGTTCAGTGGATTGCTTGGCTTGGGTAACGACGAAGGGCGCGGCAAGCGGCGAAACGCCCCGGGTAGGCGCATGCAGCCTTTGATCCGGGGATCCCCGAATTTTTCCGAGAGGAAAGAAGACCGCCCGAACTGAAATATCTTAGTAAGGCGAGGAAAAGAAATCAACAGAGATTCCGGTAGTAATGCGAATGAACCCGGATAATAGGGCAAACCGAATCTTCCCCGCAAGGGAGAAGCATATGTGGTGTGTCAGGCCCCTCTTTTAGCGCGGCAAGCTAGTCAAGGTTCGTTGGAAAACGACGTCATAGAAGGTGAAAGCCCTGTAGGCGAAAGCGATGCCGGGTGTGAGGAGGCCTCGAGTAGGGCTCGGCGATTTCCGAGTTTGAATGGGAGTATTAACTTCCAACCCTGAATATACCCCAAGACCGATAGCGTATTAAGTACCGTGAGGGAAAGCTGAAAAGCAGCCAAAAAATGGCAGTGCAAAGTGCATGAAACTGAAATGGCTACATTAAGGTGCGGCTTAAAAGCAGGTATGACCGCAAGGGACTGCGAAGTTGCACCCTACTTCTTGAAGCAAGAGCCAAGGAGTTCATAGGAGTGGCGAGCATTGAGCGAAGCGAAAGCGAGGCGCCCGCACCATCGCAAGATGGGAGGGGCGGCGTTGTAATTAGCGTCAAGTCACTAATATGAGACCCGAAGCCAAAGCGATCTAAGCGAGCGCAGGGCGAAGCCGTCCTTCCGGATGGTGGAGGCCCGCAACCGTTTCTGGTATATCCGATCGGGTGACGCTTGTTTAGGGATGATAGTTCATTCGAGCTTGGCGTTAGCGGGTTCCCTCCGAAGTGTATCTTAGTACAGCCTCCGTCGAGACATATAATAGGTAGAGCGACTGATTTGGGGGAGCGGGGAGTAATATCCTCACCTCCTTGTCAAACTCCGAAGCTATTATAGTCGCAGAAGCGGGGAGTTGGGATACCCGAGGTAAGCGCGGGTTCCGTGAGGGGAACGACCCCTACTGTGGTTAAGGTCCCAAAGAGCCGGCTAAGTGTAAATGCAAGATGTCATAGATCTCAGACAGCGGGGAGGTAGGAACAGAAGCTCCCATCCTTTAAACAACGCGTAACAGCGGACCCGTCAAGGTTTGTGGCGTCGTAAACTATCGGGACTCAAGCCGGTCACCGATACCATGGAATTGCATCTGTGATGCAAATTTGGTAGGAGGGCGAACGGGCTGGATAGAAGTTGGGCCGTGAGGTCCAATGGACCAGCTTGTTATGAATATCTTGGTGCTAGTAGCATCTATTCCAGGCGAGAATCCTGGACGCCGAAAGGGCAAGGGTTTCTTGGCAACGCTAAACCAAGATCCTTCTAATTGAAGCGAATATTATTTCTGCGATTCTCTTGCGCAAGCCATGCTTGTGAGGGGGAAAATCCGGATTTATTATTTGCATATTTTTAAATGGGGGATTTTTGGGGCAAATCAGCCAAGAGTTAGCCGGTCCTAACGCTAAACGTAACCGTGATGCGGAAAGGGAAAGCCGTTAATATTCGGCTGCCTTATGGATGAGCGCGGCAACGCAAGCATACATCTAACGCTTGTGGATACGCCAAGTATTTGCAAAAATATTCAAGCTGGACATTTCTGAGAAGTCTCGTTGAGAGGAGCATCAGAACAAACAGCGATGAGCGACGAGTTTGGCCGAGTCCAAAAGCCCCTGAAAAGGGTGTATGAATTTTTCCATGAGACCGTACCGAGAACCAGTACAGGTGCCCCTAGCTGAAAAAGCTAAGGCGTGACAGGAGAACTGACGCAAGGGAATTCGGCAAATTGGCCCAATACCTTCGGTATAATGGGTGCCTACATCTCTTCAAAGATTTATCGATGGGGATTTGTAGGTCGCAGTGACTTCCAGCAGAAGAAAGAGAATATGACGATCAAGAACAACCTCTGATCTATGATGTGGTTGATAGCGACGGATTTTTCTATTTCTGATGGAGGCTGTATACCAGGGGACATCGACTGTTTAACAAAAACACAAGTCATCGCTAAGTCGAAAGGCTGTATACGATGGCTGACGCCTGCTCACTACTAGTACCTGAACCCGGGTCTCAACCTGGTGAAGGGCTAGCAAAAAGCGGGAGTAACTCTGACTCTCTTAAGGTAGCGTAATACCTCGCCGCTTAATTGGCGGCTTAGGAGAGTGCTTCTGAAAAAGATTCAGAACGCATCTTTAGAGTTATGTCTTAGTTGCTTGTTTAGAGCAGAATTGCCAATATGCCATTCAATCCAAAAATTAGGGCGAGGAAAAGGTTTTATATTCCATGAAGCACTCCCCGTCGACGCATGAATGGCGTAACGAGTGTCCCACTGTCCCTGCGTCAGACCTGGTGAACCTACTACTCAGTGAACATGCTGAGAACTTCTAGGGGGAAACGAAGACCCCGTGGAGCTTAACCATAGCCTGTTGTTGATTCGCGGTTGGGTGTTCAAAGCGTAAGCAGGAGCCGTCATGTCGCACCTTCCGGGGTGCGGATAGGCGAAATTGTGACACTGCTAATATTTGACTACGAGTCTCATCTTGCAAAAGAAACAGCTGCAGGTGGGTGGTTTGACTGGGGCGGTACACCTTCGATAAGGAAACAAAGGTGCCCAAAGGTCAGCTCAGGAGCGTCAGAACCGCTCTGTAGAGGGTTAAACACAAATGCTGGCCTGACTGTGACTTTAACAAAATGGGTCGCAGACACGAAAGTGGGGGTTAACGAACAACAATGGCCTGTTAATGAGGCCTTGTTCTGTCAGACAAGCTACCCCGGGGGTAATTTCGTTCAACAATTATTTTTTCTAGAATTTTTTTGGCATTCACTAATTATAACCATAGTTAGCGGATGCTTTTACGAATTCGTCTTTTGTTGGGCGGAACCTCAAACAGGCTCGTCGCGTGCTAGAGTTCATATCTCCATTTTTTGATGACATGAGGAAAATGAAGGATTGGATTTTTGGCAACGTATGAGCATTAGTCTTCGTTTTGGATTGCACTGGCATAGCTGGTGCTTTGAAGTTCTTTCTTAAGTCTAGAGATGTCAGCGCAAGCTGAAACCTGATTTAATGTTCGTACGATCGCTGGGGATTGCTTTCCGTGAGGGAAATAATCGACCACGCGGTTTGGTACATCGCTATCGGCTCAGGTCATCCTGGCGGTGCAGGAGCCGCCAAGGGTTGGGTTGTTCATCCATTAAAGACCTACGTTAGTTGGGTTCAGAACGTCGCGAGACAGTTCGGTGGCATCTCCTAGAAGTGCATTGCGGTTTGAGGGTAAGGTTCTCTGAGTACGAGAGGAACGGGGAACCGGCGCCGCTGGTATGGCAGCTATCTTCCAAGGTAAGCTGCGTAGCTACGCGCTAACGGATAAGTCCTGAAGGCATACACTTTTCTTTTTCAGAAAATAGAAAAGGATAGTGGCCTAACTAAGGACGAAGCCGTGCCTAAAACGAAACCGCATAGGCCGCTCATAGCAGATGAGATCGATAGGGCGGAGGTGTAAGAGGAAAGCGCAAGCGATCCTTGAGCCAACCGCTACTAAAGGCCGTAATCACACATTCTCTTAGCCGTATTTTTCATGGATTTTAATGAAATGATCAAAACGGCCTAAGAGATATTCTCAGTGAAATTTCTTTCCAATGCAGCGTAAAACACGTTGTTGTCAACTGTTGTTGATACGCAGCACTATTTTTTCCGCATTTCCTTATTTTTTTATCCCTAGCGGCAGGCATATGCTTTTTAATCATAAGGAGGAAAAAAGGTAGCTGGTGATGGAATGCCTGAAACCGAAGACCATGCTGCTGCAAGAACGCTTATACAATCGATCAGACAGATCTTCCCGGGACCGCATTTTGAACTCGTTGATGCCAATATGCCCGAGAAAGGATTTCATGTGTTCCCAATTGCGCTTACTGAGCCGGACATCCACGATCTGAGGACTGAATTGGGAAGGGTAGGCCTGTTGAACCAGATTTTGATAAGCGCACAAATTCCCCGACCGGGAGTTGACAAGCGGTTCACCATCAAACCCAAACCCGATGCGCACCCGACGGATAGGATAATAGGTATTCTAAAAGTGGTGAAGGGCCATTTTGACCTATAAATCCGGATTGCAAACCCCATGCAAAGCGAAGGTTGATGCGGAAATCCGCAGCAGAAGGCCCCGCCCTAACCATCATTTCCCATCACAGCAGCAGCTTTAAAAAAGAGCCAATTATAATTAGTCCGATCAGTCGCATGGGCATTTACTCAAGCATCGAGGACGGATATTACGACTTGATGGAATTTATGGACAAGAAACTGCATGTCCCCGCGGAAAAATTCTTCATCGAGCCAATCGAGGGCAGGGGAATACCCTCATTCCCCGTATTCATTTTCCTGATAATCAGCATAATCGTCCTGGCCGCACTTGCCCTGCGCCCGCCTGCGCTAATTCCCGCAACGCTTCAAATAAGCATCCTCTCGGAAGGAAAGCCAGTTGCGGGCGTGACAGTGGCGGCAATTTCAGCAACGGGGGAATTTCGCGAAACCAGCAACGAGGAAGGGATAGCCATATTCAATAACCTGCCACCTGGGGAATACACGGTTAAAATCGACAGCATTGGCTATGAGCCCGCAGTCAAGGCTTTGGTCCTTAATAAAAATGGCCAACTCGAGATTTCACTTGTAAAGATCATGAAGGAAGTTGCAATGACCTTCATGGCTATGGATGATTCCGGCCAAATCCTTAGCAGCGCTCTAATTGAGGTAACTGCAAGCGGCCTGCAAAAGAATGCACTTACTGATTCCGAAGGCAAGGCCGAGATTTCCTTCCCCGAAAACAGCCAGCTTTCCGTGCTGGCAAGCAAGGACGGGTATGAAAGCGCATACCTTAGTTTGAAGAACTATCAAGGAACGGCAAACCTCCGGCTAATAAGAAAGCAAATTTTCGGAAGGCTGCAGGTAAAAGTTACGGATGAGGCGGGAAGGCCACTTGAAGCGGTTGTAAGGCTTTTTGATGCGGGAGCGGGAATCGAACCCTTCCTCATGCAAAGGACAGCTGATGGGATTTCAATTTTCACTAGCCTTAACCTGGGCCAGCGGCTAAAAGTTGTTGCAGCTGCGGATGGCTTCAAGGAGGGGCGGCAGGATGCATCAATTAAGGAGGATGGCAGGATAGCATTCCGGCTTGAAAAAGAGCCGCTTGAGGTGAAAAGCGACAATTCCACCTCCATCAAGGTATTTGATGCCAATGGAAAATCGCCACTTCTAGCAGCCCAGGTACGAATATTCAACCTCAAGAACGAGCTGCTTTTCGAGGGAAGCACGGATAGCAGCGGCATGGCAAAATTCGATTTGAATATCGGCGCCTATTATGCAATAATAGAGGCAAATGGCTATCTTTACTCCAAGCTATTCATCGCGGGCGGCCAGCAAAAGGAAATAGGCCTCATAAAGGAAACTCCGGAAAATACCGCAGAGTTGAAACTAACCGTCATAAATGAGGATGGGAAAGCAATTGCCAATGCGTCGCTGCTCTTCCTTGACGAGGATGGGAATGTGGTACCGCCCATAAGGGCAAGGGCGAGCAACCCTAAGGGCGAATTTGCAGCAAGGATTGCCAGGCAATATTACCAGCTCAAGGTTGCAGGCGGCAGCCTTGCCGGGGAGAAAAGCTTTGATTTGAATTCGAGCGCAAGCATCGAAATAATTCTGCTTTATCCGCGCGGAAAACTTATGCTTCGCGCGCTCGACCTGGATAGCGGCAAACCGGTACTTTCCGAAATGACACCTTCGTTCATGGCCATATCGACGGACTCCGTAAACAAGAAAACGAAGGCGATTTCGTGCAAGGCAAATCCCTGCGAGATTGAACTGGTGGCAATGAGGAAGCACTCGCTCAACATCACCGCATCCGGCTATTTTGGGGCGGAATATTCCCTCCTGGATAATGAGCTTAAGCCGGATGAAACGCTAACGCGGGAGGTCGCGCTGAAAAATACCACAAGCACAACCAAGCTGAAAATCGAATTCAGGGGATTTGTGGATTTCCAGAACTCGAGCAATATTATTTCTAAAATCATGCCGGGCAATTCGTATGTGGGCAAATTCGCGGCATATTTCGATCCGGACGCAAGGAGAAGCGGCATCTTCCTCAGGGTGGGCTCGGAATTGGAGGTAGAGGGAGATACGAGTTCAGTTCCTGACGGGTACATCTCCGCATTTTCAGT
>DATDZF010000005.1:0-13123 GCA_035288785.1 Candidatus Norongarragalinales archaeon
TCCATCCCATACCTGCGCATCAATGTCGCTGTTCGAATCCAAGGTCACGAGCAATTTCTCATCCTTGGCAGGGCTTGCCCGGATCCGTGTGAACTGCACTGTTCCCGCAGTGACCGGCGGAGTGCTCGCAGCCCCGGTTGCATCCCAGCCTGTGCCAAGCCACTGCTGGTACTGCGCGGTTGTGGCGCTCGCACTTAGCTGGAAGCTAGCCATCCCATTCGTGGAGTTGTATGCCGCCTCAAGCATCCTAAGGGAAATGGAATCCGAAATATTGGTGTTGTTTATATTCCCCGAAAGCAGCGTCCCTTTTGCAAAGTAGTAATCCGAGGCATTGAACTGCTTCACAACGGTTGCAGAACCGGCTAGGCCAAGAAGGCAAAAAAACGTTATTACTAGCACCAGCCCTTTCCTTTCCATTACGCCCCCTCTTCAAGGAACGAAATGAGAATGAAACGGGGATTTAAATTATATCGTGAAGGGGCCGAGTATTGGCCCAAATGAAGCCTAAAAATCAGCCATTAAGCTACAGTCCGGTTTTCATCATCCTCTGGCATAAAAATAAACCGCATGTTGATTTCTCATCAACGCAATCGATTTATTTGGGGCCGTTATGGTAACAGGTGTGGGGGCGAGGGATCTGGATGCTCCTAAAAATGCTTTTTGCAGTTGCGCTCCTTGCATGCACATGCGATGCACTCCCCGAATTCAGCCACCTATTTGAAACGCGTCCCTCTGCAGTCCTCCTTCCATTGGTTGCATTCCCAGAAAGCTGCAGCCCCCTTAATTTCGAATTCGAATTCCTAGACAGGAGCGATTTGCCAATGGATGCACCTTTGGCAATTTCATATTATGAACAGGCGCGGCAAAATTTCCTTTCTGCAAGGGCGGTTTCCAGATATGGTTCTTCCCCCCTTGTAACTCCCGGCCAGATGGAGCATGCCGCCTCGATAATTTGCCATCAGTATGCGCTCGACTCGCTAAATCACGCCTCCCTTGCCATGGCCGCCATTTTTTCTCACATTGACTCCAAATCCGGTGATTTGGATATGGTTCAGGGGGACGAGGATGGTTTTGCCGCGGGGCTTCTGGAAGAAAAGGCGGCATTTGAGGAGGACTTGAAATCCAAACAGCCAAGAAGCCCCCTTTCATCAAAAGTGCTCGCGGCCGCATCAGGCCTTGCGAAGGTTTGGTCAGATTTTCCGAATCTTAGAGGCAATTCCGCATATTTCTACCTGGTTCTTGGTAAGGGGGGTGCAGTCCACGAGGCCTCAATTTTCGCACGCAGGCTTGGTGGCGCTGCAAAACAGCTCGAATTTTTCAATTTAAACCTTTCGCGGCAATATGTGCCTGCGTTGTATTCGGGGGAGGAGGCAATTGCAGAGATAAAGCGCAGGAAGATTGGCGAGGTTAGCCGGAATATACTCTATTTGGCCCCTGAAAGCAAACTTAATGCAGCCGATTCTGCCTCCTTTTTCGATGAGGCGCTGGAGCTGGAGGCAATGGTCAAAAGGGCAAAATCGTTTCGTGCGGATTCCGAGCGGGCAATTTCATCCAAGGAGCGGGGTTATTTGGCTTATTCCGTTCTCCAATTATCCAACGCCCAAAAGGCGCTTTCTGAGGTAGTTGGGAGGGCAGAAAGGCTGCTTGCCAGATCCGAATCACTTGAAGTAGCACTAGCGGATTTACAGGGGAAAATGGAAGGCAGCGTAGCCGATGCAATAGATGGAAAAAAAGGCCAGCCGCTTGCGCATTCGTTCCTCACCAGGAAGTTCGGCGAATTCCGAAAGGAACGCGATCGCTATGATGAATCAGATCCCATAGGGGACAGAATAAATTTCCAGGCGAAGCTTATCCGAAACCTTGCCGTAATATTGGATGAGGCGGCAGCAACAGATACCGCGGCTTTGAAACTAACAAAGCTGAAGGGGAACGTGCAGGGCCTTGATTCCACTATCTCAAAGGCAAAGCAGGATGGCCTTGATGTATTCGGTGAGGAGAGCGCTGCTATGGCCCTGAAGGCATCGCTTACGGAAATGGACTTTACTTCAGATCTTGGCCTCCTTGAGCAGCTAGAGGGGCAGCAGAAACAAGTCGAAGAATCCATCATTGAAAAAGCAACCGAAAAGTTCGGGCACCTCTCCAAGGATTATTACGAACTAAACGGCATGGCTGAATATCTTTCGCCTGAGAGCCGCATAATACTCGAGGGGTTCGCCGATTTTTTCGATGCTGGACAGCTGGATGCCGGATCAAACCTTGGAAGGCTTTCCGATCTTGAGAAATTCATCGTGAGGGAATCGGAGAAGCTGGATGCGCAAAAACCTAAAATCATCTCGGAGCACCTCCTGAGCACAATGGCAATAACGGAAATATCCGATCCGGCGCCCCCGGATACGCAAACAATGTTTACTGCCTATGTCTCCTTCGAAAACCTCCTGGGATTTAATGCCAATAACGTCAAGGTTCCGCTTGCCCTGCCATTGGGGAGCGTCCTGCTGAATGCGACAAGCGGCCTGTCATTGGCAAGAGAAAACGGCAAGCTCTTCCTTGCAATCGGGGAACCCGCCCCCGTGTATTTTGCAGTCCTGCAATTTGAGGCAATTGCCAATTCTATCCTCTCCTCGGATGCTGCTGTTGAGGTGGCGAACCAGGACGAGGTGCGGCTTCGAAAGACGGTGAAATTCCGCACCTCCCGAAGCTCGAACCCCCTTATAATTTTCGATGCGCCTTCCGCACTCGCCGCCGTCGAATATGCCGGCCGTTATGAAAGCTCCATTGCCGACCATTTGCTCACAATTGTGCCGGAGGCGTTTCCTGGTGACAATGCCCTATCTGCCATTTTCACAATTCAAGATCCATTTAGCCTTTCCCAAAAAGCAATAGGCAAAAGCAATTCTTCCCTCACGATCGAATTCGACTATGCAAACATTGCACTTGATTTGCCGCATGCAGAAATCGAATACCGCAGCCTCGGGGAATGCGACATTTCAAAAATCCTCGTTCTCCAATCAGATTTCCAATTCACGGATTCCTCGAAAGGAAATTACCTGGTATTCTCGCTTAAGGCCGGGGAATGGCCGCAGGGCCTTGAAAAAAAGCTGACGCTGAAACTCATCTGCAATAATCCCATCTCCGAGCTTCTAGAGCGGGAACTTATGTCAATAAACTCCTCGGGAAGCCTGAGCGATATGCTTTCCATCCAAAAAACTAGGCAATCCCTGGATGAGGGCAACTACCTAAAGGCACTTGAAAATTTGCAATTGGCAGGCGAATACTCCGATTCCTCATTCAATTTTAACGAGAAAGCAGCGCTTCTGCGGATTGCTGCCTTGTTCATGCATGAACGCGGATATGAGGTGCAGTTCGGCCTTGAACTCGAAGGCCTTATTATGCACTCTGAAGCGCTCGCGGAGGGGAATGATTTTGACGGGGCGATATCCGCCTTGGCATCGGCAGAAAAAGACCTGAAGTCAATGCTTGAAGCTAAGCTCGCGTTGGCACGGACGCGGTGCAATTCCGGCTGCCGCAGCGAACTTCTGGATAAATTGAAATCCCTATCGGTTGGTATTCTTTCACGCAGCTATGCCGATGCGCTCTTAGCTGCAATGGAATTTGATACGGGTATGCAGGAGGACTATAATGCTTCGGCGCTAAAAGCACGTGAGAAAGCGGATGCCATTGCCGGCTATGCGGATTTAGCCCTACGCTCCCAAGACGCCCTTTCCGACTTTGCCATTTTTTTCCAGCCGGAAATCAACGCTGGAAACGGCGTGGGTTCAAATACGGCGTATAAGTCGGGCCTTGCCGCAAAGACTTCGCTTGAAAAACTCATGCGTGACCTTTCGCAAATTAATAACGCGGTTGAAGTGGGGGATGCCGAAAAATATTCTGCAAATATGATATCGGAAACCATGGATTCCGGTGAAGGGGCGCTGCTGGCCCTAATTACTGCAAATGCAAAAATAAGGGACATGGCCAGAAGCGAACTTGATGGGGCAAATAGGCGGCAAGAGCAATTCGGGGGTGCAAATGGGGCGGGTGAAGCCTTGGAAAAGGCCAAGGGAGAGTTCGATTCAGGGCATTTCTTTACCGCATACCTATTGGCAAGCGAACTAAGCACCGGCTTGATGCCTGCCGCCAATGCAAAATCGCAGGACTTATCGTTGCTCGCTGTTCCGGCAATTGCGGTGCTACTGGGTCTTTCTTATTTCCTTCTTTTTGGCAAAAAATCCGCGCAAAGTCCCAAAATAAACGATTCGGGATGATGGAATGATGCGGGTTATTCTCAATTAATTATCCCAATCCTGCTCCTAATGCTTGGTTTTTCCCTTGTATTCCCGGATGGAAAAAAGCACAACCCGTTGATTCCGGATAATTTTTTCCGGAAAATTTGGGAATACCTTTATATACGGCCCAAGATTCAGAATATTCTCGCAAATATATTTCAAAAAAGTGATTCCCATCCTATCCGCGCTGCGCTCGGCATTCGGCCGCCCAAAAGGCCTGATGCAGCTAAAAGGGCACGATTTTTCTGCTGTAGGCAGCCTAGCCGAGCAGGTCGACATGCTTTTCTCGGACAAGGAGCTCGTATTGCTGCTTTTCTGGGCAGTCATCGCGCCCGCTGCCGGCATCGCATACCTCATCTGGCTGAAGTACCCAAAGCTGCGATTGCTTGCGATCCTCGCATTCGCCATTGCGCTCATGCAATTCTCATCGCAGGTGCCTGGCATCCTCGCGTTCCTCGAGGGATTTGGAGTTGTGCTAAGGGTATAGCCAAATCTGTAATTATGCCCAAATAGCACTGTTTTTATTGTTTGGATTGGAAAATTAGCTGCGGCGCGCCCAATGGCACCTGCTTTTTTGGGCCCGTAGCTCAGCCTGGAAGCCCCTTTTTCTCCGGGAAGAACCAAGGTTCTTCTCGGCCTCAAAGAGTATGGCTCTTTTAGGTTCCCGAAAGAAAAAAGCCCTTGGGTTCAAAAAGAAAGGGTTTTGCTCTGCGGAATGGAGAAGGAGGGTCTGGGAAAATAGAGCGACAGCCTTCTAAGCTGTAGGTCGTGGGTCCAAATCCCACCGGGCCCGTTCTTTTTAAGTGGTTTTTATTTCTTGATGTCCTAGTAATTGGGAAGATCTAAATGAAACTCGAAAATCCCCCGTTGCAGCTTGAGCTGACAGAGGCATATGATTTGCTGGTTGATGGCGTAACGCACAAAGCGGACGTGCGCATTCTTCGGCAGATGCTGGATGTGCTAAGCGATGTCACTGCTGCAAGGAGCATGCCGCCCCAAACCCCGCTTTACTACATGTACCGGGATGTGAAGAGGAAAGAGGATGCAGCGCTGTTTGAGAATTCCCACCTGCGCTTTGACATAACCGTCCTGCCGCCAATGAAAATCGGCGCAGAATTCAACAAGACCTACGGCCACTACCATGAAATGGCCACGTCCAAGCTCTCCTATCCCGAGTTGTACGAAATCCTCCGCGGGGAAGCCTACTACCTTCTCCAGCAAAAGCAGAGCATGGTCTCCAATGAGGTGCTGGCAGTGTTTTTGGTGCACGCGAAAGCGGGGGACAAGGTGATCATACCCCCGAATTTCGGGCACACCACGATCAATGCCTCCTCGGAAATGCTTGTCATGGACAACCTCAATGAGTGGAAGTTCAAGAGCGATTACATGCCCTACAAGCAGAAGCGCGGTGCGGCGTATTATTATTTGCAGAATGAAAAGAAGCGGAACATGAGCTACTCCGGTGCGCGCAAGCTGCAGGAAATGCCGGCCCATGATTTCAACCGGCTGGTGAACCCCCAGACGGCCCTCAAGATAGAAGAAGGCAAAACTTACAACCTATTCCTGAAGAATCCCAAACTGTTCGATTTCCTCAAGGATCCTATGGAAATAGAGTTCCGGCAGAAATAACTGAAAATAAGCGCTCAAAATAATTGGGGATATTGCCGCTTTGGTTTATTGCATTCTCCATCCTTGAAGTAATCATTCCCATTCCAATTTTTCCCCTATCCTTATCCCTAGCTTCCTTGCCTCCCCCGCATTGCATTCTATGAAATATTTTGCGGGTTTTTTTGGGGCAATATATGGGTTCCAGGCGCCGATGCTTTCCTTCACGTCCACAACCTCCCTTTTTGCGTTGAGGAAAATAGCATCAAACCGGATGGGGCAGAAAAAGGAGTGGATTGCCGCCCTTGCGATGCTCTCCTTTTCCAATATGAACAGTACCGGCCTATCCAGTCCTTCCCTAAACATTATCCCCCTTGTCTTCTTCCAAGGCGTGTCCGCAAGCTCGAAGTCCTTCCATAGCGTGCGCTTTCTGGTAATGCTTCGTATTTGCGCCATATACCCCTTAATCCGTTCCTGTTTAATATAAATGCGGTTCAAATAAATCCGGTTCTGGTATATGGGCTGGAAAGTGAGGCGGGAAAGGCCGGAAGAGAAATTCAAAGGGAATGCGGGGGAGTTCTACTCTATGGAAGGCGCCGCCTATGAGAAGAACGCCATTCGCCATATTCAGGAAAAAATTTTACTTAGGGGGTTGCAACTCGTTCAATTCCAGCCCCATTCCAAATTATTGGATGTGGGGTGCGGAACTGGTTTGGGAATGAAAATCCTAAAAGCGCTCGGGTTCAAGGTTGAGGGAATTGATGTTTCAAAGGAGCTTCTTGCCATTGCCAAAAAAAGGAAGTTAGCAGTAAAATTGGGAGACATGCGTTCAATTCCTTTCCTGGATTCGAATTTTGACGGCATCGTAAGCATTTCCGCTCTCCAATGGGTTACCTCACGGATGGATTTCGAAGGGAAGGCGGATTTGAAGAAAACTGCTGGCGAATTTTACCGGATCCTCAAGCCTTCCGGAAAGGCGCTCATCCAATTCTACCCCAGAAGCGAGGAGGAGATGATGCTTGCGGGGAAGGCGTTCAAGGACGCCGGCTTCAAGGTCCGGATTGAAATTGAGAACGAGAGGAATGCGAGGAAGAGGAGGATTTACCTGCTTCTTTCTAAAACCTAGCCACCCGAACTCACCCCTCAAATTGCTTATAAACTCGGATTTGCACTCTTGCTGTACCCATTTTTGCAGGTGAACGCAAATGATAGAAGATGAAATTACCCACTGGTTCAAGGATGAGAAGAGCGAGTCCCACAAGAGCACGCTTCGGCTGGAAACCGATCCCCCGACCGTGAATAACACTTACCCGAGGGATGGCATCATAACCCTTAGGATGATGAATGGGATTGGCACCATCGGCTTCAAGATGTCACCGGATGAGGCGCTTAGGTTGGGAACCCATTTGCTGAATTTGGCCAAAGAGCAGCTGCAGAAGAAGCGGATGCTTTGGAACCAACGCGAATGATGACAAATAATGGGGTAGAGGCGACCGTGAAGCAAGGCTTCGCGGTTCAGCAGATGCAAAGTCTGCGTGACACGAGTAGGGGAAATGTGTTCCCCTATAGGTGTCGAAGAAGCGGATGTTTTGGAATCAGAGGGAGTGATTTTATGAAGAAAAAGGGCTCGAGAAGAAAAAAGAAAGAGAAACGCGTTCCTACTTGGGAAGAAATGCAGGGTTTCTTGAAGAAAAAGGTCGACCTTAAAGAACTTGTCAGAGATAGGGAAACACAGTGGCATTGATGGGAGGTTGAACCGTTGGCTATGTTATTATCTTACCAAAAGCTATAAAAATACCAAATTTTAGAATTATTGGTAAAAAATATGCTTTTGGTAAGGTGATGAAAAGGTGGGAAATATTGTGAAAGCAGCAACAATAGATTCGTTCTGGCGAATATTGATACCGAAATCCTTCAGGCCTTTGTTCAAAAGCAAAGATGCCCTAGTTTCCTTAAACGATAACGGTACGGGGGTTATCGTGAAGCCCGCAAGAAGCTGGGATGAATTGCAGGGCATTTTGGATAAAAGAACCGACCCAAACAAACTTTTACGAGATCGTGAGACACAATGGCATTGAAAATCTTTGCGGACTCGTGGGCAGTCATAGAACTTCTCAGGGGCTCCGAAAAAGCGAAGGAAATTAAGGAGCGCTTTAAATCTGCTGACGAGCTATTGTATTCCCCGCTGATTGCATCGGAAATTTTCTACCGGATAAGTGAGGAAAAAGGGGAAAAGGCAGCAATGGAGACTTTGGAGGACCTTAAGTCCAAAATGCGATTTTGCGAACTATCCATAGATGTTGCAGTAGAGGCCGGAAAAATTCACTTAATCGAAAAACTTCCCTTGATCGATGCGTTCACGCTTGCAATTGCAAGGAAGGAGGGCGCAAGAGTCCTTACCGGCGATCCGCATTTCCGGAAGGTCAGGGAGGCAATTTATGTTGGCGACTAATCCCTCGCCTGTAATTTCCTAACGGTCCCCTTTTCCGCATCAACCTCTATTAAATCGCCGGTTTTGAGCAATTTCGTAGAGATTTTAGTCCCGACGATGCAGGGCTTCCCCAGTTCCCTTGAAACTATCGCGGCATGGCATGTGAGCCCGCCCTCATCGGTCACTATAGCGGCGGCCCTTCGCATCGCAGGCACAAAATCCGGGGTCGTCTGGTTGGTGACAAGGATTTCGCCAAGTTTCAATTCCGCCACATCCTCCGGCAGCTCTATTATTCGCACCTTTCCTCGTGCCTTTCCCTTGCATGCAATTGTGCCCTTCCATTCCCGAATGGAGGTATTGACCTTTGGAAGAAGGATAGGCAATAGTTTTTGGAGTTCGCTCCCAATAATCACGACATCCTTGCCTTCATTTTCAAAAATTCCGTAAGTTTTTTTCCTTTCATCAAGGGCCGCCTTTGATGGCATTACAATCCCTTCAAACCCCTCGAGGTATTCGGAGCCTGTTAGCCATATCTGGCTGCCGGGCCTTCCAAGAATCGCCGCAGCGGCGCGGTACATCGGCCATAGCCCGTAAATGATGATATCCGAGATCTCCGCCGATAGCTGCCTTATGTATGCCAGCTCGCCGGCGGTCTTGAAAACATGGGCAAGATGCGGTGGCGGGTCTTTGCGTCCAGGCTGCGCCTCACCTTCAAGCTCCTGGACATGATCGATCAATTTTTCCGGAGTGAGCGGCTCTCCCCAGAAATGGTGCGTTCCTATCCATTCGTATTTTTTAACGTGAGAAATGAGTTCGTCGTAAATGGTGGGTGAGGCTTTCCTTAGCATTTTGAGGGCGTCCCTGGGGCTTTTCATCATTGCCCGTTCTGTAAATCCCGCATCTTCCAGCTCATTTGCTATCTTGCGCGTCTTTATCTCGTATTCCATGAGCGGGGTTGGCCTTGGAACGCGCACAAACGAGGCGACCGAATGCGGATCGAGGCCCTCCCTTTCCGCGAGCCTTTCCATGAACCTTTCCGTCCCGTAACTGAGGAAGATGGCAACACTCCAGGGTGCGATTATTTCGCGCATTGCAGGCACAAAGGTTTCCATCGACCCCTGAACATCGCCCTTCCCGAATTGGTGCATGGCTTTGATGCCTTTCTTCTCGAACCAATTTATCGTTTTTATGGAATCGAGATATGCTTTCCTGAAAAATGCGAGGTTTTCGGTTTCCAGCGCTTCAATTGCGCGGTTCTCCATTATCGCAACATCCTTTGCGATGTCGAAATGGTTGTGGTCAAGGAACGCCATCCGGCCATCGATGCCCTCGAAGCCGTATTTATCGAAGGATCTTGTGCGCGGCCACCACGGCCAAAAGCTCCCTCCCAGCACCGGCTGCACCCATCTGCCGATAAGGCGCAGGTTTGATTTCTTAAGATAGGCGGGATATTTTTTTGCCATAGGATGGGTAGCCCTCGTCGATTTAATAAATTAATTTAAACTAGCCTGATTTGGAGCTCCTTAAGTTGCCCTACCCCTCCCTACTGCAGAAACGCATCATTCACATCCGCATCGGAAATGGCTTCGGCGAGAGATTGCTTCTCCTCGAAATGCTTTGCCAATTCTTCCAACGAATCCCCCTTCGAAAGTTTTTTCGTTTTCCTATTTCTTACTCTTACGAAAACAGGGTAATTGACCGCTTCCCCGATTATCACTCCCTCGCCGACTCTAAGCGAGCTGATCAGGTTTTGGGTGTCCGCGTCAATTGCCTCCGCGCTCTCGGCGATGTGCTTCAAATCGTACGGGTTGGTGATTTTCATTATGAGCATGGTGTTCATTTGGGAAAGGGCCGTTGTGGAAAGCTGCACCGGCCGCTGCGAAATTAAACAAAGGCTCGCGCCGAATTTCCTCCCTTCCCTTGCAACCGTGTTGATTACCCCTTTAGAGATCGCATATTTCTTCTCCGCCTTTTCAGGCGCGAAATTATGCGCCTCCTCGACGATCATCACATATGGCGGCAGTTCATCCTTCCTCCTAAGGGCGAACATCTTTTCAGAAATATAGGAGACGATTATCTGCTTTTTTTGCATGTTCACTATGCTGGAAAGATCGAAAACCACAAGGCATCCCGGCTTGATGATTTTTTTTAATTGCGGCGAATCATGTTCGCTTACGATTTTCAAATTCCGCAGCTCGAAGAGCCATGAAAGCAGGGCGTCCTTGACGTTTTCCTTCATATCAGAAGCCTGCGCCCTTTGCACGATCTGCTCGAGCCCAAATGCCTCTGCACCCTCGCGCACCTCCTTTTTCATCATTTCAAGGATGGGCGCCAAATCGCGCATTTGAGTATGGCTTATGCCCGGCAGCAATTTGGAAATGAGGCCAGGGCTTAGGTTTTTGGCTGCAATCTGCACTTTGTTTGCATTGATTACGGTGACTTTATCTGCGAATTCAGGATTGTGCTTCTTATCCGAGAATGATACGTACTCTCCGTGGGCGTCAAACACAACCGCTGCGAGCCTTCCTTGCTCCTTGCTCCGAAGGAGGAGCTCTTCAATCATGACCGCCGATGTAATACTTTTTCCCGAACCTGATATTCCAAGTATCGCCAGGTGCTTTTGGAATAATTTATTCATGTTCAATTTGACATCCAAATCGTGCACTAGCAATTTTCCAATATGGATCCCGCTATCCTCGAATGCGAAGAAATCCTTCAGCAATTTCAAGTCAGCATCATGCACCTTCGCGCCCGGCGCTGCCGGGAAGGATGCACGCCTAAGGTTGGTGTCGTATGCGCCAAGAACCGCGCACTGCGCAACCGCAAACTCCCATTCCTCTGTTGGGAAATTCTCGCTGAAAGAGGAGTTGATTCCGGCGCCGGCCTTTTTCCCATTCTTCTCATATTCCGAAACGCTTTCTGCCCTTTCAAAATAGCGGTTGGCGCGCACAATGTCCTGCACGACCCCAAGCAGCGTCCCCTCCTCGGTTTTAAGCTGCACGAACCGTGCCTTCCTTACAACCGAGGCGTTTGCTATTACGAATGAGAAACGGTTGGTCGTGGGCGAGTCCATCGTCGAGATTACTGTGCCAAGTTCCATGGATGATCACGGGGTTGTGAGCGAGGCGTTCTTGGGGCCTTCGATCACCAATTTTATTTTCTCTCCGATTTTTAATGCCAGCGCCACTGCGGCTTCCTTCTGGATGCGGATTGCAAACGAGTTCCCGGCCATCATGACCGTCGCCTCAATAGGCCTTGATTTCAGCCGCCTGATTGCGGAAATCCTGATGGAATCGTCAGGATGGAGGTACTCCTCGCCGCATTTCCCGCATTTCCAGCCCCTGACTCTTATCCCCTCGATCCGGAACCCTGCTGGGGAAGCGGTTCCGCTGCAATAGCATTTCAAAGAGTCCTTTTCGAGTTTCATTTTTTCACCAGGAGACACTTTTTAGATGGATGATCAGAAAAACGATTTCCCCATCCGAATACCTGAAGGATTCTGCAAGCACTATTTTGAAGCGCCTGTTGCCCTTTTGGAAGCACAGTTCAAGGATCCCTTCTTTCCTGCGTTTCCCGCATTTATCGGCGGTTTCAAGCCGGCCTGCGACCTCCTGCAGTGATAACCACTCCTGTGCCATTTCCCTGTCCGCGGCGATGGATGGGATGAGCATCCTTCCATTCCATTTCGGATGGAGGCCGGTATTCATTGACTGTAATCACCTTGTGTAATTACTTGAATATAACCCTTCGCTTTACGGCCTCCAAATAAGGCTACGCGAGCTGCAGCTTATAAATAAAAGCAGGGGTGGCTTCTGGTGAGATTATTTTAGCGGTCGCAGATAAACCTCATTCTGAAAAGCCCTTCGCCTCCCTAGTAGGACACGTTGGCAATCCCAAGCTTGAGTTCCCTTCCTACCGTCGCAATTGGTCTTCGAAGCGATTCCTGCAAATCTACCACGATGCGGGTAAAGCCGGGCCTGTCGATGCGGAGGGGAATTTTCGCCCTCTCGGCAGCCTCGATGACTTCCTGCAATGTCAAGAGCCGCTCCATTTCCTTAAATGAAACCTTCCTTCCTTCAATTTCCTCCATGTCTACCACCTTATCCCCCAACGGGCAGATTAGGAGGAAAAATCCGGTATATATACGAACGACCAACGGGTGGCTTCGGGTGGATTCCACAATCGTTTGTGCCGTAGCCCGCTGCCCGCCACAATATGCCCGATCCTCGTCCCTTGTAGTCACCTAAACCGCCAAATTTAAATATTGTAGTCACCGGTATTCCTTCATGCATCTCGAAGTCCGGGAAAAGAATAGGAAACGGAAGTATTTCCTTAGCCATTCCTACCGGAAGGGCGGGAAGGTGAGGAAGGAGCGGATCTATTTGGGAACCAACCTGGCGCCTGGCATATTGGATAAGCGCAGGCGGCTAGCGGCGCTGGAATTGCGCAAAAAGCTCATGGCGGATTCCGTTTTCCCCCAAAAGGAGCTCCCCGACATGATGCAGATGACTGGAAAATCCGATGCCATAAGGGGCGCAGTCTATACTGCAAACCAGGAAAAGGAGCTCTTTACCGCACTTTTCGGGAGGAGTGAAATTCCCCTGAAATACCAATACCTGAAGGAAGGCGCCCAGAACTGGATTGATGCTGCGGCAAGCCCGAAATACGCCATACAACTGAACGAGCTAAATTTGGTTAGGAAAATCAGCAGACGGATCCGTGCACTAACAAGCTATGAAAACGTGTTCGACATTGGATGTGGGGATGGTAAGAAGGCAAGGGTTCTCCTGAACCAGCGCAT
>DATDZF010000006.1:0-11757 GCA_035288785.1 Candidatus Norongarragalinales archaeon
AAAGCGTTCGAGAGTACATAGCCGAGCAAGCGCACCAATTAGGTGCTGACAAATTACGCGCGCTGGAGGAAAGGCCGTTTGATGTCAGCATCGGCTTATATCACAATGTCCCGGCTGGCACCCACCCTGAGAAAGTGAGGAGTGTAGCCGAAGCTAACATGTATGGAGTAAAAAGGGAAAAGAGACAGGGGAAAAGAAGGCAATGATGATCTTCGGCACCGCTGGCGTGCCCCTAAAGCTCAAGGAGAGGGACACTGTTGCGGGGATTGAATGCGTTTCCGAGTTAGGCCTCCAAGCGATGGAAATGGAATTCGTCTACGGGGTCCAGATGAAGGAGGAAAATGCGCAGGAGGTCAGGAAGACCGCGGAAAAATTCGGCGTTTCGCTTTCCATCCACGCTCCTTATTACATCAATCTTCTCTCCGAGGACAAGAACAAAAGGGATGCCAGCCGAATACGGATAATTGAGAGCTGCAAAATAGGCAGCATTGCGGGGGCAAAGCGCATCGTGGTCCATCCGGCATTCTACGGGAAGCTTGATCGGAAAACGGCCTTTGAGGAGATGAAGGAGCAAATCGGAATGGTTCTTGAAGAGCTGAAGAAAAGGAAAATCGCGAATACGGTTATTGCGCTCGAAACCATGGGGAAAATCGCACAGTTCGGTACAATTGAGGAGAATTTTAGGATCGCGGAAGAATTCGGGAGCGAGAAGGTGAACCCCTGCATCGATTTCGGGCACCTGCATGCAAGGGGCAACGGCTGCCTGAAGAGGAAGGGGGACTTTTTGGGCATTCTAGAAACCGTCGAAGCCTTCGGGAAAAAATACCTCCAAACCCTGCACATCCATTTCGAGGGAATAGCATTTTCGGAAAAAGGGGAGAAGAGCCATTTGCCCATCTCCTCCAAGTCGCCGGATTTCGAAATGCTTGCGGATGCGCTGATTGGGAAAAACTGCTCAGGAACCATCATCTGCGAATCTCCGGAAATAGAGGATGATGCACTTAGGATGCAGAAAAGTTATGTAAAAATAGCGAAAGGTTGAAATGAGACAAAAGGCCAGTAAGTATTTTTCTAGGAATTCCCTGGTTGGATAACGCTTTTTTTGGATGATTGAATTTATGGCAATGAAGCTCAGCACGAAAAAGCGTCCGGAGCGGGCCGATAAGATGCTCAAGGAGCACCAGCTCAAATTCTCCGAAAGGGTGTTTGATAACATCACCATCCAGACGCTAAAGGAGCTCATGTACAAGGGCGTCTTCTCATCGCTGGATTTCCCAATACAGCATGGCAAGGAGGCGGCGGTCTATCGTGGGACGAAAAGTGTGGAAGGTAGGCCGGTTGAATATGTTGCAGTCAAGATCTTCAAGTTCGAGGGCCCATCCTTCCAGCGCCGGACGCAGTACTTGGAAGGGGACAAGCGCTTTTCCGTGCCTGGGAACAAGAGGGGGCTTGTTAGGATATTCGCAAAAAAGGAATATGCCAACCTGAAATTATGCCAGGAGGCGGGCATGCGCACCCCAAAGCCAATCAAGCACAAGGACAACGTAGTAGTTATGGAATTCCTGGGGGAAGACGGGGTGCCTGGAGAATTGCTTAAGGATGGGGAAATGGAAAAGCCCAAGGAAACGCTCCACCTGATATTGGAGGATATGAGGAGAATGCACAACGCCAAATTGGTGCATGTGGATTTGAGCGAATTCAACATCATCTGGCTTGGGGGAATGCCTTGGATTATTGATGTGGGGCAGGCTGTTCTCACACACCATCCCGATGCAGAGGCTTTCCTGCATAACGATGTATTCAACATCCTGAAATATTTCGGGAAGCACGGGGTCGCGGTTGAGGGCGAAAAAGCGCTCAAATATATAAGGGGGGAAGCAAAGGATTATTTGTGAATTATAGGTAAATGCAATTGGGAAATGGAATACTAGTGAGCGATGGGAAAGGTCAACTGGTTTAGGATCGGGGTCGGAATCGTAATGTTGAAGCAAGCTATCGTGATAAGGGCAGACCTTGAGATGGGCAAGGGCAAGATAGCCGCGCAGGCCTCGCACGCATCCGTGGAAGGGTACATAGAAACCGCAGTTAGGGACCCGGGAAAAGCGGAGGAATGGTGGCATGAGGGGCAGAAAAAGATAGTCCTTAAGGTGAAAAGCGAAAGGGAGCTTGCGGAATTGAAGCGCCTTGCCAAGGATAAGGGCCTTTTGGCGATAATCATCAGGGATGCCGGGCATACGCAGATAAAGGCCGGGACGGCAACTGCGCTCGTGATTGGCCCGGATGAGGAAGGAAGGCTGGATGCGGTTACCGGGAAGCTGAAGCTGCTTTGATTTTACAGGGGGGCGGGATGAGATCCTTAGTTCTGATGACGGTTTTTGCCATCGTCCTCTTCGGCTGCACATCCACACCTACACCTTCCGGTAATTTCAGCAATCTCTCGAATTACACCACTTCCAAAATCATAACAATCACTGATTGCGAAAAGCTCTACAACCATTCGATTGCAAAGGATGAATGCATATTGAATTCATCGGTGCATGCGCTTGATGCGTTGGGCTGCGGAAAAGTGTTCAATCTGGGTATAAAGGACGAATGCTTTTCCAGGATTGCGAATTCTACCGGAACCATATCCCTTTGCGACAACGTGACGCGGGAGAGGGCAAGGCTCCTTTGCCTCGCATCACTTCCCGAAGGGAAAACCGCCTTGTACAACTGCTTGAAACTTCCCATCGGGGAAAGGGATGGATGTTACCACAACCTCGCACTAGAGAAGGCAAATGGCGAATATTGCCTAAGAATTGTGAACAAGACAGGAATTGACGAATGCCTTTCAAAAGCGGGGATGTCGCAGATGAACATCACCTTATGCAGCCGCGTGGTAGGCAAGCGCCTGCGCGACGATTGCACCTATTATTTTGCAATCTCAACCAATGACACGGAATCCTGCGGGAAAATAAATTCGGAGGCGGTAAGGGATGATTGCCGCCTAAGGCTAGCGGTTGCCAAAATGGACGAATCGATCTGCGCTGAAATCTCTGGCCGGAACTTGATGAATAGCTGCTTTGAGAGCATCGCCCAGATCAAGGGGGTGCCGGGGCTTTGCGAGCGCATCTCCCAGAATACGAGCATGCGCGATGGATGCTATTATTATTTCATGGAGCAGAAGCGCGATATTGGCTATTGCACATTGATCGCAGTGAATTCGACCAGGGACGAGTGCACGGCGTACATGGCGCAGAAAAACAACAACATCACAGTATGCTTCGGGCTTACAACTAGCCTTGCGATTGACGAATGCATCCATGATTATGGCTCGTCCCACAAGAATGCCACTTATTGCCTGAATATAGAGAACCTGAGGCTCAAGGACAGCTGCCTTGCGCTTGCGGCGGCCGGAAGCGGGAGCATAAAATAGGGAAAATGAAATCTCAACAAGAAGGGCTCGCATCCCATTTGATTGGGAGAGAATGTCCGGCTCTTTCGGATCGACATTTCCTAAATTCAAACCAAAACTCCAACCAGCCTAAAACGGCTCGCTCGCAAACGCAACCGAGCTTATCGTGTCCCCGAGCCCGACGGTCGCCTTGGGCTTCACGATTGCCGTTGGGACCATAATTAAGTAGTGGTCGCCGGCGTCATGGATGCCGTTTAGAACGAAGTGCCGGACCTTGTCGGAGTTGCCATAAAGCTCAGTGGCCATTTCCTTTAGTGCCTTGATCCCGGTATCCGAAATTTTCAGGTGGGATAGTTTTTGGAGGTCGGCAAAGGCCGGGGCCTTGCCATAGAATGCGCGTGCATCCGCGACACGCGAGGCAAAGAGAAGGGAATTCACGAATTCTTCGGGCAACTTCCTGCCAACATAGTCCTTCCTTAGCAGCAGGAGGAAATACCCAAGAGTGTGAGCATGCAAACGCTTCAATTTGAACTTATGGAAAATGTGCCGGATTCCCCGGTAGTAGTTCATCGGGGCCTCGCGGCGCTCAAGCGCATCGGCCAGGTGGTAGTCACCCATCCTTTTCAGGAAATGGACCGTCTCGACCTCGTTTATCCCAAAGCTGTCGAAGAGGTGCAAGATCGATGGATAAATCGCCTTATCAAGCACCGGATCGTGTATCGCGACATATTCCAGGTGGAAACGGGCATGGGCATTGCTCTTAAGCTGCTTTATCTGCCAAATGAGCCTCCTTAAATGGTGCCTGAAACTGATGCCATCCATATTCCGCTGGAATGACTGGAAGCCTGCAAGGAAAAATACATCAAAAGAATGGCCGAGCTGATGCAAATGGGGCTCAAATTCCACCGGAAATAGTGGGCGGTATTTTTCAGGCCGCGAGGCGACGATGATGCGGTTTGCCCGGGGCGATATCAGCATCCGTTTGCCAAACCTTAGCGCATCCCCTTTCTTGAATTCGAATATCCAATTGACCTTTGTCGGATCGCCATCCTTGGAGGCGGCACGGGGCTTTTTGAATACCAGCCGGTTATTCTCCAAAACGGGGAAAAACAAGTTCCTTGTGGAGAATAATTTTGACTGCGCCTCCGAAAGGATTGGGGAATAGCAGACAGCGCTAACATCCAATAGGGAAAGCTGGTTTGCGATGATTCCCGCCTGGCCCCCCATGCGCACCTCTTCGGAGAAATTCATCCTGAACCATTCGAAGAGCCGCGGATTGTGGCTTGGGAGCTCGATTGCCTTGCCCCTAGCAAACATCTGGAGGAAAGCTGCAAGGAAACCTTCACGGTCCTCGATTGACATCAGGGAAAAGTCGCGGATTTTCCCCGTGATTTGCGCAATGTCGCAGCGCAAAAGCTGCCTCCTGAATTCATCCTGCTTGAATTGCACCACGGCATCAGTGATGGCATTGAAGGCGCAAAAGGTGCGTTGGCGGCGCATATGGTAATGGGGATGCTCTAGCGCGGATTCGAGCTGCAAACCCCAGATGCGGGCCAGTACGTCATCGTGCACCATATGCCCATTTTACCCTTTTTTCTCATCAACAGAATAAACGAGGCCTTCCTCGCTTTTGGCATACTCGAAGAGCTCCGTTTTTATGAAGAAGCGCTTGATTTCCCTTTCCGCCGCCTCAATGCTATCAGAAGCGTGCACGATGTTGCTTTGGACGGACATTCCGTAGTCGCCCCGGATGGTCCCCGCAGCGGCCTTCCGCGCATTGGTGGGTCCGCACATCGTCCTCACCACCTCCACGCATTCCAATCCCTCAAGGACCATGGCGATGACGGGCGTTGCCTTCATGAACGCCTTAATCCCATTGAAGAACGGCTTCCCCAGAAGATGCGAATAGTGCTCATCCAAAATCGCATCCTGCAACCTCAGCATCTTCATGCCCACGATTTTAAGGCCCTTTTTTTCGAAGCGGCCGGCAACTTCGCCAACAAGCCCCCTTTGGAGGCAGTCCGGTTTTAGCAATATCAGCGTACGTTCCATGTAAACTATCACCTGCGATGGGCCTAGCCGTAAGCACAAAGAATTCCAAAATATCAAATCCTGCGCAAATTTAAGCCTTCTTATGGAGCGAAGGATTAGAATTAGCCGCGGCATCAAATGCACTCTCCTAAAATAAATCAGGTGAGGTAAAGCTCCTCCGTATCGCTATTGTAGCCAATAAGCCCCGCATGCCGCCCCCATTCGATGATTTTCAAAACCGTGCGGTCGGCCTGCTCTTTTGGGAGGTCCGACCGAAGCACTTTTTGCAGGGATTTCTTCGGGATGCGGCCATTTTTCCGGCCCTTCAATAGCTCCATGACACGCTTGAAGGGCTCGAGGGCCGCAAGCCGTTCCTTGAGGAGAACCTTGCGCTCCGCAATCCGGCCCATCACTTGCTTAAGGCCGTGGTCGGTCAGCTTGATCCTGCCCCCGGCAACCTCGATGAAGCCAAGAATCTCCCCGGCCTCAATGACAGGCAGGAGCGTTTCAATGTTCAGGTCAAGGTCCTCTGCAAGCTTGACGGTCTCCGACTGGTCGCCCCGGCCGTGCAGCACTTCAAGCAGCCCGTTCACCTTTGAAATCCCGGCATCCGGCAAAGTTATCATGGAATCACAGACATGCGTAGGGTTAAACAGATTTGCTATTTGCCCCCTGGAACTAAATAAAGCGATATTTCATTTAAAAGGCTTGTCGTATTTTTAAACCAAAGTTCGTCTCCTGTCGTCCTAACCACCTTACTGCATTCTTAAAAACGCCTTGACTTGAAATGCGTAAATTCCGCCAAGCACAATCATTGAAATTCGCACTATTCGCCCCGTAAATGCGGATTACTATTCAAGTCAGAAGCGAATACAGCTTATCTACATTATTTATGAACTCCTCGCTCTTCCTGTCCCGGGGCCGGGGGATCGAGACCTTCAGCTGGGCCATCACCCTTGCGGGCGCCTTGGAGAGCACCAATATGCGGTCCGCCAGGTACACCGCCTCCTCGATGTTGTGCGTGACCATCACTATAGAGGCCGGAGGAAGGGTTTTATCCAGCCAGAGCTGGAGCACCTCCTCGCGCAGGTTGGCTGCGGTCAGGCTGTCAAGCGAGGAAAACGGCTCGTCCATGCAAAGCAGCGCGGGTTCAACGGCTAGCGCGCGCGCTATCCCCACCCTCTGCTTCATCCCGGATGAAAGCTCGCGCGGATACGCATTTTCCGAGCCGTCCAATCCGACCACCCGGATGTATTTCTCGGCAATCTCCCTGCGCTGCGCTTCGGGAAATTTCAGCGCTTCCAGTCCCAGCTCCACATTCTGCTCGACGGTGAGCCAGGGCATGAGTGCAAAGCTTTGGAATACGATCGCCACTCGCGGATTGGAAACCTCAATTGGCTTGTCCTCGAAGGTCACGACGCCAGCAGATGGGCTCTCGATGCCCGTAAGCAGCCTTAAAAGTACGCTTTTGCCGCTTCCCGATGGTCCAACGATCGCAACGAATTCGTCCTTCTCAACTGAAAAGGAGACATTGTCGAGTACCGTGAAGGACTTCCCCTCCTCCTGGAAAATTTTCGTGAGGTTTTTTGCCTCGAGGAAACTCATGCCAATCAGCCGCCTATTTCAGGACCATTATTGAGGGGAAAACCCATTTGAATAACCCAAACCTAAAGATGAGGTATTCTCCTCTTTAAAAAACGAGATTGCGCCCCCTTAGAAACCCAACTATTCATTCCACAGCTAAAGCAATGGGATTTCTTGCCATGGTCTTCGCGAGCAGTTCGCTCAGAGCGTACTGCAGGCCATGGGGGGTTTGGGCATGCTAAGAACCCTTAGGGGGTTCTGACGCATTTGACCAAACTTAGGGGGTGCGCCCACCTTGGGTTGGTCATTTAAATTATAAGGCGTCCCTCATCATTTAATACGGTATGCTCACTTCCCACAATAACCCATGCCCAAGGTCCCCCATTTCCCTCTGAAAATCCGGAAGCTTTTATAAATTGCCAGCTCCTGATGATGTCGGGTGGCGATGGTCGAATTGAGCCGGGGCTGGAAAATTATCGCTTTTGCGCTAGCGGCGCTTTTCCTGGCATTCGCGCTTGGCCGGCTTGGCCTTAAAACCTCCGCAGACCTGTTTGCGCTTCCCCTGCTTGCATTCTATTCCTTCTATAGGATGTTTTTCGCCTACATCCTTTCGCTTGTGTTCTCCCTATTTTATGGGTATTACGCAGCAACCAACAAGCGCGCTGCCAAGGTGATGCTGCTTATACTCGATATTCTCCAATCCATACCCATCCTGGGATTCTTCCCGGCAGCGGTATTCCTCATAATCAACGCCTTCCAAGGCAACGTTTTGGGATTGGAGCTGGCATCCATATTCCTGATATTCACGAGCATGGTTTGGAATATGACATTCGATGTGTATGAGTCGCTGCTCACAATCCCCAAGGACATACTGGCAGCATCCAAAGCGTTTGGGCTCAAAAGGTTCCTGCTCTTCAAGAACCTTATCCTTCCAGCAACTATCCCAAAGCTCGTCTACAATTCCATGATTTCATGGGCAGGGGGATGGTATTTCCTGATTGCAAGCGAGATCATATCGCTTGGTAGCACCACCCATAAGCTACCCGGGATTGGAAGCTACCTATTGGAGACAACCGCCCGGGGCGACATCCCCGCCTCGCTTCTGGGGCTTGGCGCACTGATGCTTATAATCATCACCATGGACCTCCTCATCTGGAGGCCCCTTACGGTCTGGTCGGACAAGTTCAAGTATGAATCCACGAAAGGCAAGGCGGGAATGAAAAGCGCCGTCTACAAATTCTATAAATGGTCACCGGCAATGGTCCGCGCAAGGAAGATGCTCTCGAGGACATACGACCATTTGCTCGATGACCTGGAATTGATCGTTGGCTGGCTTGAGAAAAAGAACGCCCAGAACAAGATATACAGGCAGGCATTCACAGTTATCCGCTACGGCATCCTGATCGCGGTACTGGCAGTGATCCTGAATTCGGCATGGCTCCTTTTGAAGCTTGCACTGTCAATAGTTATGGAGCCAATTCCGCCGGAGGCCATCGAAATTCCAAGGGCCCTCCTGTACTCCTTTGGAAGGATGGTGGTTGCCTTCCTGATTGCCCTTGCCTGGACGATCCCAACGGCAATCTATGTGATGCGCCATCCCGAGCGCCGCAAATACCTGGTCCCGATCTTCGAAATTGCCGCAGCGGTGCCATCACCAGCGCTTTTCCCGATAATAATCCTGTTCACGCTCTGGCTCACAAGCAGCCTGGGGTTTGCGGCGATCCTTTTGATAATGACGGGAATGCAATGGTACCTCTTATTCAATGCGATGGCCGGGGTTCGCAACCTGCCAACAGACCTTGACGAGGCAGCAACCGCATTCGGGGTCAGGGGTAACCTGTATTACAAGAAGGTTTTCGTTCCCGCAATGCTACCTTCACTCATAACCGGATGCATCACCGCATTTGGCGGGGGCTGGAACGCCCTTGTGATCGCGGAATATGTGCGGTTTTCAGGCTGCGCGGGGGGGGTTTGCATGGTAGAGGGCATCGGATCCTTCCTGAGCAAAACAACCTACAGCACGATGCTTGCGCCAGCCGTCCAGGCAAAGCTCATTTTCCTCGCACTATTCTCGATGGTTGCAGCAATTTTCCTCTTGAACCATTTCTTCTGGAGGAGAATCTACAACCATGCGCTCAAGAAGTACAGGCTCGAATAGCGGAAAGCACGTAAAAAAGGATGCGGGCATTTGCCGAACCAGAATTTCGCCTGGCCATAAGTAAAAAAATAAGGTTGCATAAAACAATTATAGAACCAATCCACATGCCCTTCCATCAATAAAATAGCGTGAATGCATGGCACCAAATAACATCGATGAGGGGGCGCTAAACCGCCTCGCAAGGAAGCTTGGCTGCGACCTGGAGGTCTATTCGGAAATCCAGTCGACGAGGGTTTTTTCCTCGGAAGGAGGGCGGTTGCACGCGAAGGATGCGGTAACGAATGCGGGATTTGCAGTAAGGACAATAAAGGGCAGGCAGCTTGGTTTTTATTCGTTCGAAAACGCGGCGGAATTTGCACCCGCCGTTGAAAAAGCACTAAGGCTTGGGAAGCACCAGGAAAAGGGGGATTATTACTTTCCCGCGAATGTAGGCAGCTCCGAAAAATATTTCGACAATAGGGCAAGGGGCTTTGGGGAATGGGCGATGATAGAAATCGAGGGGATGCATAGTGCCCATAGGAAGGCGGGGGTTGTGCCCGTCCAGAACATGCTGGGCGCATCTATTTCTGAAAAACGGCTGGAGAACTCGGAGGGGGGGCGGATTAGGCAAAAGGAGAGCGCATTTTTTGCACTATCCCAATGCGGCTTCAAGGAAACCGAGGCGGACGATTCCATCAGCTGCGCAAGGTACAATTTTTCCCCGGCAGATGCCGCAAGGAATGCTGCAAAGTTCGCGCGCGCGTCTGCAAACGCCAAAAAAACTGCCGGCGGCAAGGCAAGCGTAATCTTCGACATCCGCGCACTGCATCAGCTTTTGCCATTGTTCATGCCCTTTAATTTCAGCGGCGAATCGCTGCAAAAAAAGCTCACAAAGCTGGCCTTTGGCGCCCCATTCGCACTGGAAACAATCTCAATTTCCGACGACCCGTTCATGGCGGAAGGAGTAAGGCCCGCTGTGTTCGATGATGAGGGATTCAAATGCGCAAAGAGGGCGCTTGTTGACCGCGGGGCTGTGAATGAATACGCCTTCGATATGCGAAGCGTTGTAAAAATGCGAAAAACCGCAGCCAGGAATGCGCCCTCCCCATTAAAGCCCGGGAATGCAGCCAGGGGCTCGTTCAATTCACCCCCCTCAATTTCCTTTTCCAATATGGCCATAGAGGGCGGGGATGCTTCAGACCTAGTTAAGGAATGCAAGTCCGGGATTTATGTGAACTCCTTCCTTACATCTGGAGCAAATCCCGTCACAGGCGACTTTACCTTCCCCCTGCTTGTTGCATTCAAGGTCAGCAGGGGCGAACCCATCAATGCGATAAGGGGCGCAATGATGAAGGGCAATTTCTTTGAGCTCATGAAGGGGGCAATATTCGAGAGGGAAACGGAAATATACAACGGATTGAGGGCTGGAAGGATGGCATGCGACCTGGAGATCATCAGCTAGCATCATGGGGCTAGAATACCAAGATGCGGTTTTCGCAATATTGCGCCGGTAAGGCCAAAACCTATCGCCTATTTGATGCAGAATGCGGGCATATTTTAGTTTTAAAGCCTATTCCCCCATCAAAAATCCGCCCCCATTTTAGATCCGTTTTTAAAGCTTTCAAACGATATAACTACCGCTATTTTTTGAGTGCTTTTGGTGTAATTATGAGCATGGAGGAAGAACAGCAAGTGCAACAGCAACCCGCTGCGGAAGAGCTAGGCGAGGAGGGCGTGGACGAGGCCGAGGAAGCCAAACTGCCCTTCCCGAATGCGAGGATAGTTTCAATCATAAGGGAAAACCTCAAGCAGCCGCACCAGCTTAAAAAAGAGGTCAAGCTTTCTGCCAATTACCTGCTCGCGGAGATATTGAAGGATATCTCCATAAGCATGGACTCCGAGCCTTACAATTCTCTCTCGATGGACCACTTCAACAAGGCATCGCGGAAATACCGCGAGATCGCGCTTTCCCAGGCGCGGATCCGCAGGATCCAGAAAGTCCTGGAAAAGCAGCGCGCCGAACTTGACGAGATCATTACCGAGATAGAGCTTGAGTCCCCTGCAGGGGTGCAGGACTGATTTTAGGGAAAAGCGAATGGAAGAAGTAAAGCAGGTAGAGGAACTGAAACAGGAAACCCGCCAGAAGAACCAGGAGGTAAGGAAGCTGGCGGAGGAGAACTCGAAAAACATCACTAGGCTGCGGGAGCTATTGAAGGAGGCAGATGAGCACAAAACGCAGCGTGACGAGTACAATGCTAAAGTAAAGGAGGTTTCGGAGAAGCGCAAGGCGCTGATCGACGAGGCGCGAAAGCTTGATGCGGATTTGAAGGAAGCGGAGGTGCAGGCCGCGAAGTTCAAGACTGAAGGGGGCATCCCGCTATCGAGGCTGGAGCGCATGATCGAGCAGATGGAATGGCGGCTGCAGACGCAAAGCATGCCTGTCAAGGAGGAAAATGCGCTCTCGCAGGAAATCAAGAAGCTGCTCAAGGAAAAGGCGGCGCTCGAAAAGGCGCAGCCTGTTAGGAAGCGCGCATACGAGCTGAGGAGGCGCAGGCAGGAGCTCAACATGGAATTCCGGTTGCTGGAAGGCGGGCAGGAATCGAATGCGAAG
>DATDZF010000007.1:0-9164 GCA_035288785.1 Candidatus Norongarragalinales archaeon
CCGTCGAAATTTGTCGTTGCCTGCAAATTCACCTGGGCACCGTTGGTTGAGGCAATGGTCAATTGTGCATCAGGCACCGGCTGCCCGGTTGCATCGCTTAAAACAAGAAGAATATCGACCTTTGCGGGCTCAAAGATTGTAATCCCACCTCCCGCCCCCTTGAATACAGTGAAGTAAAGGATCCCGCCCACTAATAATAATATAAGGAAAATGAAGAATGGCATTGCGGGAATGCCCTTTTCCTCCAGTGAATCGGATATGCCCCGCAATGGCAGGTTATTGTCATCCGACCACTGCAGGATGCCTTCCCACTTTTCCTGCAGGTCCTCTGCTATTCCCATAGTAGAAAGACAAGGAAACGTATATATATAAATATAGTGCGAATGGACGCAAGTGCTTCTTGTAAAAAAAAAGTTATTGACCTAATTTTCCAGAAAATGCAACTTAACTTTTCACCCGTTCGCTGCCCTCCTCTCAATTATTATTTCCGTTTTTCCCCCCGCAAATGGCACCTTCAGCTCCCTCTCCTCAAGGTTGATCCGCTCCCCTCCCCTTTCCGCATAAATCGCGAATTTCGCATTCACCGGCAGCAACTTGAAATATGCAAGGCCGTCCGGGCCCGTAAGCGCGGAAAATTTGATCTCGGAATAGTCCGGCGCTGCAAGGATTACTATTGTGCCTTTCAATATTCTCCCATCTGAAGTGTAAACCGCAATCAGCACGTCCACGTTTGTAGGTTCGATCGTGAGTATTGCAAGGGAAATGAGGGGCATTACTGCCGCAAGGACAATGAAAATCACCATCGCCAAAATTGGAAGGGGCGGCATCCCTTTCTCATTCAGCTTCCTTGCTACCTTGTTGTATAATCCTTCCCGGTGGTATGAATGGAAAATACTCTTAGCAGGCAGTTCCCTGTATGCGCTTTCGAGGGTCCTTATCGGCGGTGCGTGCTTGCCCCTAGATGAATGTTTCGTATCGCTGACCGTATGGTAACTTTGCTTTGTGGGATGCTTTAAATGCGCTCCTAAATTCGCATTTCCGTTTTTTCTCAATTCTGCTCCCTCCTTGGTGAATTCGAACCGGTTCCTCTCCGCTATAATTCCCTTCAGCTTATAATGGAGCCGCCGCAGGTGTTTTACGACCATGCACTGGGTAGGGATCTTGGGAATAAATAAGTGACTGCGTATTCCCTAAATGTGCTACCGGCTAATATGGGATCAATTTGATGAAATTAGGTAGGGTTCTAATCTATGCCATCCTTCTAGATCTATTGTAGGCGCATCAGTTTGTTATTTATCCCATCCTTCTTGGAAGCGGGTAAATCGCCCCGCACTTCTCTGCGACACCTCTAGGGGGCTAAGCCCCCTACTCGTAGTCGCGTAGAGTTTAACTCTACTTATGCCCGAATTCCCGGTCAATTCGTGCATCGCCTCTACCCCCTTATTTAGTCCTGAAAATCAGTCATCCCATCCGCCTTGGCAGTGGATAGATCGCCCCGCACTTCTTGCAGATGCGCTCCTTGTGCTTCCAGTTGAACTCGAATTCGAGGCCGCCGCAATCCGCGCACTGGCGCACCTCGCTTTTATGGAAATCCCTCCATCCCTCCTTGCCCTCCCTTCCGATGAATGATTGGTGGGAGTAGGCGACCTTATCGCCAGTTGAACCGCTTCCGCCAGCTGGCCCCGAAGGCTGGGATATTGATGGCAATGGGCCGGCACGGCCTCCCGCATGGCTGCCATGGCCTCCAGAAGCAGGACCGCCCCTCTCATCAAATTTCTTTTTATCATATGCCCGCCTTATTTTGCGGGAGGAGCATCGCGGGCAATTTTGCGGCTCTTCGGTGTCAAAATTCAATTTGCAGTTCTCGCATTCGTATTTCATGTGAATCATCTCGTCAAATGATCGATGAAAATTATTTAATATTATTTTTGGCTTTAATGCCGGCCTGATTTGGGGAATGCCATCAAATTCCTGCAAAATGCATGTTTACCCCCAATTCCCGATGGGCGTAAGATGCCCGATCCTCACTTATCCAACCCCGATATCATTTCCAAGATCCCTTCTCGGAATTTGACCTTGGGCCGGTAATGCAGCATCCTTTCCGCCCTTTCAATATTAAATACCCTGCTCTCGGCAAGGGTATGGACGTATTCCTTATAAATTTTTGGCTTCCTGCCGACCATCATATAAAGCGCGTGGCCGATTCCGGCAGCGATGTATGCGATCCTCTTGGGGATATGGATTTTTGGCGGGGCCACCCCCAGATCGCCAGCAATAATGCGATACGATTCCTCCTGGGTGACCTTTTCCCCAGATGATATGTTGAATTCGCCCTTCCTAAGTTTGCTTTTAAGCGCTAGAATAAGCGCATCCACCAAGTCGGAGAGATGGATGTGGGGTATGTAATTGCTGCCGCTTCCAAGGATGAACATCTGCCCCTTCCGGATAAGCCTTACGACCAGGCTAAAGCCTGTTGTGAATCCCTTCCCATAGACGATTGGCGGCCGAAGTATGATGTAATCGAGCCCGGAATCCCGGATTGCCCGCTCCGCCTCAAGCTTGCTTTTTCCATACGCATTGAACGGATGCGGCTTCGTATTCTCATCAATGCCGTGGCCGGAGCCCCTGTAGATGGAAGTGGAGGAGATATAGATGAACCTTGGCCGCTTTTTCTGCAGCCGCGCCGCCTTGAGAAGCTGGGCTGTCCCCATGAAATTGGCAAGCATCATTTCCTCCTCATCAATGGAGTAGTCCACCTGGGCGGCGCAATGCACGATGGTATCGACGCCCATGCATGCATTTTCGAGGGTTGGGAAATCCCTGGGGGAACAAAGGTCGGCTTTGAAGGCTTTTACCGCAGAGCCAAAAAGCGCATTGGCCGCTTCCATGTCGCGCACCAATATGCGCACCTTGCCGCGGTATTCCTTTTTTCCTATCAATTTGAAAACAAGGGCCCTGCCAACCCTCCCAGTTGCGCCGGTGATTAACATCATGCTAACAATAAAGCGATTCCTTTTTATTTCCCTTCCTATTTTTCATTGCTGAGCGCAGATGCAAAGCAAGGATGAGGGGCTTAGGGGGGAGGCAAGGAAGGTGCTGTTCGTAGTGCTACTCGTGATCAGCGCCTGGGCGATTTTCTCCTTCATAGTTTTCGAAAATTTCCCGCCGTTCGATGCGGTCTACGAGACTATTTGCTCCCTTACGCTCGGGAAATGCAGCCTTGACTATACTTTCCCCGCAAAGGTAGCGTCCTTGTTCCTTGCGCTTTCAAGCTGGCTCGTGTTTGCGGTCCTCGTGGAATTCGTGACCGGCTATGTTGTCAACCTCGAACTGGGTGAACGGAAAATGAAAAAACGTATTGTTGGGATGAAGAATCACATAATCGTTTGCGGATATGGCGATTTGGGCCGGACCGCGTGCGAGATTTTCAAGCATTCCGAGGAGGAATTCGTTGTCGTGGACATTTCCGACAAGGCGATAGGGAATTTGAAGGATGCAGGCATTCCCTACATCCAGGGCGATGCGCTTCAGGGTGCGACGCTTAGGAAGGCCGGCGTTGAAAGGGCGAAATTGGTTGTTGCCGCGCTGAACAACGATTCCAACAATGTATTCCTCGTCCTTACTGTGCGCGAGCTTACCAAGAAAATCCGCATTGCCAGCAGGGCGTTCTCCGAGCAATCGATAGGGAAGCTGCACGGCGCAGGCGCCGACATCATCGTGATGCCCGAGATCCTTGGGGGCATGGAGCTTGCCAAGCAGGCGCTCAACATTGGCGATTACCGTTCCGGCAGCAGCCTCAAGGGAGCTGGTTTGGCGGCATCGAAGTGAGTGGATGCACCAATGCCGGATATTTTTTTGTTTTCCCGGCTTGACATATCCCTTTCTACCAAATATTGAATTATGGCAATGGGAGTTTTTGCCAACGAATGGCTGAAAACCAATATAACCGTTTAGTATCAATACATTTTCAGGGGATTCATGTGGATTTTTCCTTCCTTATCGGCATCATTGCAACCCTCGCCTTGGGCGGGGTTGCCGCAAAGCACCAGTTGCTCTCTGAGGGCGGCATACTTGCGGCCATATTGGTGGGGCTGACTATTTTCACCTTCGGGGGCTGGAACTGGTTCCTCATCCTTGCGATATTCTTCGTTTCCGCCAGCGGCTTTACCCGCTACCGGGCAAAGGACAAGGCCGAGGTAAACAAGGAGTTCGCAAAGGGCGGGGTGCGCGATTTCTGGCAGGTTGCGGCGAACGGAGCGCTTGCGGCGCTCCTTGCAATGATCAACCACTATTACTTCCTCAACACGCTCTATTTCGCATTCCTTGGGGTCGTTGCCACGGTCACTGCGGATACCCTTTCCACGGAAATAGGCGTGCTGAGCGACAAAGCATACCTCATCACGACCCTCAAAAAAGTTGAGAAGGGTGTCTCCGGGGCGGTCTCCTGGCTGGGCCTTAGCGCGGCGTTCCTTGGCTCCCTAGCTATTGGAGTGCTTGCCTATATCCTCTCCGACCTTGGTTCCGCGTATTTCAAGACGCCTCCGGTCGACCCCATTTTGCTCATTGCCATCCCCACGGTAGCAGGCCTTACCGGCGCGCTCATCGACTCGTACCTTGGCGCTACAATCCAGGTCATGTATTGGTGCCCCAAATGCAAAAAGCAAACCGAGCGCGAGACGCACAAGTGCGGCACAAGGACGGTATACCATAAGGGCTGGAAGTCCATAAACAACGACACCGTCAACCTCCTCTCCTCAATCTGCGGCGCCATCATCGGGGGCGGGCTCTACCAGCTGTTCAAGGGGTTCTGATCGCCGGTTTTACTTTTTCGCAGCAATGAAATGGACCGGCCAGCCTTTGAGCGCTTGCCTGTAGAATTCTATTTTTTTCACAATTCCCTCAGTTGATGCTCCCGGGGTGAGCATGATGTTTATCCGAAGGATTTGGCTTGGATGCGCACTCCTTATGAATTCCTCGGATTCCATCGAATGAACGGGCGAATAATTTACTCCTCCCTCATGCTTCATGTGCGCCATCATCTCAATTGCATACCTGTCGCCAGATGTCACTTCCACCGAAGTATCCGCAGTTGCGTGTTCACCCACATGCCGGCGCGTTCTCCTGGCAATCACATTTGTATACCTCGGTTCCTCACCGAATGAAATTGTGTGGACATCATCCTCTAGCTGGGCAGGGCTATGGAATCCCTTAGCAATGATTCCGAGCAAGGTATTGAACGAATTAGTTCCCCAATCCCTTCCAATCCCGTGGTAGACCGGCTGCTGATGGATCAGGACCCTGCCGGATGGCAGCATTTTTATCCGGAAAAGCAACCTCCACATCGGTCCGCTGAGGGCAAAATTAGCTTCCCTGTTTCCGCTATGGGCCAATTCCCTGGCTTGGGCAATTGCACCCTCAAGGAAAACACGTGCAGTGGAAAAAATCTCGCCATGGGTTTTGTAGGGCAGTGCGACCCTCCCAAACTCGCGGACCACTTCGTTTAATGGAAGTTTGCTTAGGGAATGAATATTACCTTTGAAGTAAACCAGTGGTGTGCTGCCACGTTCGCGTGTTACCGGCTCCTTTCTGCGCAAAGCCATGCTACGGATATGGGCGTTTTCGGTTAAAAAGCGTATATTTTCGAAACCAGGAACCCAATTGTCAGGAGCGCAAGGCTCAGCGCGACAAGGAACGAGATATATTTCATGTTCTCCCACTGCGCCTTCTGCGAGGCGACTGCAATTTTTGCAAGCGCCGACCCAAGCAGGCCCAGGAACATCCCATTCAGCGCAAAATCCTCCGGAAGCTTCCCGGCGCTGAACAGGAATGCCACGCTTGCGATAACTGAGGCGGAGTTCACTGCCCCTGCCAGGAACAAGGATGCATAGAACAGCGTACGGCTCGAGATGTCGAACATAAGGTCGGTAAGGTTCGTTACAAGGAAGAGCACTGCTGCGAATTTCAGGACGAAAAAGAGGGAAATTGGCCGGTTATACATGAACTTGAAATGCGCCAAGTTGATGTTTCGCGCATAATACTGGGTCAGGAGCAAGAATCCTGCAACAGGGACCGCGAACATCAGGAGTGCCGACCGGAAAAGGGCCAAATTTAGCGCCATCAAGAGCAGGAAATCCCGCACAATGGATCCGGCGGATGAGCTTGTGAAGCTTAATTTCAATGCGTCCAGGCTTACCTTGCGGTCACGCGCAAAAAGCATCACCGTTGCAAGCGAGGATACAAGCCCGCCAAAAAAGGTGGCATAGAGGACCGCATTATGCTTTATCACGCGCGCAATCACATGGGAGAGGAAGCTCAGGGCGGAGATCAGGATTACTGTAAGAATGAATTGCTGCAGGCTGATTGGATGCCCCCAGAGCATGATGCTTTCAGGCACCAGCGGGTAAACCACGAATGCGATGATGATGAATATGAGGAAATCCACTATTTCCCGCCTGGAGATACGCTCGACCAGGTGATGCACCTGCCCCTTCTCGATTAGGAAATATGTTACAATGACGGTTGTTGCAATCGCCTCCAGGATATAATTGAACGAGATGAGCATGCCAAGTATGTATGTGAGGGGCAAAAGGACGATGGTTGTCAGCCCAATTGAATTCTTGAAATGCGTCGCCTTGAAGAAATAGAATGAAATCGTGAGTGCAAATATGCCAATGAGCCCAATTGCGGATAGTATGTAGAAGTTATCCCGTGAAAGCTCGGTCAGCAGCATCCCCGTAAGCGAAATGAGCGAAAATGTCCTGATGCCAAGAAGCGTCTGCTTCTTCGTGTGCTCCCGCTCAAGCCCAACTATTGCGCCGATGGCAATTGAGATAAGCAGCTTTTCAAGAAGGCTAAGGATTATCTGTTCCATGCAGGCCACTTATCAACGATATAAATATGAATGCTTTCAGAGTAGTAATTTGAAGCGATATATAAGTGTATGCGATATGGCGGAAATTGTATGCAAAAAGCCCTTCGTCCAGACCTTCAGAGTATCCGATACCCTCTCTGGAATGAAGCAGCAGTTCCTTCCCATTGACGGAGATACTGTCCGGATGTATGTTTGCGGAATTACGCCCTACAGCAGCTCCCATATCGGCCATGCACGGTGCTATGTGGTATGGGATACGGTGCGGCGCTTCCTTAAATATTCCGGCTATGCTGTCAAGTACATCCAGAATTTCACCGATGTGGATGACAAGATAATCAACAAGGCAAAGGAGCTTGGTGAGGACCCATTCGAGCTCTCCCAAAGGTTCATCGACGAGTATTTTGAGGAATTCGACAAATTGAACGTGCTCAGGGCTGATGCATACCCCAAGGTCACGGAGCACATCGCCGATATCCTCGGCCTGATAAAAAAAATCATCGCAAATGGGTTTGCCTACGAGAGCGCCGGTGACGTGTTCTTCGAGGTGGGGAAGTTCAAGGAGTACGGGAAGCTCAGCAAGCAGGGCCTCGACGAACTCATCAAGGGAAAGCGGGTTGAGATCAATCCCAACAAAAGGAATCCCGCCGATTTCGCCTTGTGGAAATCAGCAAAGCCCGGCGAGCCCTCCTGGGATTCGCCCTGGGGCAGGGGAAGGCCCGGCTGGCACATCGAATGCAGCGCCATGAGCGCCAAATACCTCGGGGAGCAGTTCGATTTGCACTGCGGCGGGCAGGACCTGATCTTCCCGCACCATGAAAACGAGATCGCCCAGTCGGAGGCGGCAAGCGGAAAAGCGCCATTCGCCAAATACTGGATGCACAATGGTTTTGTCACAATCAAGAAGGAGAAGATGGCAAAGAGCATCGGCAACATATTGAACCTGCGCGACATGCTCCAAAAATACGACGGAGAAACAATAAGGTTTTTCTTGCTGCTCACGCATTATAGGCAGCCTTTGGACTATTCCGATGACGCAGTTTCTCAAGCAAAGGAATCCCTCTCATCCCTCAAAAACGCAATTTGGAGGCTGGAGGATAAAAAAGTCATTGCAGCAAAGGAAATATCCGATCCAATCCTCCTTAAAATCCAAAATAATTTCATTTCCGCGATGGATGACGACCTCAATACCCCCGAAGCGATCGCCGCCATGTTCGAATTGAGGGATTACGCCTTCAAATTGATGGAGAAAGAAGGGGTGAGGGGTAATCCGGGATTGAATGGGCCGGCGCTTACGCAAACACTTTTCCTATTTAAGCAGATTGGGGGCGTTTTGGGCCTATTTGAGCAAAAACAGGGCATTTTAGCAGGCATTGGGGAGGATGAGGTCAAGCGGCTTATTGAGGAAAGGCAAATGGCAAAGAAAAGCAAGGATTTCAAGCGCGCCGACGAAATCCGAAGTGAGCTGAAATTAAAGGGCATTTTGCTAGAGGACAATAAGGACGGGAGCGTTACGTGGAAACCCGCCTGAAAAGTGAAAATCATGAGATCCCGGATCAAGCGCATCTTTTCCCAATTCGGAAAAAAAGCCCCCGATGCCATTTTCATCAATTACGGGGGGGTGCGCGACTACTCGTTTTTCCACGTCGCCGGATTTACCGGGGGCTCCTTCGAGGGAAGCAGCGCGATAATTAGGGCGGATGGCTCATGCACGGCCATAATCCCGCAACTTGAAGAAAATACTGCCATGAAGGAGAATGGAAGGGACAAACTCGGCCTTGATGTATTCGTCTTCAAAACAGGAAAGGAGCACATAGGGATGCTGAGGAAGGAATTGAAGGGCGTGGAAACGCTTGGGCTCAATTATTCCTCCCTTAGCATTGCTTCCCATAATCGCATCAAAAAGGAAATCAAGGCGAAATTCGTGGATTCCGGGGAGCAGCTCCGGAATGCCCGCCTCATCAAGGATGGGATTGAAATTTCAAAAATAAAAAAAGCGGTTGTGGTTGCCGAGAATGCATTTGGAAAAGTCATCGACGGGGGAATTATTGAAAGCGGAGTCCGGGAAAGGGATATTGCCGCCGAACTTGCCTACCAAATGCAGAAGGATGGCGCAACACAGTCGTTCCCATCGATAATTGCATTCGGCAGGAACGCAGCGGAGCCGCATTATGCGACGGGGGATGCCAAGCTGAAACGCGGGGATTTTGTCCTGATTGATTGGGGCGCGAAATTCCAAAGGTATTGCAGCGACTTGACGAGAACATTTGTATATGGGAGGGCTGACCAAAAGCAG
>DATDZF010000008.1:0-4277 GCA_035288785.1 Candidatus Norongarragalinales archaeon
CTAGGGTGCATTGACCGGCGACTTTGAGGAAATAGCCCTCACCGGGCTTTAGCACTTCCGCCTTCTCGTATTTTCTTGCGAAAGAGTTGTATTTCCACGGTCCTGAAAGCGCTTCGCAGCTTCCCTTCATTTTCTCAAAAAGCGTGTTCTGTGCTGGGCCGCCGATCTGGTTCCATCCGGCGCTTAGCTGCATTCCTTGCCAATCGATCTCGTTGTTCCCTTCAATTGTGATCTTGCATGCATTTCCCGCCTTGAGCCAGTAACCGAGCATCTGTGGATTCAAATAGCTTCCCAGCTCGTATTTCCTGTATGCGCCGTATTCGTAATGCCAAAGGGTTTTGGAATCGCACGTGTTCTCGATAACCTTTAAGGAGGGCGCGGGATAGAGCAAGGGCATCCCTGCATCCGCTGCCAGGGGGCAAACCCCGCCTCTGCACCCATAATCCTGCTGGTAATAGTATGGGAACGAGACCATGTTCCACCCTGCATTGAAATGCAGGGTGTGGCGCCTTCCTTCTATCGGTATATCCTCATCCGGCGGGGAGGGTGGCCGATCCCCGGGTATTATTGTGGGCCTTGGCCTTATCAAAATTGGTTTTATTTGGGAATCTGATATTTTGGCTGCGGTGGCGCCTGCCGTATTTGCAATTTCGCTTACCGCAACTTTTACCATGGATCCGCCAGCCTCTCCTTGCGAACGGATATCTTCTATGCTTATGATGCTGCTGCCAAGCGAAATGCCTGTCCCTTCGCTTGCCCTTATCTCATCTACCCTTATTCCTGCGGAATCATAAACCTCAAAGATGACGCTTGCAGAGGTGCTCGAATCCGGAAGGTTTACCCCCGTGACCTTCAATGAATAATCCTCCGCGGCAATGACGCTCTCGCCGATTTTCAGGTTGAATGCGCCCTGCCCGGAGTATGCCTTGTATGTTGGCACGACAAGCGCCCCGCCGCCTCCGCCTGAACCGGAGCTAGGCTCGCCTTCGGTTGCAAGCACCATTGCTGCGAGCAGCAGGAGAAATCCGATCATTATTTTCGTTTCGTTCATGTTATTCACCTTTGATTCAAGGCATCGCAGTGGGTTCGGGCGACGCTGATGATGCATCCGATACCACTATTGTGCGATAAGAATTGACATTCCCCTGGCATTGGGGATAGAGCAAAATTTCCGGCGCAACTCCAAAAACGCTTTCCCCTGTTTCCTCTATTTCGAGCGCCTTGTTGCCCGCCCCCATCCATTTGAAGACGATTGCATTCTTCGCGGCCGAGTTGCACTTCGTGATTGCCACCACAATTCGGCTTTGGGAAAGCATTACGGTTCCAAAGCCCAAATCGTCGTAATCCCGGTCATAATCGATCGAATCCTCCATGCCGGTAATTGTCACCTGGGTGCCTGATTGCGTCCCTTGGAAACGCCACCTATCGCTCGGGTTGAACAGGCTGATGGTTGCGGGTGATGCCCAATGGTTTGGCTTGATGAGGATGTCGTAATCAAGTGGGCTGAAGGGCATTGGAGTGGGAGTTGGGGTAGGGGTGGCAGATGGGCTCACGTATATCGAGGCGCTCACGAAGTTATTGCCAATTTTGTAATCCCCCCCGATTTCTGCGGTTATCCCCCAATTCCCGGGCTTATCGAAATATTTCTCGAAACTTACCGTGTATGTCTGGCCCGGCTGCAGCAACACCGATGGATACCTGGGCATTGCGGAACTTGATGCAGGCGTGCCTTCAACGTAATTGATTCCCCAATTAGTAAGGTAGCCGGCAGTATCCCCAATGTTCCTTGCGATGGCTGTAATTTTAACCAACTCGTTCACTTTGGGTGTCCCCGGGGTGATGATCATGTCACTTAGCTGGAGCTCAAAGCCGACGGTGCTAGCACCCTTCGGGTAGTAATAATACGCGCCGCCGTTGTTGGTTTCAGTGCTTTCCGCGACAAGATTGTTCGGGTCGATTGACATCCTGAATTCGATGACCGGTTTATCGGGCACAATGAAGTTGCCGGATCCCGAGTATTCCCCTCCGGGCAAAATCTCCCCTATTGGGAAGCCGGATACGGGCTGGTCAAGGAAATCAACGCCGCTAATTTCCAGAGTTGTGGCCTGGGATCTGCCAATCCCCATGTTCTTGATAATGAACTTTAGCTCGCGCTTTTCCCCGATATAGCCGTCATATGCGCCCCCTCCGGTCCAAACAAGGTCGGGAAGGCCTGCTGGAGGGGTTGGGGTATTGTACGGGCCGGATTTCACATTCACCTGTGCATACAGCCCGGTAGGGTAGCTCTTTTCCTCATAAATCGAGTAAACGGAGACCTGGAGGTTGTTTGCCTCGGAAATGACCGCGCTTTCGCCCTGCAATAAATATATTCTTCTAAGCAGGCCGCCCGACCCGGTCATTATATCGAACATTGCCCTCTGAGGGTAAAATGCGCTTATATCCTTCATATGCACCAAGTAGCCCTGATTGGACTTGATGGTGCAGCCGATGCCCAGCCTGCTATAGGTGCCATCCCCGCTGTAAGTGCAGCCCGGTGGTGTGGTTGGGGTCGGAGTGGCGCTTCCGATATAAATCGGGTGCGTGATCTCATTGTTTAGCGGGTTGATGTCCCCCGGATTGGTTGTGATGACCAGCTTTAGTTTATAATTGCCGATTTCATCGACAGTAAATGGCACTGTCAGGTCATAGGAGTAGCCCGGCGAAATGTACATCGGCGTCCCGTCATTTACGAAGTTTTTAGGCCCGATTGTTTGGATCCTTCCCGACGGGTAATAGATTGTAAGCGCGTAGGTTTTTGCGTACCCGTTAAGCTCCCCCGGGTAGCCGTAGTTGCCGAAATTGTATATTTTGGACTTTAGGGTCAGTGGTTGGCCAATTGATGGGTTCGACTGCTCCAAACCCGCAACGGATATCCCAACATCCTGGCCTTTAGGGGTGTCGGTTGCCGAAACGTAAAGTATTTCGCTCCGGTAGTCGTTGCCATTGTTCACATCCCCTGATGCGGATATCGATGCCGCAACTTTCCAGCTTCCTGCGGTATTGAAATTGTGTGAAAAGTACAGGGTCTTGAATCCTCCCGGACCAATATAATCTGACGAGGAGGTTTTTGAGGCGCTGCCGGTGCCGCCGGAAATGTCCAGTCCCTCAAATGAAATCCCATACGAACTCAGGTATCCCCCTGCGCTGCCTTCATTGACAAGTGTTACGCTTATCTGAACCGCGTCCCCGACTTTCGGATTCGCGGGATTGAAAACAATGTCCTGGATCCCCAGGTCGAATCCCTTTGGGGGGATTGGCGTTGTTGTAGCCGTACTTGCCTTAAGGATGCATTCCGCCGAGGTTTTCACGAAATAGCCCTCGCCTGCATGCATCGTGCCTACCTTCTCCCATTTGTAAGCATCAGTATTGAATTTGTATGGCCCGGAAGTGATTGGGCAATTGTTCCGCACATCCTCGAAGGCGAAGCCAGGATAAGTCGAGCCGACCATGTTCCAGCCGGGGTAAATGGCATGGTCAACCTCGTTATATTTCGCATTCCCCCAGAATTTAACATAGCAATTCCTCTGCGCCTTGAACCAGTAGCTTTTTGACCAGCCCAGCATCGTCCCAACCTGCATCGGGGCGCCCTTGGGGTAGCTCTGGGAAAGTGGGTCGAGGAAATAGATGGAGCCTGCATTGCAGTTGGTTTCAGAAAGTGTCGCGATCCCATAGTTGTTGCCCTGGGGAATGGAAAATAGGTTCCAGCCAGTTTGGAAATTAATCGTGAAATAATCATCGGGATTGACGCGGATGGGCATGCCTGCACCGCCGCCAGATGCTGAGCTCGATTCCGCCGATGTAAGTGCCATAATTGCCAATGCCAGAAATGCCGTCATCTTGATCCTTTCCATATGTTCCACCTTTTAGATTTGGGCCTTAACAGGTCCATTTGCCTGCAACCTATTGAATTTTCACGTCGTATTCGAGCCCGCGATCCCTACCGGGAATATCGTGTAAGTCATAGCGTTGTTTTCCTCGTTGCTTTCCGCCACGATGTTGTCCGGATCGATGTACCAATTGATCTCAATTGAGGGCTGGTTGACCACCACGACGGTATCGGTATATTTGTAGTAACCGCCAGCTGCAATTGCAGGGACTGTGCGGTAGCCGCTCATGTAGCCGCCGTATTTGATGTTGATCGATGGGGATTCCTTCTTCCCGAAATTATATGCGACGATTGGGATTTCCGCGACTTTCCCGATCCTGTTTTCCGATGTTCCAGAAGTGCTAATCGACAA
>DATDZF010000009.1:0-64369 GCA_035288785.1 Candidatus Norongarragalinales archaeon
AGCGGGCCTCAGGGAGGCGGCTACCAGGGATTTGGCGGAGGGGAAGGGGGGGTACAGGATGCGGATTATACGGAAGTTAAGGACGACAAGAAATAGGACGGGTTTGGATAGGAATTAGGGGTTGTTGATTTGCCGCCACGCCGGACTTAAAATGCCGCTAGCTTTTTACCATCTATTTCGATCCGGACCAATTCATTCTCCATTCAATTCGGTTCACGGCATGGCCTCAACCGTTCTTAGCAACTTCTTTGGCTTGAGGCGCTTCAGTATAGCCTCGTTAACAAGTGCAAGCTCCTGCTCTTTTTGCTTGAATAGGGAGTTGTAGGTATTTGCATCAATTTCCCTCTTGAAGAAGCGGTAGCGCAATACTTTCATGTCATCTTCCGTCTTGGTCCGCTGCTCATATAGCGCATTGAGTGCATCACGCTTTTTCGTTGCCAGCTTGTATATGAAATAGGCAACGTAGCTTGCAATCAGGATGACCGCAAAGCTTATTGCAAGATCCCTAAGCCAATCCGGTATGGACGAGAACTTCTTTTGCACAGTAAATCTTGGGGGCTCGCCCTCAATCAAGGAAAGCTGCAGCTTGGCATATGAATCCCCCTTGCCGGAAACCGCGTAAATAACATATTCCCCGGCCACATTCGGGAAGAATTCGCATTTGATTTGGACGAAAGTTTCGCCAGTTGACTCGTTCATATAGCTTTCGTCGGGTTTGCATGCGCAAAGCTGCCTTGGGGTTGGCGATTCGCACTTCACACTGGAAATTGAGCTTACATTTAAGGGAATCAGCGCAACCAGCCTGTTTTCAGGGACCACCACTCCTGATTCGCTTAGGTTGAATAGCGGAAGGGGGAATTCTGGAAGCCCGAATTCCGCAAGGGAAGTATTCTCGAATAGGATGTCATTCAGGTCCTCCGGCTCCAGGGTTGCCATTTCCTGCGAATGCGCAAGATTTAACAGGGCAAGCATGGGAAGCACGCAAGAAATGATGCGCAAATCTACCATGTACTCACATTAGAAAAAGGGGAAATTGTTAAAAAAACCTGCCTGTTTGGAAAAAAGCAATAATTCAGGGGTGTAGCAAACGGCATTTCCAGGCAAGCCTTATTTTTTCCGTTTTTCCAGCACAACCGCGCTTCCATATGCAAAAATATCCATGATTGCAGGCGAGATCTGGGTGGAGCCCATCTGCACGCCTAAAATCGCATTGGCGCCAAGGCTGCGCGCCTGCTCCACAAGGCCATCCACAATGTCCTTCCTGGCCTCGCTAAGCAAATGCCGGTAATGGTGCGAATCCCCTCCGGAAAGGCTCCGTGTCAGGGCTGCAAAATCTTGAATCACGTTCTTGCTCCTTGCGGTGCTTGTCCAAACAAGACCCTTGTGCTCCTTCACCGCATACCCATCTATTGCCTGCAGCGTCGAAACAAGCACTTTTTCCATTGGGCTCACCTTATGTTTTCCTTCGAGAATATGAAATCTGCCAGAGAATCCCGTAGTTCAGTATTTTTCCGCAGTTCATATAATAAGCTATCCTTTTCGAGCAGCGTCATTGCCTTGAAGGCGGGAATGAAATGGGATGCGATTCCGGAACTCGTTGGTGACTTGCGTACCCGGGCAAGGACGGATAGCGCATATCCATCCTTCCGGCCCTCCTCTATCACGACCCGGTCTTCCTCCAGGAAGGGGCCCCTCTTCGCGTGTTTGTGCGCACTAAGGAAACCCGCCACATCGGACGCAAAATAAACCGGCGGCCCGCGGATCTTTTGGATGGGATAATTCGTAAGGTGCTCCAACTCCAGGAGGATGAAGCAGTGCCCAGTTCCGCTAAACGAAAGCGAATTGAGGGTCTTGTATTCCGCAAGGTGAAGCTGCTTTACAACCGATGCCTCGCAGCGCCTAAGCTGCGGCACCAGGATGTCACTTACGAGGTTTTTGGGCCTTGCGAGCCGGATCAGGAGGATGTTGCGTTCCTTGAGGCAATCCTCGAGTGCCTTTGGGGAATATTCCCGTTTTTCGCGGATGAAAAAGGCATCAGAGGGGGAATTGAGGAACGAGCGCGATAGGGCAATGAAGAGTGCAAAACTGCGCAGCGTTATGGCAGCGGCGGCATTCCGGTTGCGGTCAATGAAATCCATTATTATCAGGGGGGTTGTGAAGCGTTTTTTCAGCTGGCCAAACTCCTGGTCGTAATAATCCTCAATGTCGAGGATTACGGGCGGCTTCCACTTGGATGCCTCCTGCAGCAGGTTCCTAAGCGAGCGGTAATTGAGGACCAGGTACTCGCACACAAGCCCGGAAAAGCCCCCTACTTCCAGTTCCGCCCCGTAGATGCCATGCGCCTTGAGGAGCGCTTTTAGCACCCGCACATCCCGCTTCTGCTTTTCAGTTAGGTGCTTTTGAAGATATTGGGCATGGAGGGGGGTGCGGTCCACGGCGGATATGATACCCTCGTTGACCTCAATTTTGAAGCATGGCACGATCTCGAGCTTGTATCCGGCTAGGCGGCCTTGAAGATAGGGGTGTTCGGCATAATGCATCTCCCAGCTTGCCGGCAAAACCCGCTTTACGGTTGAAACCGTCTCCCTCACAATCGCATCCTTGCTCTTTTCCTTTGGGAATGCAACAAAGATGTCAATGTCCCTATCCCCCCGGATCCCGGTGTCACGCGCAGTTGAACCCACGAAAAACAAGGTTGCCCTCGACCCAAATGCCCGTTGCAGCTTTGCTTTTATGCCTTCCGCGAACGCCTTCTCCTTTTCCGCCTCCTCCTTTGTTGGGGAAATCCTTTTTGCCACTGAGGAGAATATGTTCTCGTAAATAGGGTCGGGTTTGCGGCTAGCCATATGCTAATAAATAATCCGGGGCGGTTTAAAAAATAGGCATTTACGACGTTTGCTCGGGACCTGGCGCTTTCGCATCTTTCTTCTTCCATTCCCCCTTCTTGAAATCCTTCTTCCCCCAGCTTGCCTTGCTCTCGCATTTCGGGTTAAGGCACATCTCAAATGGGCGCTTGCCTTTCCTAATTACCTTGATTTCAGGTATCCCGCATACTTTGCAAAGCGTGTTCTTTGGCTCAATGAGCGCATTCCGTGGCAACGGGAATATGTTCCTGCAATTCGGGTAGCTGCTGCAACCAACAAAGAAGCCGTACCGGCTCTTCCTTATCTGGAGGTCGCCTACCTTGCACAAATTGCACTTCCCGAGTACAGATGCATTCTTTTGCGCAATGTCATGGCCTTTCAAAAGGCCCTTCCCGACCTTTTCCTCGTTCAGCTTGAATTCCTCGAGTATCTTCAGGAGCACTTTCCGGCCCTCCTCCACAACCTCGCTTCCCTTGCGCTGCCCCTTCTCGATCTTTTCAACGCTTTCCTCGAATTCGCGCGTGAGCGTCTCGTTTATGATTTCGGGAACGTTTTCCGATAGCGCCTCATAGATTGCCATCCCAAAGGAGGTGACCTTAATGCTTTTCTTATCCGTCAAATAGCTCCGGTTGTAGAGCGTATCCACGACAACCGAGCGAGTGGCCTTAGTCCCCAGGTTTTGCCGCTCTAGCTCGCGTATGATGCTTGCGGGGGTGTAGCGCCTTGGGGGCTGGGTTTCCTTTTCCAGTTTTTCCACCCTCTCAATTGCCACCCTTTCGCCCTGCTTGAAATCAGGGAGGATGATTTCCTCCAGGTGCAGGTAAGGTTTGTAGAATGCGAACCAGCCCTCCTCGATTGTGCGCGTGCCATCGGCAACGAAATTGTGGGATGATATTTTGAGCGTAACTTTCATGCTCTCGCGCTTTGCCTCGGGGGCGAATGTGGACAGGAACCGCCTTACGATCAAATCATACAATTTGCCCTCCTCGGGGGAGAGCTTTTGTGCAATTTGGCCTGTTGGGTAGATGGAAACGTGCGCGCTATCCGTCTTTTCGCCCTCGTGGGGAACAAGGCGGTTTTGGGAAATGAGGAGCGATGCGAACTTGGAATAGGCGGCATTTTTCCCTACCTGCTCGATGATTTTGCGAAGGCCCAGCTTTTCGGGCAATTTCTGCGAAGAGGTGCGGGGATAGCTTATGTATGCGCCCTCGTACAGCGACTGGGCGATCTGCAATGTCCTTGTAGGCGACATCCCAAAATTCCTATAGGCCTCCACCTGCATCGTCGTCAAATCGAAGGGGACGGGCTGCAATTGCCTGAATTTGCGGCTCTCGACCCTTTCAACAACGCCGGATTTTTCGGCGCTGCACTCCGAGTAGACGGCATCCGCCTCCCTGGCATCGAAGAATCTGCCCTTTTCGTGCAGGAAATCGGTCTTCCTTGCATGTGCATGTATCTCGAAGTATTTTTCGGGCTTGAATTTGGCGATTTCCTTTTCCTTATGGGCAAGGATGGCAAGTGCGGGCCCTTGCACCCGACCAATGGAGAGCACCTTGAACCTGCCTGCGCTTCGAAGGGCGTGCATTAGCGCCCGGCTGCAGTTGATACCCCAATAGAAATCCATAATGTGGCGGGCCTCCCCTGCTTCGATTGCCGACACATCAAGCATTCCGGCACTCGCGTATGCCTCGCGCAAATCCTCCTCCGTAAGAGTGGAAAAGAGCATCCTTTTTGCGCTCTTGCCTTTGCCCATATGGTTTATGATGTTCCCTGCAATAAGCGATCCTTCAATGTCATAATCTGTGGCGGATACGAGCTCGGTTGCCTCCTTTCCCAGCTTCTGCAGCACCTGGAGGTATTTCCTAGTGAAATCGGATGAATCACTAACTTCGCTCGAGGCCTTCCATTCAATGTCGAAAACGGGGTAGCCCGAGCCCTTCTCCTTCTGTGCAAGAGTGTAGACATGGCCAACTGCGGGCGCCACATACACCTTCATCCCGTCCTTTTCGAATTCGTAGTAATTGACGCCATGCAGATTGCTGGTTTTGTAATTGGGACTAAGGGCGGCGGCTATTTTCTGCGCGGTTTTTGGCTTTTCCGAAATTATCAGCTGGACCGTTTGCTTGGTTGCCGGCTTGGTTGAGGGCTTTGATGCCGATTTGGCTGCTTTTACCATAGAAGGTTATATTGAAGCGGCTAACCCATTAATATAAACGATGGTTGATTTTGCGCAAAAAAAAGAAAAGTGCGGATTTTGGAGGCTTTACTCGTAAAGCGGGAGAGATTATGACGCCCGATCCATGATGCATCAGGCACTACTTCAAAACCGTGTATTTGCTCAGGTAGATCTGCACCTTGAGCACCTCCAGGAAGGGCAGGATGAGGATCGCATTCACCAGCACCGCAAGGTAGCGGGCATAGGGAATGCTTGCCGATAGCTCGATGAAAATTGCCGTATTCAGGAGAATGAGGAAGACGGCAATTGCAAGGAAGGCCAGGAAGAACGCGAATCGGCGGAATATGACGGATATGCTCATGTAGACGGAATTCGTGATGCTAAGGTCGTCTATTACCAGCGCCTGGGGCACGAACAGGATGATGATCGATAGCAGCGAGGACATGAAAAGGCCAATTGAGGAGGTGAGCTGGTAATCGTAAAGGAAGAGGTTAAGCAGGAGGGTTATCACGAACACAAAAAGGAACACCGTGAACATCCGGATGGTATTGGCCTCTATCTTCTCGTGCTCGTAGTGGGTCAGCCGCTTGAGGGTGCGCTGGGACTTGATCACCAGGTTGATTGCCACAAGGGTGTAGGAAAAAATGGCAAGGGACAGGAGGAACACTGCAAGGGTTATCAGCGCGTCCAGCGAGGTGATGTCGGTTTGGATGCTGCCGTACCTGAGGAATATGCCCGAAAGCGAAATGAAATTCTCGAACTTGGTTGAGAGCAGGAAAACCAGAGCGAATGGAAAGGAGAAAAATGAGATGAGCTTGAAGTTCTTGTTATATGCCTCAAAAGTATGCGAAAGCACTTCAGAAAAGGACATGTCGCTCCCCCGAATATCAACATGCTTGCAAGATTAAAAACATATTGCTTGTACGAATATGGAAAGCATGAGAATAGTACTCACGGGGACGCCCGGCACTGGCAAAACGAGCATCGCGGCGAGCCTTGGGAAGATGCTCCCGTGCGAAGTTGTCGGAGTCAACGAATTGGTAAAAAGGGAAAGGCTCTATTCCCATAAGGAGAATGGGGAATATGTGGCGGATTTGGCAAAACTGCGCCGGGCGCTTTCAATCATCCTCAAAAATAACAGAAACATCATCCTGGAGGGCCACTTGCTTTGCGACCTTGCGCTGCCGGCAGATATCGTAATAGTCCTGCGCTGCCATCCAAGGGAGCTGAAAAAACGGCTAAGGCGGCGCAACTACCCCAAATCCAAGATGGAGGGGAACCTGCTTTCCGAATTACTCGACTATAGCCTGATCAATGCAATTGAGCATTACGGGAAAAGGAAAGTAATGCAGCTTGACACTACCGCAAAAACTTCCGCAAAAAGCATCCTTGCAAAAATCCACCGCTTCCAAAAAAAGGGGAAGATGCACGAAATAAGGTGGCTGAAAAGGATTAATTACGACCTCGAGGGTCTAGGCATCACGCCCACCTGAGCCAAACCTTCCCGCGGACCGCTACAACAACGTTTATAAACTCCATCCCGCAAATTGTTGCACTTTGCATTCATGAGGTGGATAACCTATGCCCAAAGGGAAACGCAAGCCCGAAGACGACTTCTACGACGACGAGGAAGATTGGGAGGACGAGGAAGACTGGGACGAGCTTGACGACGAGGATGACGAGGGGGAGGACGAATAATTTTTTCCTTTTTCACCTATTTTTAAATTCGGGAGGCTAATCCTAAACATGCGCAGCAAGCAGATAACGGCAGGGATCCGCGCAAGCCTGAAAAAGCCCCTGGGGGATTTGCTGGATAAGAAAACGCTAATTGGAAGGGTCAGGGAACCGCTAAGCCGCATAATCTCCGTAGGGGATATCACAACCCTCATGCTTTTGGGGGAGGGGATTCGGCCCGATGTGGCGATAATCGACTATTTTTGCAAGAGGAAGCCGATAACCGGGGCCCAAAGAAGGAAGCTGGATGCGTTCAGAGCGCATAAACTTAAAGCAATGAACCCGGCTGGGATGCTGACAGGGGGCATGATGGAAGCATGCAAAAGCGCATTCTCCCCTGAAGCAAAATACCCCCTTAAAATCATCGTGGACGGCGAGGAGGACCTCGCGGTGCTGCCTGCAATCATCTTTTCGCCCAATAATTCGCTTATCATTTACGGGCAGCCGGATAAGGGGCCAGTGCTGGTTAAGGCGGATGGAAGGCAAAAGCGCCGGGCCAGAAAATTCTACAAGGAATCAGTAGTGGTAAAATGAACCTCCAGTTTTTAGGCGCGGCACGCGAGGTTGGCAGGAGCTGCCTTGCTATCGAAGAGGATGGGCTCAATATGCTCTTTGACTGCGGCGTTGCTGCAAACCAGCAAAGCCCGCTGCCTCCCCTGCAGAACGCGAAAAACCCCCAGGCGATTGCAGTTTCGCATGCGCATCTGGACCATTCCGGCTTCCTTCCCGCGGTTTTCAAGCATTCCAACCCGCCAGTGCTATGCACATTCCCAACCGTACCTCTGATCAACATGCTTCTGGAGGATATGCAAAAGCTCCTTGATGAGAAGGGGCTTGCGCAGTTCTTCTCGGGCACGGACCTTATGCGGCTCAACCGCTCAGTGCTCGCAATGCCCTACGAAATGGAATACGAATTCTTCAATGGCGCAAAATTGCAGTTCTTCGATGCGGGCCATATCTCCGGGAGCGCCCAGGTATTCCTTGAGGGGAAGGGGACAAACCTCCTCTATTCGGGGGACATCAATTCCATAAGAACTGAGATGCATAATCCGGCAAAAATCCCGGATGAGGATATAGGCGTGCTTGTGATGGAGAGCACGTATGGGGGAAGGGAGCATGGCGATAGGAAAAAGCTCGTCAGGGAATTCTGCAAGAAGATACGGATTGCGGTCGAGCAAAAGCATTCCGTTGTGATACCCTCTTTTGCCGTTGGAAGGACGCAGGAGATATTGCAATTGCTGTATGAGAACGGCCTGATCCATTACACGGTCATGGACGGGATGGGCATCCGGACAACCGAAACCTACCTCGAATTCCCATCATATTTGCGGAATGCCGGGAGCTTGAGGGAAGCATTCGAGGAAGCCGACAAATCCTATGATTCAGAGGATCGCAAGAAATTCGCAAAGGCGGGGAAGATCATTGTTGCAACTGCGGGGATGCTCGAGGGCGGGCCTGCCCTGGGCTACATTTCACGGCTTCAAAATGCAGGCATCCCTACGCACGTGTTCCTTACCGGCTTCCAGGCGGCGGGGACCAACGGGAGGATGCTGAAGGAAAAGAAGATGATACGGATCAATGGCAAAATTGTTGAATTCCGGGGGGAGGTGCATTTCTTCGATTTCTCGGCACACTCCGGAAGGAAGGAGCTTTTGCAATATGCGAAAAAAATCAACCCCAAGAAGATCTTCCTCGTCCACGGCGATTTGGATGAGATGAGCGCGTTCCACGGCACCTTGCTGGAGGAGGGCTTTGATTGCAAGATGCCGGAGATGAATGAGAAGTTTGAGGTTTGATTGGGGAAGATTGGCAATCGTGGAATGTGCCAATAGATTCTCCAATGCCCAACCCGACCTTTAAGTTTAACTCCTTATTTCGCCCAAGCTTTATTCGTAAGGTATATATACCCGAATCTGCACAAAAATGGGGTCAGCGGTCATAGGGGAGGTGGCACACCCGATCCCTTTTCGAACTCGGAAGTTAAGACCTCCTGCGATTCGGCGTGTACTTCTCTGGCGAGAGGGAAAACCGGATACCGCTGCTCTCTTTACAACCCCTAATTTAATCTTTGGCACGTGCATCTTAACTGAAGGATTTCCTAGGTTTGCAGTAAAAACCATTATTAAAATAACGAGCGCATATCTTCCCATGCCCCCACTCGAAAGAGACGTGATTTTTTCTAAAATTTTCAATGATGAACAGCGCAGGCTCCACCGGGAACTTAACCGGTTTTCGAGGAGGCACATCGCCCCATTCCTTGTGGAGATGAACGAGAGGGAAGAGGTATCACCGGAGCTGATCAAAAGGCTTCGGCGAAGGAAGCTCTTTGGGATCGGCATCCCGAAAAAGTACGGGGGCAGGGGCGGGGGCTTGGTCAGCGCATGCATCCGCGATGAAGCGCTAGGGTATGGCTCCGGGGCCGTTGGTCTTCTGGTAGGTGTTCCTGCTGGCGTTGCCGCGAGCACCATCCTGTTTGCGGGGACGGAAAAGCAAAAGCAGAATTGGGTAAGGCAGATTGCTGCGGGAACCATAGCAACTTTCCAGCTAACAGAGCCAGACAGGGGAAGCGATACCGACGTGCAATCCACAGTAAGGTTCACCGGAAGGGACGCCACGCTCAATGGGAACAAGGTATTCGTAACCAACGGCAAATTGGGCAAATTCGGGGTGGTAATTGCGCGAACCCCTCACCCTACAATAAAGGATAAGTTCCAGAATGTTGCGGTCATCGTGCCCGACATAGAAAAGTACATTGGGGAAAAGCATGGAAGGAAGATGGGGCTCAAAGCCTCACATACGAGCATTTTCCATTATGTCGATACGCCGCTCTCCTTCAAGCACGTGCTGGGCTTGAAGAGGGGGATTGGGATTGGCAGAAAAGCGGCATTCATGGCGCTGGATAAAAGCAGGGTGACGCTATCTGCAATTGCGCTCGGGATGGCAAGGCGCGCATATGACGAGACCCTTGCCCATTACAAGGGGCAAGTCGCACGGAGGGAGCTCTCAGATGAGCAAATGGAATACCGCAGCAGCCTGATTGGGAAAATGAATAAGGATATTCAGGCAATGCGGAGGCTGGTCTACACGGTTGCCGCGGAGTACGCCCCAACACGAGATTTTTCTGGCAAATCCATTGGCACGAAAATATTCGCATCCGAGACCCTGAACAAAATCATACAGAACGGATTGAAGGTAATTGGCGCGCCAGCCTATACTGAAAACCACCCGTTGGGCGTGCTATCTAATGACGCCAAAGTGTTCGAGATTTTCGAGGGAGCAAATGAGGCGATTTTGGCCGCCCTGGCAAGGCAATTGACTGAAAAATAATTTTGCAATGGGAGGGGTTGGGCAATTGGTAAGAACAGGGTGCACCAGAAACCCGGAGTTTCCGGGCATGCCTTGTAAGTAACGGAATCAAGAGCATTCTTCATTTTGGGTTTTTATGCGGATTCCACCCTTGGCGCAAGGAAGAACACGAACTCCGCCTCGGAAATCTTGTAGGAGAGCCGGATTGGCTTGTTGGTTCCGAACTCTATGTGTACTGGCTCGGCTTCAATGGCTGCGCGGGTCATCTTGTCCAGGTATTCCGCAGGGTACATCGCCTTGGTGGCAGATGCCGCCTTGACCTCCAGGTCCTTGAGGGTCTTCGTATTGTTCTCTACCTTCAGGTCCCCTGAATCGCCGTGCGCCTCTATGTTGAACTGGCCATCCTGTGCTTCCATCTGCAGGTGGGATGAAACTAGCACCACATCCTTGAGCATTTCCTTGAAATGGCCCGCCTTGATCTTGACAGCTGTCTCGAGCTGCACCTTGGGCTCTTTTGGGATGGACGAATCGCGCAAATCAAGCAGCGGGAGCTTGAAATCGCGCTTGGAATCGCCCGCAAAATCAATGAGCAGCCTATTGCCCTCCTTCTCGTCAAAAACAATGGTGACTTTCTCGGAGCCCTTGCTCCTTGAAAGCACTTTTGAAAGGTCCTGCAGGTTCAGTGAAATCGTCCGTGGCTCGTCCACATCGAAGGACGCAAACGCATGCCCCTTTGGCAGCCTGAAATCAACCATCGCTATCTGCGAGGGGTCAAGTGAGCGCAGGTGGATCCCTTCCTTTGAAATCTCGAAGCTGCCCTCATCTATCAGGTTGCCAACAGCGTCAATGCACTGCTTGAAGAATCGCGCATCCTTGAATGAGAATTCCATAACCCCCACACCCCTTGCTTGAAAAGAATACAAAAGCATTCCCGATGAAAGTTATTAAAGATTTGGCTTTGATGGGGATTGCAAATCAGGTGGGGCGATTTAGTTTAATTGCGGAAGTTGCGGATGGGAAACTCCGAACAATTGCGGTCCAATCATATTTTCCCGAACTTCAGCTCCCTCCCCTCGCCCATCCTTGCAAGCACGCTCTCGCCATCATATGCGATTTTACCGGCCAGGATGGTCTTCCGGATTCTCCCCCGCACCTCCATGCCATCATACGGCGACCACTTGCATTTTGTGAACAGCTTATCATTCGAGATCCTGGTTTTCGCCTTCATGTCAATTAGCACAAGGTCCGCATCCCTCCCGACTGCAATTGCGCCCTTGTTGTAGATCTTGAAAACCCTTGAAGGCGCAGTGGAATAGAGCAAAACCACCTTTTGGAGGGGCAACCTCTTCTTGTTCACGGCATCAAGCATGAGCAGAAGCGCCGTGTCCAATTCCGGGATCCCGGAGGGCGCTTCCAAGTAGCCCTTTTCCTTTTCCTCCCGCAAATGGGGCGCATGGTCGGTTGCGAGCATGTCAATTTGGCCTTTTTGCACGGATTCCCATAGCCCGGCAACCTGCGCCTTGCTCCTTAGGGGGGGGTTTACCTTCGCGAAATTGCCGAGTTTTTTAGTAAGCGATTCGTCGAGGAATAAATGATGCGGCGAAACCTCGCAGCTAACTCTCAATTTCCGTTTCTTTGCCGAATCGATCAGATCAACTTCCTTTCTTGTGGAGACATGCGCAAAATGGAGCTTGGCGCTTGTTTTTGCAGCCGAGGCTAGCGCCCTTGCGACAGCCAATTCCGCAGCCATCTCGTTCCTAATCTTGGAATGCGAGGAAGCGGAAGGGTGCGCATTGCTCGATACCCCCGGCTTTGGCTCAGCCCCCCCATGCACCTTGGAAAAATGCCGGATCGCACCCTCATCTTCCGCGTGCAGGGTGATGGTTTTCTTGAAGGTTGCAAGGTGGCGGTAAAATGAGGAGAAATCATCAATAAGCAAGGAGCCGGTTGAGGAGCCCATGTAAATCTTGAGGGAGGCAATGGATGGATCAATGGCGGCAAGCTTTGTTTCCTCGAAATTATCGCCCGTTGCACCGAAATGGAAGCCGTAGTTGCATACGGCCTTTTTCGTTGCAACGAATTTTTTGGCACCCAGATTCTGGATTGAAATTGTGGGCAGTGAATTATTGGGCATGTCTATGACGGAAGTAACGCCTCCGGCAATGGCAGCGCTGGTCCCGGAGAAATAATCCTCCTTGGGAATTTCCCTGAAATCGCGAAGGTGGACGTGCGCATCGACCATTCCCGGAAGGATGAACAATCCGGTGGCATCAATTGTTTCCTCCCCGGGCACATAGATGCTTTTTGCGATTTTCCGGATCCTGCCCAATTCCAGATAGAGGTCCGCCTTTTGCAATCCGGCGGCGTTCACGATGGTGCCGTTCTTGATTAGCATTGAATCGGAAATAGGAATGGGCTCCAAGGTTATTTATTACTACCATTTGACTTTTTTCCCGCCCTTGCCGCGGTGGAAATTGCCCCAATCCTCGATATCTTCAAGCAGGGAAGCATCCAGTACCGGGCCGTCCCTGCAGGACATGTAACCGCCAATGGTGCATGCACCGCAAACCCCAACTCCGCATTTCATGAAGCGCTCTGCAGAAACAAAGCAGGGGATGCCGTGCTTTTTTGCCAGTTTTGAGAGGTGGAACATCATCTTTTCTGGCCCGCAGGAATAAATGGCATCGAATTTGGTTTTTGAAATGAGCGATTCTGCGAGTTGCACGGCATTGCCCTTAAAACCCCTGCTTCCATCGTCCGTTGAAACATGCACTTCGCACCCTTCCTTTTCAAGGCGTTTTTCAAACAACAAGTCTTTCTCATTTTTTGCGCCAACAATTGCAACGCATTTGACGCCGCCCTTCTTTTTCGCCTCTTGCGCAAGGAATCTTAAGGGGACGACGCCGTATCCTCCCCCAACCAGAAGGATATTTTTGCCTTTCAGCTCGAATGAAGTCCCATATGGGCCGCTTACCCCTACCCTATCGCCAACCTTCAATTCCGCCAATTTATTGCTGAAGGGGCCAACTGCCGCAAAGGAAATCGAGAATGGTTCGCAGGAATTGATGCTCATGGGCTTCTCATCAACGGAGGGAAGCCATATCATCGCGAATTGGCCGGGAAGGGATGGCAAGTCCTCCTTGAAGAAGAAGGTTTTAACCCGGTAGTTCTCGGTTTCAATTTTGGAGACTGTGAACGGAGCAGGGATTTTGGGAGGAAATTTGTAGCCGGATGTTGCGGATTTTTCCATGTTAATTATCAGCCGTTCTTTTCGTTTTCATCAGCCGTTGCTTCGTTTACCCATGCGCAGCGCCAATCAGCTCCTTTGCTGAATCATATCCGTTCTTTTGCATCCATTCCTCCATTTCATCGCAAATGAGCTTGAATGCATCAATCCCGCGGTAATAGGTTGCGGTCCCAACTCCTACAGCGGCTGCGCCGGCCATGAGCATCTCTATTGCGTCCTTTCCGTTTGTGACGCCCCCTGTGCCGATTATGGGGATTTTTACTGCCCCGAAGCATTGGTAGACGCATTTGAGCGCTATTGGCTTTATGGCGGGCCCGGAAACGCCCCCGAATTTGTTGTGCAGAATGGGTTTTTTGAATTCGGGGGATATCAGCATGCCACCGGCAGTGTTTATGGCGGTAATTCCATCCGCGCCTGCCTTTTCAGCAGCAACCGCAAGGTCAGCAATGTTGGGGACATTGGGGGATAATTTTGCAAAGATGGGGATTTTGGTGTTCTTTTTGGCAATTTGCACAGTTTCCGCAATGAGTGCCGGGTCCGAGGCGAAATCATGGTACTTCTCGAAGCCCTTCCCGCCCAAATGGGGGCATGAAAGGTCAAGCTCAATTAGGTGGGGTGAACCGGTCGAGATGCGCTTCACAACTTCACCGAACCTTTCGGGAGAATTCTCGAAAACGGAGCCGATGATGATTGCCTTGGTCTTCTTGCGGAGCGTTTGGAGCTCCTCAATCTCACTTTCCACGCCCGCATTGGCAAGCCCAATGGCATTCAGCATGAAATTCTCATTCGCTAGCACCGTGGGGTTGTTGTAGCCCTCCCTTCCCTCGAGGTTACAGCTTTTAGTGGTGACAGCGCCAGCCCCGGACTTGGCGACCCTATCCAAAGAGGCCCAATCCAAACCTAAAAAACCAGAAGCAAGTACGGTAGGATTTGCAAGTTTATGTCCGCACAACTCCGTCTGCAGATTTACCATAGAATCAGGAATAATTTATCGAAATGCTGATTTTAAAGGGGTTGGTTTGGAAACCTTGCAGGTAAGGGCGAGGAATTGGTTGGGAATGGAAAACGCGCAAAATCCTCCGTATCGCTGCTTGCTGCAACTAAGCCACAAAAAAAAGAAAAAAGCCGGCTACTTTTGCGCCGGAGCCGTGCTCGTGCTGGTCCAGGCGATGTCATCACCGTTGGCAACGAGCTGGTAGTACTTCTTTACGATTACCGGCGGATAGTAAAACACAGCCGAGGTGGGCGAGATGCTATGGAATTCGGTTCCCCGGTAGGAAGTATAGCCGATTTCTTTAGTGGCAAAATTCTCGTTGCCCAGATAGCTATAACCTATTTTATCGACTGTTGAAGAACCAATTACGTTCACGAATTGCCTTAAATTCTTGTCGTAAAGTATGTTCAAGTGCCAGTTGCTGTAATGGGTGAAGACATTGCCAGCCTCCGTATCCGATATCTTTTCCGGTATTTTTATCGCAACGCCATTAGGGATGCTGAAGTCGAAGTATATGTCGGCTCTTTCATCGGTGCGATAGTGATAGAAGGCATAATTGAAACCGCCATATTTGATGTAACCACTTGAGTCCAGATAGAAGATGCCGCCGGGGGTAAGCGGGCCGTATCCGCAGCTCGTTCCATTGCCAGAGCCATTGCCACCAGTCATGTTCGAGCAGCTGTAACCCGATCCATTGACGACCACATAGACGTCGGGAACCGACCTTCCGGGGAATTGGAAGGCATTGCTTAATCCGGAGACTATGTAGATGAAATCGCCATTTATCGAGCCATCGATAGTGGTCAGGGTTATGCTCCTTTGGACTGTGAACTGGAGCGTATCTGCCACCATTGTTGGGCCATCGCCAACATATTTGAACGAGAATCCCATCGGGTACTTGATAATGCCAATTTTCTCCCCGGCATTAAGGGTCTGGGAGATCGGAATCTTGTAGGTCTGGTCGAGGTCATTGTAGATTCGGATAGCTGAAATGGATTCGGAGCCATCCGGATTGGAAAGATAGTATGTGAGCGAGTTCCTGCCATCCTTCACAAAATAACCATCGATATCCAAATAGTAGATGTCGCCCATGGTGCTATTGGAATTGTTTGAAAGTGGGCTTACCATATAGTAAATGTCGTTAACCTTCCTTTCGCCGAAACGAAATACCTCGGGTTTTTGGGCAACAGCTAGCATAATGTCGCCGGTAATTGTTGTCCCATCCTTGAAGGTCATGGAGTAGGCTTTGAGCAAGGAGAAGGATACTACATCAGCGCCGGGGTCATATTTCACATTGCCTCCTGTTGAGCTTTTTTGGTAAAGGCCATTTGCATCAAGGTAATAGATTTCGGATGGCGCCCTAACCCTGAAAAGGATTTCATCAACAATCCGTGAGCCAAAATTGAACGCATTATTCTGGGCGGAATCCACAACGACAAAATCATCGGTAAGTGTTGAGCCGTCCGACAAGGCTATTGCCATGGATTTTTTGACTCCAAGGCTCCAAGGATCGTATGCGGCAGGCAGAATGTAACGGTCAGACACGATATTGTTATACCAATTCTTAGCTGCGCCGGGTTGATTGACTATCTCAACCTCATAGCCATTTTTCAGGAACATGGTTTTTCCATCCTCACGGACAAGCTTCAGGTTGATGATTGAGCCGCCTTCGAGCCAGTAGTCCCGGACATACCACGATGAGCCCAAAACCCAGATCTTGAGGTTGGAATTCTTAAGCTGCTGTGCAGCCGGGCAATTGGATGCGCTTTTTGTGAGATCAAAGCAAAGCGGCAATGGCTGGTTGAACATCGCCACATAGCCGGTCTTGGCATATTTTGCCTGAACCGCTTTTACCGTTTCATCGTAGGAGGTGTAGGCGAAAAGGAGTGCATGGTTCTCTTCCGTCACGGATAGTCCGTTTCCGGAATAAATGAGGCCATTATTCGGGAGTGAAAGTGGTTGCGCCAAGGAAGCTTTCAGGTATTTTGGCCCCATGTTCGGTAAAAAGTAGCTAACGCCGCTTCCAAAACGTGATGTTTCTGTTGTGTACCTGACGCTGTCGGGCTGGTAATCGAGATCGTCATGGATGTAGGTGCTCATTTGATAGGGTTGGGGGGCAAAACAGGTGCCGCCGGTCTGTGGGATTTGGCCTGCCGGGCAGCCGCATTTGATCGAATTCGAAACGAGCTGGCCAGAGGAGGTGCAGAATTTGGGCTTTGCCTTGGAGCAGGAGTTGAGCTTTGTTGCATAAACATCATTGCAGGAAGTCTTAGCAGGGCCAAGAGTAGCTGCAACTTTTGCTCCGCCGCCGATTGCCTCCCCATAGATGTTGCCGGAGGCAAGGGGGCCGCTGGCATCAGTAGGCTGCTTTGACATGAAAATGACGGCTACTAGCAATGCAACTGCAATGCAGGCAATGACGAACCAGTAATTCGGGGCAGACTCCTTGCTTTTCCTTACCATTCGATCACCTTAAAATGCGGGTTGAAAGGTGAAAGATTGGGCGGTATTTAAGGATTGCGGTTGATTTTTGAAACTGAATGGCGGATTTTTTGGGAAATTGCGAACATGCAGCCAAGATGTGCTAAGGAATCTTTGCAGCATATTTTTGAATCCTTACCTTTTCCCAAATAATGCAGCGCCAATCCTAACCATAGTGGCGCCTTCCTCAATTGCAACCAAGTAGTCCTGCGACATTCCCATTGAAAGCTCTGGGAGTGAATGATGAAAAGTGGCTTGGAGATGCTTTTGCAGAAGGCATAGCTTTTGGAAGATCGGCCGGGAACGCTCGGGATCCCCGCTTAACGGCGCAATTGTCATCAAACCCGTAATTTGAAGGTGTGGTAGAAGGAGCAATGTTTGGAAATTCGCAAGCAGGTCCGCTTCATGGAACCCGGCTTTCGATCCCTCCCTAGAGACATTAACCTGAAGGAGCGCTTTTTGCCTCTTACCCTGCTTTCCGGCCTCCGAATTTATTTTTTCCGCCAATTTCAGGGAATCGATGGAGTGGATCCACTCGAAGAGCTCAACGGCCTTTTTCACCTTGTTGGTCTGGAGCCTTCCCATGAAATGCCAATTTACGGAATAGTTGGGCGGCAGTGAATTTGAGACAATTATCTTCCTTTCCGCTTCCTGCACCTTGCTTTCGCCAAAATCAGTGATTCCCAAAGCGAATGCCTCCCTGATTGCGGCCTGATGCTGGTTTTTCGTTACTGCAATGAGAATGACTGATGCGGGATTGCGCTTGGCATTTTGACAGGCAATTGCAATATTTCGCCTTACCAGCTCGAGGTTTACTTCAATCGGCGTTCCATTTTCCTTAAGCATAAAAGAAGATAGGGAAAAAGGGTTATTATTAACATTCAGAGGAGGGTTTGGGCAAGCGTCTTGGGGGAACCTAGGTTTCCCGCTACCCTTGGAAGCATCCCCTTCCTAATTCGCAAAACTAATTAGGAGGGGCAGGGCAACCCGGTAGGGGATGCTCCAGAAACCCCGAGTTTCTGGGCATGCTTAGAACCCGTAGGGTTCTGACGCAACGTAGTTCCCCTTGGGGTTGGGGATTTGCCCTCCTTGGGTTGGTCATGAATTACCTTTATATTCAGCGCGAAATTAATGCTCCCATGGTAGCGGTAGAAGCCATCCCCATTGTGCAGATCGGCGTGATCGTGCTTTCGGCATTCATATTCGGGATCATCTTCTCGAAGATGGGTTTCTCATCGGCGGTAGGGTATATCCTTGCGGGGCTATTGCTTGGGCCATTTGGGGTGAACTACCTTGCAGCAGATCAGATCGGCGTTGCCTCGGTGTTTGGAGAGATCGGCGTAATGATGCTCCTTTTCTACTTGGGGCTCGAGCTTAACATCAGGCGGTTCAAGGAAACCGGCGCGATTGCGACAATACTTGCAGCTGTGGAGATGCTCGCGGCATTCGTGATGGGCTTTGCAATCTCCAAATATTTCGGCTTTTCCGATTTGGAATCGGTTGTTATCGGGGCCATGCTGACCGCCACATCCACCGTAATCACCTCGAAGTTCATAATTGAGCGGAAGATGATGGACGGCGCCGAATCCAAGATAGTGATCTCAGTTTTGATCCTCGAGGATTTCCTGGCAATCCTCATACTGGTCTTTGTCGCAAGCCTTGTGGAGCAAAAATCGCTCAATATCCTCGTGATCAACGCACTTTTCTTCGTAATAGCTATGTTCTTCCTGGTTAGCAAGGTCTCCAAGCATGTCCTGAATTTCCTTAGCAGCATAGGGTATGAGGACCAGATGTGGCTGTATGCCATTGGGGTATTCATCACTGTAGCGTTCTTCGGAAGCACCTATCTTGGGCTTAGCGCCGCGCTTGGCGCATATTTTGCGGGCTTTGCGCTTGCGGAAAGCGCGTACGGGGAGAGGATAAAGAGGGAGCTTGGGCTCTTTAGGGAATTCTTCGTGCTGTTCTTTTTCGTGAGCTTTGGGGCTACCGCCGCATTCCCGGATTCAGGCATGCTGTACTGGATGGTAGCGGCGCTGGTAATCGGGTATATTCTTGCAAAGCTGCTTTCAGATGTGGTTTTTGGCACCGCCGTAGGATTGGAGATGAAATCCGCAGTGACGGGGGGCCTATTAATGGGATCCGTCGGGGAGTTCGCGCTTATAATCGCAGCCTCGCTAAAGCCCCTGCACCTGCAAAGCGAGGGGGGAATCCTATCGCTTGCATTCATGCTAACCCTCGTAACAACAATCACGATGCCGGTGCTGTTCTCCCAAAAGGATAAGATTACCGCATTTTTCGAGAGGGCATACCCCTTCCAGTTCAGGAGGAAGGGCTTCCTCGAAGGCCAGATCAATGCGCTGGATGGGCTTGCCAAGGATGCTGCGTTCCAAAACGAGTACCTGGTGTCGCTGGGCGCGCTTTTCAAGAACCTCGTGATTGCGGTATCCATCGTATATTTGAGCTACCTTGCAAATTTTGAAATAAAATTGGGCTTTGCGCCGTTCATCCCATCTACCGTATCCGTGAGCATCATAATCCTCGCCCTTATTGTCTGGCCAATCTATAAGTTCATCAACGAGCTCAAATACATCACAAAGCGCGTGGCAAACGGCCTGCTCATACAGGTATTTCCAACGAAGGACAAGAATATCCTTGCGATTGAAAGGCAGGTGGGCGACATCTTCTCGGGGATCGTGCTAGTGCTCACCGGGGCAATAGTAACGGTTTACATGTACTACCATTTCCAAAGCGAAATCCTATTCCTGCTCATACCGGCAGCATACACCGTTATTGCCATCATGTACCTCAGCCGTGCATTCTACGGGCTAATAGAGCAATATGAGCAGTTGGAGGAGAATGTGGGGATCGGCTCGGAAACGACGGCAAACCTCGCATTTGCGGACCTCAGCAAGGAATTCAATGCGCATGCAAAAACCCTGCAGCAGCTGCAGGCGGAGAGGATGGAGGCCAAGGACCGCATCCAGGAGGCGATACGGACCAACAACCTCCTGCTTGCGAAGCAGGCGCTTTCGCAGTTCAAAAAATTCGAAAACCGCGCCCTCACAAACATCATGAACGTGGGCACATACAAGCGCTACCCCCAGCTGCGCTCAATGCTGGAGGCGGATGTCAACAAGACGGCAGGCGCAGCCGGAAAGATTGGGGAAATTGACACCAAGGAAGCGTTCGTGAAATACATGCAAGAGCACCTAAAGCCCCAGCTTTATGAAATAGAGGCGCACAGAAAGCTAAGGTCGCAAAAGGATGGAAAGGCGAAACTGAAAGGAAAAAAATGAGCGGCGGAATGGGCAAAAAGAACTTAAGGCGGCCCATCACGGATTTTTGGCGGGATAGGAAGGGTAGATGGCACAGCATAATTGCAGAATGGTTCAACAAGGGAGATTCGACCTAAACGGCGTAAATTTTATGAATGACGAGTTCGCATCCAAATACCCTTTCAGCGAAAAGGCAAGGGAATACTTGAGCAGGGAAAACATCGCCGCGGTGAGCGACGAGGAGCTCGAGCTAGCAGGGGAAAGGGTGCTAAGGGCTTTGCAGGACCTTCCCGCAAGGCGGGAAAAGGTGCATAGGCGCGAGATTGTGGCATATGTCCTATCGAGGATATTGCTTGGCGCTGCCAACAATCCCGCGGCAACGGCAAAATATGCAAATTCGCAGGCAAGGATCGCAATCGATGCGCTAAAACGGGAGGATGAACAGGAGAATTTGGAAATAATCTCAAAGGAATTCTTCCCATCCGTGGAATTTTCAAGGGAGGGCGCCTCGCTTTCGGTCCTGGATTACCTGAAATTCGGGGGCAACCTTGCAAACGAGGATATTTTGGAAGGCCGCGCGCATTTCACGCAAGGCGGCTTTTTGCAGCTGCTCAAGCGGGCAATTGAGATAAAAATTTCAGACATTTCCTTCAGCCCAAAGGGGCTCCCAGCCAACATAAAGAGGCATGCGGAGGAGCTTGGCAAGGAAATGGAAAAAATTCCTCTTGCAGCCAGGAGCACGGAAAATTTCAAGGGCAAATACCTCTCGCTTCCTGCAATCCAGAAGATCATGCAGGGGCTTGGCGAGGGCAAGCGGTACTACGGCTCGATGACCCTTGCAATTGCCTGCCTGAAGGATGGAATCACGCGGGAGCAGGCAGAGCAGGTGATGATAACTTACAGCCGCAACTGCAGCAGGAGCACGCACGCATTCTCCGAAAGGGAGGCATTGGCAAGCCTGGAATGGGTATACCGGCACCCCACCATAAATTTTTCCATGAAGACGCTTCGCGAGCAGGGGATCTTGGATGAGCAATCATTGCTGGAAACGGAGCGGCAGATGGGAAGGCTCAGGAAAAAATGAGTCGGGCATATAATTCAAATGGGGGGAATCCTTGCAGTTTGGGGCTTTATTAGGGGATTTTAACTTTTAGTACCGGTATTTATCCGCACTTTCAATTCCAATTCAGAAAAGGTGGAAACCATGTCAGATGAAGATCTAAGGAATGAGCTAATTGAATTCCAGAACTTGCAGCAGCAGCTCCAAATCCTGAATATGCAAAAGCAGCAAATCCAGGTGCAGCTTACGGAGCTGGAGAAGGCAAGGGAGGAGATCGGGAAAACGCCGGAGAAGCACGCGATGTTTAGGTTGGTGGGAAACGTATTTGTGCCTAAGGATGCACAAACGCTAAGGAAAGACCTGGAGGAGGAGAAGGAAACACTCGAGCTTAGGAAGGGAGGGCTCCTGAAGCAGGAGGGGAAATTGACCGAGCGCGTGAATGCGATTAGGAAGAAGGTGGAGGCGCAGCAAGGAAAGGAGGGCGCAAGCATAAACGGCTGATTAAAATTTTCGTTTAATAATCGCAGCCCATACGCCCATTGACGTGGTAAAAGACAAGGTTTAAATATTTGGAAAGCCAAATATTTAGGCACTCGAATTGAGCGTTGGTGGGAAGAGATCGAAAAGGCGTAAGACTTTCTGATTCAAGGATTTGCCTCCTTTGGGTTAATCGCCTTTTCTCTCGTACCACTATCCAAAAGCCCTAGAGGCGCTTCCGTACTGATAAAAGTGTCACCGGGTTACATTCATTGACGCAAATTGGATCAAAAAATAACAAGAAGCGCTTCCCATAACAATACCTTTTAGCCCGACTCCTCCAAAGAGCCCACGCATGAAGATAAATATCGCTTTGCGTAAGCCCACCTGCCCCCAAAGCACATAGAGTGTTATTCATTTGTCCTCCATGTCGCTTTCCCGACTGACTAGGTACCGGTAGGTGTTTCCAAGGAGAACCTTGAACTCATCCTGGCGCTCTTTCCTATCGATTGCCGGCTTCAAAAAACCTATTTGCCTCCTTTGCATCCTGATGACCACCACCTTTTTTTGGAAAAATGCGAAGATACTAAAAACGCTAATTGCACTCGAATCCCAGCGAATTGGAATATTTGGGAAGGGGGCGCATGAATTCAACGGAATTGCCTCCTTTACGGTTTCGGGCGCCCGCCTCCCCATCTTTTGCACATCACCCCGATTTGAGCGAATTTTGCCCGGAAAAAGTTTTTCCGGTGCAAGATGAGAATTACGCATGGAATACGCTAGAGCTTTGTTCTTTCAGGCGAGTCAGCAGCAAAAGCAAGAGAAAGCGCGTCATCCTCGTTTTTTAGGCGGTGAGCTTGGTGGCGCAGAACATGATAGCGTAATTATTCTTCAAAAGCAAATGAGCCCGTTTCGAAATGAATTCCATCGCTATCACAAGGAAAAAGCGGTGAAAATATATAAAGGTTTGGTTTTACCTCGTAAAATAGCCATTTGTCGATGCGTCCTTCGTAGGGAAAGAAATAATAAAGTGAAGAAGGGCAATTGTGGACGGGGGGGAATGGAAATGCTAGGTTTTCCTTTAAGCTTCAGGGCGCTGTTTTTCGGCGCTGCGCTTTCGGTAGTGGTTGCCGCGTACAGCGCATTTGCAGGCCTTAAGGTGGGCGGGGTATACTGGCCAATAGTCACAACCTCCCTGGTTTCGCTTGTATTCCTGCTTGCACTTGGGAAAACAAGCAAGAATGAAATAAACATCATGCAAACTGCAGGGAGCTCTGGCGGGCTGCTTGCGGCGGGCATCATTTTCACCATACCTGCCGCGTTCATGATGGGAATCGAAATCTCCTATTTGCAGATCCTTTGGATTTCCCTCATCGGAGGAACGCTTGGGATCGTCTTTTCGTACCCATTAAGGAAGCAGCTAATTGAGAGGGAAAAGCTGCCATGCGCAGACGGCACTGCCGCAGCAGCGGTAATCGGGGCGGGGGATTCAGGGGGAAGAAAGGCATCGACACTCATGTGGTCGTTTGGGATTGGCGCTGCATTCTCGATTGCCAGGGATTGGGCAAAGGCCATCCCGGCATTTGTGAACCTTGAGAGCCTGAAAATTGGCGCGGGAAAAATATTCTCATTCGGAAGCTCGGTTTCACTCATACCGCTCGCAGGTGGGTTCTTGATCGGGCCGCGCTTCACCCTTGCATGGTTCCTTGGCGCAATTTTCACTTATTTTGTAATAATCCCATATGCGCTAACAACGGGCCTATTTGCCGATAAGTTTTCGGTGCTCTCCGGGATTGGGAGGCCCCTTGGCGTCGGGATTGTGCTCGGATCCGCCATCGTCTACTTCCTGCTCAAGGGCCTTCCCCTCATGGGGCGGATGGTCGATGACTGGAAAAAGGCGCGGGCCGGAAGGATGGCCGGGCTTGCAATGATAATTTGCGCAGGGGCGCTCACATTCGTTTTTAATTTCGGATTGCCGCTTTCGCTGCTGGTGATCATAGGCGCATTCACGATGGCGTATGTTGGCGCGCGCTCAACTGCGGAAATGAACGTCGACCCCATGGAAATATTTGCGATGCTCGTGCTTATCGTGGCAAAGGTCTTCCTTGGGCAAGCCGCCCTGCCGCTTGTGATACTTGCCGCAATTGTCACAATAGCCGCGGGGCTTGCAGGGGACATGATGCAGGATTTGAAAACAGGCTATCTGCTAGGGACCAAACTCGAGCATCAGATCATCGCGCAGGCGGTTGGGATGATTGCCGCATCCATTGCCATTGGCGCGGTATTGATTGCAATTAATTCCACCCATGGGCTTGGGAGCGCCGAATTCCCCGCTCCGCAGGCAATTGCAGTCAAGGAGCTGGTAGGTTCGCAGGGAATTTCAGACATCCTGGGTTTTGGGATAATTGCAGGGGCGGCATTGACGGCCATGGTTTCCTACGGCATGCCGCATTTGGGCTTGGTTGCCATTGCATTTGGGATTGGGATCTATGTGCCAATTGAACTTTCCGTGCCTCTTTTCATCGGCGGGCTACTAAGGCATGCTGCTAACAGTGCAAACCGGACGGAACATTACAGGCTTGTTGCGGCAGGTGCAATAGCGGGCGAGGGCCTTGCAGGCGTTGCGTTTTCCTTGGTAGGGTTTGCATTCCTGCTGATGAAATGAATCGGCAAATTGAGGGAGGACTCATTCGAATTGGGGAAGGGCATTGGCAAATAGCGCAATATTTTTTAAAAGAAAAGAAGGCTATTTTGACTTGAGCAATTTGCGGATTATATCCTTTTGCTCCTTAGATATGGCTTTTTCTGCAATTGGGCTCAGGTTCACGCGAAGGGGCTTTTTCTTCGAAGCGGCCTTTTTTGGCATGCAGTAACAATTCCAATCCAGCATTTAAAGATTACTAATTACGATATTGGAGTGGGAACATGATTGGTGTGGATTTTGGCGCATCATATCTCGATGTAGCAGTGGTTAGGGGCAGGAAGCTTGAGCGCACCTATTCCATCCCGCAGAAGTACTACTCGCCGCAGTTCCTGCTGAACATCCTTAAAAATGAGATTCTGGAAGGGGAGGATGGAAAATCGAATGTGGCGGATAGGCAAAATAAACCGTTTACCTTGAAAAAGCAGAGGCGGGGGGCCAAGGCAGGAACGGAAAAAACGATTTCGATAACCGGGGGAAAGGCGAGCGAAGCGCTCGTTTCGGTTGTGGGAAAGAACAACCCCAATATAAGGGCGCTTAGGAAGAGCATGAAAATTAGGGAGGTTGGGGAAATCAGGGCAATTGCAGAGGGCGCCAAATTCCTTTCGGGAAGAGAAAAATTCGTCGTCCTGAATGTGGGTACCGGTACGCCAATTGTTTTTGTGGAGGGCAACAAAGTTATCCATCTTGCTGGAACGGGTATTGGCGGCGGAACCCTTGAAGGGCTTGGAAAATTACTCTTGGGAGCGCAGGTTAGCGAGCTAGAGGGGCTAATGGCAAGAGGCCATGGCAGCCTTGACCTAACGGTAGGGGACGTCCTTGGCAGGGGGCTTGGAAACATTCCAGCTGATGCTACTGCCAGCAACTTTGGCAAAACGGCGCGTTTGGATAAAATCCAAAAGGAGGATGTGGCAATTTCCATTTTGAAAATGGTGGGCGAAATACTCGGGATCATGGGCGTGCTTGCGGCAAGGGCCAGGAATCTTGATGAAGCCATCTATACGGGAAGGGTAGTCGACGAGAATAAATTCATCCGGGAGCGGATTTCAAATTCGACTGCATTGTTCGGCGTCAAGGCGCATTTCCCGAAGGATTCAAAATACTGCACGGCAATTGGCGCGGCAATTGCGGGAAAATAACAAATGCACATGCTAAATGAATTGGACGGCTCGGGGAAAAAACAACTAGCCTGAAAAAATAATGGGGGCAATCACCGGCTAATATTGGGAGAACTTGGTTTTCAAACTTTCTTCTTGCCCGCGTCCTTGACCGCCTTCACCATTTCCCTGACCTTCTTTCGGATGTCGCCTTCCTCGAAGGCGGTCCCGATCTGGAGCCCGTTTGCACCCGCCGTTATGATCTCTGATGCTTGCTGGGCGGTTTTGATCCCTCCCGCATAGAAATACATGAGCTCATCCGCACACGCCTTTGAAACAGCTGCGATCATCTCCCTTGGCGCCGGCTCTGGCGCGCCGCTCCCTACATCAGTAATTACGACATGGGAGCCGGAATATTTTGCCGCAAGCGCGCATGAGAATGCCAGGTCCGGCCTATCCCTTGGAACCAAATTGGCATTCCCAATCCAGCCGACGGTGCGGCCGGGCTCTACAACGATGTATGAAGTGGGAATGGGCTCGATGCGCATGCGTGCAACGACTGGCGCGGCCTGGATCTGCGCTGTGGAAAGCCAATATGCGTCCCGGCTGTTTAGCATATGCATGAAATAGAGCGCATCTGCATAATCCGTAAGGCCGGAAATGTTCCCGGGGAAAAGGACAACGGGCACGCTCACCTCTTCCTTGATCATTTTCACGGTTTCATCCAAATGGGCGCCCTGCGCGCCAACAGAGCCGCCGATGAGGATGGCATCCGCGCCCTCCTCATATGAGAGTTTAGCAATAGCGGCGCCCCTTTCAAGGTAGCTCTTGTCCGGGTCTATCAGGGAAAAGAGCATAGCGCCCTCCTTTTCGATCTTCTCGCGGTAATATTTGCCGACCTTTCCTACTTTCATGTGCACCACTGCAACGGATTAAGGGAGCAAGGAATAAAAACCGTTCAAGGAAGGACGACCTTCAGAGCACCGGGTTAATCGAGGCGCCCTAGCAGCCTTACTGCAACGTGGCGGACATCCTGGGAGAATTCCTTCCCTGGGTTGGCCCTCTCAATAAGAATACGCTTAACATCTTCCGGGCTTGTGCCTTTCAAATCAGCGATAGCATTCAAGGCGTGTACCCTCACGGATGCTTCTGCATCACGGCTGGCGAGGCTTTTCAATATTGCATAACTCCGGAAATTTCCGAGGTTTCCCAGGGCTTCTGCGAACTTAATTCGGGCATATGGGTCAGAAAACCTGCGATGTTCCCTAAAACCGTGAAGAATATCTGCAAATTGGGGGATGCCAGTTAGCCCAATTGCCTCGATCAACTTCCCAAGTGCAACTGTCCTGGGACTGGAAGGTTCACGGAGGTAGGTTCCGGCCCTGGCAGGAATCCCCGCCTTTACGAGCAACGCGGTCATGTTTCCCTCTCTTTCGAACAAGCGCGCAAGGCTTGCAGTAATAATTAAAGGGGGCTCCATTGTTTCGCCCTTCGCTCCTTGTTTACCCCGTTCGCCCTGTTTGCCGGGAGCAAACATCCCCAAAATGGAACTGGCAACCTGGCCTGGCGTCCTGCGTTCCAGATATAGGTTTTTTGCATGCAGGATGAGCAATGCGCGCTGCTCTTTTAGCTGCTGCAAGGCAAATTTAGGCATGGCTTAAACGTGCCCATTATTTTTTTTAACCCTTTCCCTGCGTTTCAGCCTCCGGAGGAAGTAGATGATTTTGGTGTTGTGGGAGCCGGTCCAGAATATCTTCCTGCAGGAAACGCATTGCCAGAACAGCTCAGCGGACTTGTAGGATTTGGGGGGAACTAGGGGCTTTATTCTGGCTTTTTGAACCTGCCTCAAATACCCGTTGCACGAAGAACATATTTTTTCGGAAGGAACAGCGCTTTCATCTATTTTTGAGAGGCCGATTTTGAACTCGCGGCACACCTGCAGGAGCTGGTCCTCCAGATCGCCGCTTTCAACCAGGCAGCATTTGCAGTAGTTTTTCGCCTTCTGGAAAAGCTGCTCATCGCAGGTGAGGAGGATGAGATTATGGGCTAGGGCATGGCGTATCAGGGCATCATCATCCTCAACATGTGGGCTTTCCGCGGAATAGCCAAGCATCCGAAGCCATCTTGCAAGCTTTTGGAGCATCGCATCTGCGAGGAACATCATAATTTAGGCGACAGCGGGCATCCATTTAAAGATTGCCCGCCAAAAGGGAGTGGGCAATATGGGGGTTTACAGCGCAAACAGGCAGGCTGTTGGACGGCTTCATGAAAGCGTAAGGCTGGCATTGACTGCGAAAGGGAAGGCAAGCGCGGTTTTGGATAGCTTAAAAGCGGAGCAGGTCACTAGGACCGGCAATCATGTTACTGCATATGCAGGCCATATTTTCGATATTTTACCAAAGTTAGAGGGGGAGGAGCGCATAACTTTCATGGACGGGCTTGCCGATATTTCCCGAAAAGGCAGGGAGCATGTCCTTGTTGCAGCAGCCCGCATGTTCGTCGAAAATGCGCGGACCGCAAGCGATACGGAACGGGAACATGCAGCGGCGGCTATGCACCATTACGGCGATCTGCTTTTAGCTGCAGGGCAACTCACTAACGCACTAAAGGGGTATATTGCATCACTAAACCTGCATGAGGATCCGGCACGCAGGCAAGCGATTCGTGAAAGGTTTGAGAACATAGGAGAATATGGGCATGCAGGCATCATTGCAAGAACCCAAGGTTCGGATAAGCCGATCGCCGGGATTCTTCATGGTTTCATACTGGGTCGCCCCAAAGGGTCCGCGGAAAAAAAAGCCCTCAGGAGAAGGCCAGTTGACCCCCAACATAGGAGCTAAAGTAAATACGAATATAAACACCATTCCGTTAATGAATTCATGCCGCAAAAATACGACCTGAAAAAGGAGCTTAAAAGGAAGCCGGAAAAGGGTGGCATCACAACAATTGAAAGCCTCTACAACCCTGATGAGGAGACAAAGCCGGAAAAGATCATTGACCAACACAAGAACTTCAAGGGGATAACCCGCACCTTCGCAAAAATGTTTGCCTCGTACGGGAAGGGGCAGAAATTCACCCCGGAACAGGAGGAGATTTTCGGCTTCCTCGACCTTGGGATTTCAGCCGAGGAATTCTATGCGGCTTCGCGCGGCTCGTTCATGCTGGCTGCTGCAATCGGCGCGCTTCTGGCAGCTATCATCTATTTCATGTTCAATGAGAGCTATGGGATGACCTACACCCTCCTTGGGGCGTTGATGGCATTCATGGCGCCCCTTGCGCTTGCGTTCTATTACCAAAAGTACCCCAGCATGGCAGCAGACAAGGAGAAGATGCTTGCGCTTGCTTATGTGCCCGAAATTGTCAACTACCTGATCATGAGCATGCGCCTGAACCCGAACCTGGAAAAAGCAGTTGAATTTGCAGCCTCGCACGGAAGGGGGAAAATCGCTGAAGAGCTCAAAAAGATCATCTGGCTCGTGCAAATCGGGAAGTTCTCAAGCATCGAGGAAGCGCTTGATGACCTCGCATACAGATGGGGGCCATATAGCGATGACTTCAAGCAGGCGCTCATGACCATCCGCGCCTCGGTGCTGGAGGCGGACAAGGTCAGGCGCGAGGCGTACCTTGAAAAGGCGGTTACGGACGTGCTGGAAGGGAGCAAGGAAAAAATGGATATTTATGCCCGGGGCCTCCACCAGCCGACGGTTTTCCTGTATTATTTTGGGATATTGCTTCCGCTAATGCTTGCGATCATCCTTCCCATCGGGGCTGCGTTCGTGGAAGATGCCTCCTTTGCAAAGGCGGAGTACGTGTTCATCCTTTATTGCATCGTGCTCCCGGCGGGCGTATACATTTACGGAGGCACGATCCTTAGTGGAAGACCCCCCACATATATTCCGCCAGAAATCCCCGAAAACTTCCCCGGAGTCCCAAGGAAGGGGCTGATGGATGTGGGAGGAGTGCAATTGCCATACAAGATTGTAGCAGTGTTCCTATTCGCGCTGGCCCTTAGCCTTGGATTTTTTGGGGATTATTGGACGGATTTGATGACACCCTCATATATGAAGGAGGATCTGAAGAATATCCCATTCATCGAACTTCCCTTCGGGAGCTACCGCATCTTTACAATATTCGGCTTCCTCATCGGGCTAAGCCTTGCAATAAGCGTCTACCTTTACGGAAAATACGGCGGAAGGAAGAAAGCGCAGGATGAAATCCGGGAAATGGAAACTGAATTCAAGGATGCGATGTACGTGCTCGCATCGAGGCTGGGAGAGAGCAGGCCAATGGAAGAGGCGATGCGAAGCGCATTGGAATTCCTTCCGAGAAGCAAGGTTGCAAACCGCGTGTTCAGGCGCATATTGGAAAACGTCACGATGCTGGGAATGACAATAGAAGCGGCGGTGTTCGATGGCGCCTATGGCGCGATGAAGAATATGCCCTCGCAAACGCTGCGCTCCGGGCTTCGCATCATGGTGGATTCGGTTGAGATCGGGGTGAATGTTGCGGCAAAATCCCTCATTTCGCTTTCCATGCAACTGCGAAATTCCCAAAAAATCGATGAGATGCTGCGGCGCCTTTTGAGCGACATAACTGTCCTTCTCAGCACCATGGCGGTATTCGTTGCGCCAATAGTGCTCGCTGTTGTCAGCTCGTTGCAGACGGTAATTATAAATTCGCTCTCAAACCTTGGAGGCACTGGCGGGGCTAACCTGGAGAATGTAAACACCCCCGGCTTCAATGCAGGCGCAATTGCAGGCATGTTCAGCAATACGGACATCTCCAAATCCTCCGCAACCCCGGGCCAGTTCCTGGTGATCATGGGCCTTTACCTCATTGAAATCGTGATCATGCTCGTCTACTTCAACTCCCAGATAGAGGATAGCAACAACAAGCTCCACACATATACCGCAATTGCCAAGGCGCTCCCGATTGCGACGGTGATCTTCTGCGCGGTTGCCTATTTCACCGGAAGCTCGCTTGCGGCAATTGGCCAATAGGAACATAATTTGAAAGGTGCTTTGGAAATCAGCTATAGATGCGGATTTGAGGCATCTTGGCAATCTGTGCTTCAAAACAAGCCGGGCTCGAGGTAGGCATCAAGAAATAACTGGAAAAAACAGTTTATTTTTTGCCCTGGGGTTCTGCCTCGGGCGGCTGGCCAACTGGGATTTCCACGAAACGGATGCTCTCGTCATCAATTGTGTAGATGACGCGGATCACACCGGAAACCATCTGGTTATCGTTTAGCTTGTCCATGAATGCAAGGGTTGTGTCCTCCTTGACGCCAACAGCGCCCTCGAATACGGCATCCACCGGATTGAATCCGGCCTTTTTGAGCAGCTCAATTGTCTTCATTACCTCCTCTTTTATTTTCATGGAAACCACCTGTAAACACCAGACGGATGCTTTAACCTTGGGGGGTTTAAAAAAGTTGGGTTGAGATTAGCCGCCTAGGCGCGCAGTCGCCTGGTTTCAGAAGCCGGGTGCTCGGGAAAGAGGGGATGGAGCTCGAATTCGTGGAAAGTGCCTCCACGACCTACTTTTGTTACCCCGAGTTGCCTTACTTCCACCGGGATGGGATGCGCTTCCCAAGAAAGCTTTCGTGCAGCCCGGCCTACTGCCTCTTCGAGGTGCACAACGAGTGGTTTTTCCTCGCGGGGCCCTTTTTTTGGAGGGATTGGGCGCCCGGATGCCCTTGCAACTTTTTCCTCCAGCATTTGCGCCCAAGCCTCGTCAAATCCGGGGGGCAGGTTTGGTTTTGGGCTAAAGCTGCTTAAAGTCAGGCGTATCCTTCCCGGAAGCAGCCAGCCTCCCTTGACTTTCATGCCAATTAGCCTGTAGCGCAGGTCAGGATGGCCGTTGATTTCGGCTTCGAGCCTTCTTTTTAAGGCAAATAAGAATTCGCGCCTGGTGACCATCAACTCACATAATGAGTATTAAAATAAGGGTTTAAGAAGGTTGCTTTCAGTTTTGAAGCACTTTGAGGAAAATTTCCCCAAATAGCCGGTCCTGCCAGGCAAACATCTTCTCCTCCTGGATCAGGTGGAGCACCGGCGGAAGGTGGCGCGCATAAAGCGAGGCTTTTTCCTCCCCATGCCCATTGAACGACTTCACCAGTTCCGAGAAGAGGACCATATTCTCCTTGTCCTTGAGCTCTCCAGCCCGGCTATGGACCATTACCATGAGTTCGTTCAGGTTTTCCTTGGGAAGCTCTATATGGAGAGGATCGGCCTTTGCACGCGGGATGAGCTCGCGGCGCTCGTAGTGCATGACTTCCTCCACGGCCTCAATTAACTCAGTTAAAGTGATGGTGCGGGAGCGCGGGAGGTTGGGATTGAAGACAAGATCCGGGATTGCCTCGTTTTCGAATGGGCGGACGAAAGGCTCGGGCTCCGGAACGGGCTCTTCTAGCTGCAATGCCTGCGCCTTGTAGTTGAGAAGCAGGGCGGATGCGAGAATGACATTTGCGGGAATGCGCAGGTCCATTGCTTGCATTTCCCTCACTTTCTGCAAATATGCGTCGGCGACCTTCACAAGGTCGATTTCCCAGGGGTTCATCTGCTGGTTTTCGATGGATTCGAGCAAAAGCTCGCGCCAGGAGGGTTCCTTTACGAACTCCGAGAGTTCGAGCTGCATCTGCATAACAATCAAGTGGGTCTGCTTGGGAAAATAAATGGGGGGAGGTAGTATTTATTCCTTATTGATGGTGATTTCGGGGGCTTTGGGCCAAAAGGGGAAGGCAGCCAAGAGCATAAAACTCAAAAAAAAACCAGGTGGGGGAAAGTAAGCCCATTTACCTTAAGGCAATAATCAATTTTCGGAAAAAAGCTCATTTAACAAAAAAATCATTCTTCCGTCTTTTCCTTCTTGGGTTCAGCTTGCATTGGCTTATTTGCGCCGCCCATCAATTCCTTGCCGCGCTCAACGCGCTTCTTGAGGTTGCTTTGGAACTCCTCCAAATCCTCCTTCTTTAGCAGTTTTGTCATGAAATAGTTGGTGAACTGCTGGGAGATGCTCGAAGCGTTAAGGAGGGTGTTTTGCATCTGCTCCCGGTTCATTTTCAGCTCATTGGGCTCGAGAATTTCGATGGTAAGGGGGCCGTATTTTAGGCAGGTGCCAACAGCGATGTCGAAATTCGAGAATAGGACCTTCACTTCCGTGTAAGTGGAAAAGCCCCTCCCATGCTCATCCTCAGTTTCGAGCACCTCCTCAATTTCGCCCTTGCAATAAATTACCCCTTTTTCTGCATTGATCCGGCTCACGAGGTCCACAAGCGATGCGCGCACATTCTCCTTATCCCTCCCATAGGAATCGAAATGCAAAAGCGCAAGGATCGCGCCCATCCTGCCCGCCTTCTCGAAAAGCTCTTCTAGGTCCTTTTCGGAAAAATCCTTCTTTTGCTCTTCTGGCATAATAAATCAGCTCGGAGGCCCCGTGCATGAAATGTTCTGAAATTCAAGTACAAATTAGGCCAGATAGGTATAAAATATGAATTCCGAAGGAATCAGACGCGTTTGGTGAAGCCGTGCTCGAGCACATATCTGCTTTTGCAGTTTGGGCAGTTGTACTGGCCGCCATCGTTGATCAGGCGCACGCCAAACCCGAAATTGCTGTAGCAATGGCGGCAGTTCTTGACGAGCTCATCTCCCACAACAGTCATGCGGATCACCGGAAAAAACGGGTTCAGATATTGGATTGGATGGACTATTTAAGCGTTTTGCATGCAATGCTGCAATACGAGTAATTGGGGATTATTTTTTGAAGGATACTATTTGTTGAATTGCGCAGGGCGGAATAGGAAGGGAAGGGATAGTTATTTATGTATTTTGGGTAAACACGGCATCTCAATAATCAATCAGCGCTTCAATAACGGGGAGAACAAATCGATCGCCTTTTTGGAGATGCGGTCCTGTGGGTTCCAGCCTGTATGCAGCCCTTTGCTTAGCGAATCGAGCTTTTCCATGTCCCGTTTTGAGATGGAAAAATCGAACAATTTTGAATTCTCGATAATGCGCTCCTTATGGGAGGATTTTGGCAAGGGCAGCGCGCCATGCTGCAGGCACCACCTAAGCATCATTTGTGCGGCGGATTTACCGTACCGCATGGCAACATCGGCAAGGGCTGCATCGCCTAGCATCCTTCCCCGCGTGAGAGGCGAATATGCCTCAAGCAGAAGGTTTTTCCTTTTGCAGAAATCAAGGAGCTCTTTTTGGAACAGGAATGGCGAAAACTCGACCTGGTTGACTGCGGGAGGAATTTTTGAAATTTGCAGGAGCGCTTCCAAATCAGGGATGGTGAAATTGCTCACACCAATCGAGGCGCACATGCCTTCTGAGCATAATTTTTCGAGCGTTTTCCAGGTGGAAAGGCTTTGGGGCATCGGCCAATGGATCAAGTAGAGGTCGACATATGGCATGCCGAGCCGGTTTAGGCTGCGCTCGAGCGCCTTGCGCGGATTCCCATGGTCGGCATTCCAGAGCTTGGTAGTGACGAATAGGTCATCTCGCGATAGGCCGAGCTCGCTTATGCCGCGTTTAATGGCCCCTCCGACATCCGCCTCGTTTTGGTAGAGGGTTGCAGTATCGATGTGGCGGTAGCCGGCCTTTAGCGCCTCGAAGATTGCACTTTTTGCCTGCGGCCCAGCCATTTTGTAGGTGCCAAAGCCAAGGATTGGGATAGAATGGCCGGAGTTCAACGTCCACTTCGAATTCAGCGTTAGTTTTCGCGCCATGTCTACCACAAATGGTAGGTTGATACGGACGGCCCCATTAAAATAATAGCCGCTAATAGGAAAAATATTCAAAACAAATGGGGATCGGATTACCTAATACCGCTCCGATTTGGGGGATGCATTTAAATCAGCGCTCAACCTAACAATCGCCTATGATTGGAAACAGCGATGCGGGGCTGATGCTCGGGCTCCTTCTTAGCATCGTCCATTTGGCCGGGGAAACACTGAGCCCAAAACTCGAGCGCTACCATTGTGAACTCATAAGCTTCAGCGCCGGCGTGCTCATCACGCTGCTCTTTTCCGAGCTCCTGCCGATTGCGGCGCGGGACAACCTGAACTTCACGTTCATCCTCCTGGGGTTCGTTGCGTTCCATTCCCTGGAAAAATACGTGTATCAAAGGCATCCATCCCAATTCAAGAGGGAGCTGGGAAGGCTGGATTCGGCAGGCTTTTTCGTTGTCAACTTCCTTAACGGCTTTGCACTGATGGTCATCTACGATTTTGACCCCCAGCTGGCGTACCTGTTCGCAATACCAATGGCGATCGTGGAACTTGCATCTGCCGCATTCCTGAGCGGGATTCTCGAAAAGACGAAAAATGGCGGGATTATGAAACTCGTCCTGAGCGCCTCGGTGCTGCTTGGCGCCCTTGCCGCCACAGTTTTCAGGCTCGACAGTGTGCTTGCCAACAATGTGTTCGCATTCGCAATAGGGACGATGTTCTATATCGTGATCAAGGACATGATGCCAAGGCACCGCGAGGGAAGGCTGGAATATTTCCTTGCGGGGGTAGGGGGGATGTACGCGGCAATCGTCATGTTCGGATGAGCTGCGCAAGGGATTAGTCATACCAAACAGGGGCGGGTATAGCAAGCTAAATGCGGTTAAAGGGGCGGGCGGCACATATACTATTCCGGATTTGCCGACCAGATCATTCGATACCAGGTTACGTTCTCCATCTATTTCTTCAATACATCCTTGTTGACCACATTGGCAGGGCCCTTTCCGGCAAAGTAATCTATGATTGCGTGCACTGCAAGGTCGGCCATCTTGGTGCGCGTTTCTAGGGAAGCGCTGCCGATATGCGGAAGCATGATCACGTTCTGGAGAGGTATGAGCTCAACTGGGCAGCGCGGCTCATCCTCGTATACATCCAGGGCTGCCGCAAAGATGCGGTGCGACTTGAGGGCCTTTGAAAGTGCCACCTGGTCGACAACTGCGCCCCTGGAAGTGTTGACAAGTACCGCGGTCTTCTTCATCATATGGAACTGCTTTTCGCCAAACATCCGGCGGGTCTTTGGCGTCAGCGGGACGTGTATGGAAATGAAATCGGATTGCCTCACGAGTTCGTCCAAGTCGGCCCATTTGGCACCGTATTCCTTGTCGAAATCCGCCTGCACCTTGGGATCGTTGTAGATTATTTTCATCCCAAAACCCTTGGCGGCCCTCTGGGCTACTGCCTTCCCAATCCTGCCAAGGCCTACGATCCCAAGCGTCTTCCCATATAGGTCAACTCCCAGCATCATGGATGGCCCCCAGCCCTCGAACCTGCACTCCCTTGTGAATTTATCGCCTTCAACTATCCTCCTGGAGGCGGCAATCATCATTCCAAGGGCAAGATCGGCGGTTGTCTCGGTAAGCGCGCCGGGGGTATTGGTAACCAGAATTCCACGCTTGGTTGCGGCCTCGATATCTATCTTGTCGAACCCGACGCCGTAATTTGAGATGATCCGGAGGTTTTTGTTGGCATCCATGACTTCTGAATCGACCGGGTCGGTCAGGATGCAAAGCAGGGCGTCCTTGCCCTTGACACCCGCAATCAGCTCATCACGGCTTATGATGCTCTCGGTTTCCCTTAGGTCCACATCGCAGTGCTTCCTTAATTCAATTAATGCATTTCCCGGCAATGGCCGGGTGACAAACACTTTCGGTCGGGTCATGTGATCACCAGGAATGGTTTTCGTAATAGTTAAGGAGTGCATTTAATACCTTTTGCAGTTGGGGGGAAGTTCGTTATTTGCAGAAAAGCGGAAAAGGGGGGATATTTTGGATATGTGGGGAACGGAATGCAGTCAACTATCAGAAAATAAATGCGGGAATTGGCGCCTCATTTCCTCATTTTCATAACTTCCCTTATTTTCTGGACGATGTCCCTGCTTTTCAGGCCGAATTTTTCAAGAAGCGCATCTGGGGGGCCGCTTTCCCCAAACCGGTCCAACACGCCAACGAACTTCACGGGCACGGGATAGTTTTCGGATAGCACCTCGGCAACAGCCGAGCCAAGGCCCCCAATTATCTGGTGCTCTTCTGCAGTCACGATGGCGCCCGTTTCCTTTGCAGCGGCGATAATCGCGGCCTTGTCGATGGGCTTTATGGTATGATTGTTAACGACTCTAACGGAAATGCCCTCTTTTTCAAGCTGTTTTGCGGCAACCAGTGCCTCATAAACAAGCTGGCCGCTCCCCACAACAGTAACATCCGACCCGTCCCTGAAAACTTCTGCCTTCCCTATTTTGAAGGGGGTTTCCTCCGTCGTTATGACCGGCACCTTGTCCCGGCTAAGCCGGAAATAAACCGGCCCTTTTATATCCAGCGAATGGATCGTGGCCTTCTTTGCCTCCAGCCAGTCGCATGGGGAGAGCACGGTCATGTTCGGAAGCACGCGCATGATTGCGATGTCCTCAAGTGCCTGGTGGGTTGCGCCGTCGGGCCCAACAGAAATGCCGGCATGGGCGCCGATTATCTTCACGGGGTATTCGGAATAGCAGATGCTAACGCGGATTTGGTCCCAATTGCGGCCAGGCGAGAAAACCGCGTAGCTTGCAATGAAAGGGATCTTGCCTTCGGAGGCCATGCCTGCAGCGATGCCCGCCATGTTCTGCTCCGCTACCCCCACCTCGAAGTAGCGATCCGGGTATTTTTCCTCGAACCATTGGACGCGGGTGGATTCCTTGAGGTCGCAGCAAAGCACGGCTACTTCCGGATGGGTTTCGCCAAGCTCCAAAAGGCCCTTGCCAAGGCCGTCCCTGCTCGGGACTTTCCCTACGTTCGCGTAAATGTTGTCTGCGAGTTTTACAGCCATCGTTAATCACTTCCCGTTTTTGCCATTCAGCCCGCCGAGTGCTTTCAGCCATTTTTCCGGCCGCTCATACGAAACGGCAACAAAACTGTTTCCATCCTCCTCGTTTTCCAGGATGAGCTGGAACTGCCTGCCCATCGCATTGTACATGCAATTCCGCGTCAGGAAATGGTAATGCCACCCCTCCCCTTTGGCGGAAAATTCCGTTGCCTTGGCAACCAAATCATCCAAGCCTATTTCCCTCAAATTAAAAACCCCGACTGCCGGATTTATTGAAATAGCAAAATGGCGGGATCGCCCCCCTGCCAGCAGCTTTTGATTCCCAATTCATTACTTTTTCCCTCTTGAAGCAACCCCGCGCTACAAGCCACCGCCCTCAATTTTTTGCCTCTCGGATTCCAATTCCTTGATCGCAAGCGCCATCTCCTGCGGATTTGGGGGCCTGCCATGCCATTCATACTTGCCCTCCATGAATGAAACGCCCTTGCCAGGAACGGTATTCAGGAGGATCATCGTGAACTTGTTTGCAGCCTTGGCGGACTGCACCGCATCCAGGATCTGTTTAATGTCATTTCCATCAATTGAAATCACATTCACATTGAATGCCCTGAATTTTTCCTCAAGCGGATCAAGCGGCATCACGCTTTCCGTATTGCCGTCGATTTGGATGTAGTTTCGGTCCATGAACACGATCAGGTTGGAGAGCTTGTATTTTGCGGCGAACATCCACGCCTCCCAGGGCTGGCCCTCGTTGTGCTCGCCATCCGAGGTGAGGCAGTAAATGAAATGCTTCTTTCCCTCCATTTTCGCTGCAAGCGCCTTCCCAACTGCTTGCGAGGTACCCTGCCCGAGCGGCCCCGATGAACTTTCAATGCCTGGGAGCGCAAGATTGTGCGGATGGCCGTGGAGGCGCGTGCCCAGCTTTCGCAAGGTCATGAGTTCTTCCTTCGGGAAATACCCAGCTTCTGCCAATGCCGCGTATTGGACCGGGACCACGTGGCCGCAGGAGAGGACGAACCTATCACGGCCATCCCATTTGGGGTTTTGGGGGTCGTGGTTCATGATGTTGAAATAGAGCGCGGAAAAGAAATCTGCAAGGTCGAGTGGGCCTGCCGAATGGCCGCTTTTTGCCTCGCAAAGCATGCGCATTAGGTCCTGCCGCAGCGTATTGGCCATGAGCCGGAGCTGCAATAGGCCGGTGACCCGCTGGAATGGCATCGTTTTCCCCTCAGAATAAGCAGTTTGATTTGGAAATCAACGTTTTTTAAGGTATTTATGCCCCAATTGATAAAAAAAGCGGGTTGGATGCTCTGCCAGGATCATGTCCTCCCGGCGGCTTGGCAAGGGAACTGGCCATTAAAAAAATTCTAGGTAAAAACTATGGGAAAGCTATTTTGCGGGAAGTGCGGCGAGGAAAGGGCTATTCCCAAATGCTGCAACAACCAGGAGATGCGCTCGCAGGCCGCAAACCTCATATGCAACTTCTGCGGGATAATCACCTACACGCCTTACCATTGCGGGCAGAGGATGATTGTGAAGGGCTAGGCGCCGTTTAATTGCGGATGCTTAAATTGAGCGAAGGCAAATCATTCCTCAGCATTAACTAATCCCAAACTCCACCTATTGCTTTTTCGCCTTCTCCCAGTCTTCCAGGAAGCGTTTGATGCCCGCATCAGTAAGAGGGTGCCTGAACATCTGCTTCAAAACAACAAAGGGGATTGTGGCGTAGTCGGCGCCGGCTTTTGCAGCATAGGCAACATGGACCGGATTCCTGATGCTCGCGGCTAAAACATGGGTCTTGAGGTCGTGCTTCCGATAAATTTCCACGATATCCTTCACGACCTGCATGCCATTTTCCCCAATATCATCGAGCCGGCCAACAAATGGCGAGACGAGAAAAGCGCCGGCCCTTGCAGCAAGCAGGGCTTGGTTGGGAGTGAACACCAGCGTCACGTTCACGCGGATCCCTTCCTTGGAAAGGGCGGCGCATGCCCTTATCCCTTCTTCAGTCATGGGCACCTTTATCACTACATTTTTGTGCCATTGCGCATATCCTTTTCCCTCAGAAATCATCCCCTGTGCATCGCTAGCAATGACCTCCGCCGAAATCGGCCCGTCTACAAGCTTGCAAATCCCCTGAATTGCGGTCTTGAAATCTCCGCCCTCCTTTGCAATCAAGGAAGGATTGGTGGTAACGCCGGAAATTACCCCCCAGCTGGCGGCTTCCTTTATTTCACTAAGGTTTGCAGTGTCTATCATGAGTTTCATGGCATTCAACCCATTTGTATACCCGGAGCAGACTAAAATTACTTGCGTTTGGGTGATGCTGCCCTACATGTAGGATTTATTCGTTTGATTCGCAAATCAAACGGGGGGTTGGTCGTTTAAGCCTTAAAACGCAGCCATAAATACTGCCAAATAAAGAAAATACCATGAAGTGCCCGATGTTCATGCAGTATTACAAGGAAATTGGCAATGGGGTTGGAAAAACGAAACGTGGCCGGAAAGGGGGGCATTTCGGGAAAGGCAAAGCCAAGGGGCTTAAACAAAGGTAACCGGAAGCGGATTGAATCTGAGCGTATGATTTAAGAGGTTTTATAAATCTTCAAGGGCTCGAATATAAGTCCTCTGATCAATACTGGTTAATATAACTCCGGAAGGAGTGGGGTAGGTTTGAATGGATGAGCAGCATCATGCAAAGAATTCAAATGAAGGGATGTACGCGGTCGCGGTTGCAATGATAGTTTCCGTGATCATACTTTCCGGGGTCATGGTTTATGCAGTCAACGGGGTAAATTCAAACCTCGCTCAGATAAATACGAATATTGCCAACCTGAAAATCAACGTCAACGTTCCGCAACAGCAGCAATTGCAAGGAACGGCAACACCGGCACCCACGCAGCCAGCGCAGCAGCCGGCAGGGCCCAATTTCGACCTGAAGAACGCGCCGGTTAAGGGCAAGGATGATGCGAAAATAACGATTGTCGAGTATTCGGACTTCCAATGCCCGTTCTGCAGCAGGTTCTACGCGCAAACGTTGCCCTCCATACTCAAGGATTGGGTTGATTCCGGCAAGGCGAAAATATATTTCAAGCACTTCCCGCTGACCAGCATCCATCCCAACGCGCAAAAGGCATCTGAAGCGACGGAATGCGCAAAGGACCAGAATAAGTTCTGGGAAATGCACGACAAGATCTTCGAAAACCAGGCTGCGATCCAGATTGCGGACCTCAAGAAGTATGCAGCGGACCTCAAGCTGGACACGGCAAAGTTCAACAAGTGCATTGATGATGGCGAAAAGGCCGCAGCTGTGAACGCGGACCTCCAGGAGGGGTTTGCGAACGGCGTGACGGGAACGCCCTCGTTCTTCATAAATGGCCAAAGCATCGTTGGGGCGCAGCCCTATGAGGCGTTCCAGCAGGCGCTTTCAAGCTTTGCATGAGGGCCTTAAGTGAGGAAAATGGATGCGCATGCCGAGATAATGGAAGCGCTCGCGCTTACCTTTCTTGAAAGGGGATATGCCCTGATCGGGATCCTTGCAGCGGCCGCAATGGCCTGCCTCTATGTTTTCCTGCCCATAACGCTAGTCCCGGGAAATTCCCTGGGTTTTTTCCTTGAAATTACGCCATGGTGGGGTCTGCTCACAATTTTCATGCTCGCGGGTCTCATGGGCATCCTTATTGCGATGCAAGCGTATGTGATAAGGAATACCAAAAGCAAGGATGCAAAGGAGATCGGGAGCGGGATTGGCGCGTTCGTTTCCAGCATCATTTCGGGGCTTTTTGCAACGGCAAGCTGCGCCGCCTGCGTGAGCGTGCTCTTTTCCTTTATGGGGACGGCCGGCATCTTTTTCCTGCTGGAGCACCGCATTGAGATCACATTATTTGGGTTCGCAATGGTCACGATTTCCATTTACCTCACGGCAAGGCGGATCAACAACCACTGCGAGGAATGCAAAATCACAAAGCGGGCAACGGATTGAAGCAGCACGGGGCGGGCGTAGGCAAAAATCCGTTCTCCGTTCAGGGCAGGGTTTCTGCCTTCAACAATAGGTTTTTTAAGTTTGATTTGGTAGAACTAATCTCTGATAATTGGGAAACAATAGACTTAGGTTTAGGGTTCTCATTCTCCAAGCAAAGCATGGGAAATACCAACAGGCTATGTTTCGCATTGATCGAATTTATCGAATAGGTGATTTGAAGTATGGCAAATGAGGGAAAACTACAGAATCAGCAGGTATTGATCCTGCCCGAAGGCGCGCAACGGATCCTTGGAAGGGATGCACAGCGCACGAACATAGCAGTCGGGTATGCGGTCGCGCAGGCCGTGAAGAGCACCCTTGGGCCCCGCGGAATGGACAAGATGCTCGTCGATGACATGGGCGACATCGTCATCACCAATGACGGCGCGACCATCCTGCAGGAAATGAACATCGAGCACCCTGCGGGGAAGATGATGGTGGAGATTGCAAAGACGCAGGACCAGGAGGTCGGCGATGGGACCACAACGGCAGTCGTGCTGGCGGGGGAGCTTTTGAAGAAGAGTCTGGAATTGCTAGACCAAAACATTCATGCCTCCACCATAATCACAGGATATAAGCAGGCCGCGGATAGGTCGCAAAAGCTGCTTTTGGATATTGGCGAGAACGTTACAATCAAGGACATTTCAACCCTCGAAAAGATTGGCGCCGTAGCAATGGGGAGCAAAACCATCGGCGTTGGCGCAACAAAGAACACGCTTTCAAAACTAGTTGTCCAGGCGGTTACGCAGGTTGGCGAACTGAAGGATGGCAAGATCACAATAGACAAGGACTTCGTGAAGATCGAAAAGAAGCAGGGCGGGGATGTTGCGCAGACAACGATCATCAACGGCGTTTTGATCGACAAGGAGGTCGTGCACCCGGGAATGCCAAAGAAAATTGAGAATGCGAAAATAGCTCTGGTCGATGCCGCTTTGGAGATCGAGAAGACGGAAACAGACGCGCGCATATCGATAACTTCGCCAAACCAGATGACCGCGTTCCTTGAGCAGGAGGAAAAAATGCTCAGGGACATGGTGGATAAAGTCGCAAAGAGCGGCTGCAATGTGCTGTTTTGCCAGAAGGGCATTGATGATGTTGCGCAGCACTACCTTTCAAAGAAGGGCATTTTGGCAGCAAGGCGCGTGAAAAAATCAGACATGGAAAAGCTCGTTAGGGCAACTGGCGGCAGGATCACCACCACTCTTGACGACTTGGGGGAAAAGGACCTTGGGAAGGCAGGCATGGTGGAGGAGAGGAAGATTGCAGGGGAGCACATGGTTTTTGTTGAGAAGTGCAAGGAGCCAAAGTCCGTAACCATTTTCGTGCGCGGAGGTACCCAACATGTTGTAGACGAAGCTGAGCGCGCGGTTGTTGACGCGATTGGCGCAATAAGCTCTGCAATCGAGGAGGGCAAATACGTATATGGCGGCGGAAGCACCGAAATGGAGCTTGCCGGTTCTCTACGGAAGTACGCAGTTGATGTGGGCGGAAGGGAGCAGCTGGCAATCCAGGCATTTGCCGAGGCGCTAGAAGTGATCCCAAGGACGCTTGCGGAAAGCTGTGGAATGGATGCCATCGATGCGCTTGTTGACCTTCGTGCAAAGCATGTCAAGGGATCCAAGGCGCTTGGGATTGACGTGTATTCCGCTAAGGTTGGCGACATGAAATCGCTTTCTGTGATTGAACCCCTGAAGATCAAGAAGCAGGCCATCCAATCGGCCAGTGAAGTCGTGGAGATGATCCTTAGGATCGATGACATCATTGCTGGAAGGGGCAAAGGGCATGGGGGCGGGATGCCTCCCGGCATGGGCGGCGAAGACATGGACCATGGCCATTAAATTTTTTATTTTTTTATTTTTCCCTCTGATTCTGTTTTTTCATCTGGCTAGCTTTGCCCTTGAAAAATCAACCTTACGGTTGAGGGAAAATCAACCAAGCCAAAATATAGGGGAAATTGGTTTTGGATGGCATGGACAAACTGATGCTCCTAAGCTTGCTTGGGGCCTTGCTCGGGATGCTTACAATCCTTGCGATTTCGAGGGGGATGCAGCCGCAGGAGATGAAAATAGACAGGATCACGGAGGGCGATGTTGGAAGGATTGTTGCAATCAGGGGGAGGGTGCAGGGGATATCGGATAGCAATGGCAACTATTTCTTCAGCGTTTGTTCCACAAAGTGCCTTAGGATTGCGGTTTTCGAGAACGCTGCAAAAAGGATGGCGCAGGCCTCCACAGATTTGGGGAAACTAAGGAACGGGAATATCGTCGCGCTTGAGGGCGTTGTGCGCGAGTACAAGGATGTTCTTGGAATAGAACTTCTTGACTACAAGGCGCTTAGGGTGGAAAAGAAATGACTGATTTGGGGGCGCACGGGGCCTTGGAAAATGATTTTTGAGGCGGCGGCAGGCATAATGTTTGGCAGCCTTGGCGCAATCCCATTCATCCACCCGAATTTGATACTGCAAACAATGGCGGGATTTTTCCTAGGCTCATTTTCACTTGCCATTTTTGCGGTAACCCTTTCGGTTTCACATGCGTTTTTTTCGGTGGCACCCTCATTGATGGTGTTGAATGGGTTTTCAAGCGAAAAAAACGGTTCGGGCATTACTAAAATATTCAAAATTGCGCTTGGGGCGCTGGTTTTGGCAATTGCGGTCCTGCCTTTTGCCTGGTTCCTGCTTCCATTCCTGAAATCGGCCTGGGGAGAGAGCTACAAATACATATTTCTAGCAATAATCATATCCAATTTTCTTCCGGAAAGGGGGCCAAAGGCGGCAATTGGAGGCAGTTCCATCTTTTTGCTCTCGGGAATATTCGGAACCATCACATTTTTCCGGGGGATTGTTGCCGAGCCGCTCTTTCCCATGCTTTCGGGCTTTTTTGCGGTGCCAGCATTGCTTTTAGGGAGGGAAAACGGTTGGAAAAGGGAATTTCTGGAGGTGGGAATTGGAGATGGGGTGGTGAACTTGCCAAACAGGGATTCCCCAAGCATTTTTGGGGAGGAAAAAAGCCTTGTTCTCGCGTGCGTTTTTGCCAGCGCAATATCCACCCTGTTTCCCGCAATGACTGTGGGCGTGATGCTGGGGCTCTTGATGCTGACTTTAAGGGATGACAGGGCGCTTGGGATTGCAGTACCGGCGCTCATAGTCTCGAAGGTATTTTATGATATTGTGGCTGCGGGAATAACCGGAAACACCAGGAGCTTTGCAAGCGTCCTTGCGCTGCCGCTTATGGAAATTTACGGGAAAACGGGGCTGCTCCTGGTTGCGGGGATGGCAATGATTGCCGGCTGCATTGCTTGCGCATTTTGCCTGAAATTCGAGAGGAGATTGGAAGAATTGCAGGCAATTATTGAAACGGAAAACTTGAGGAAGGCGATTTTGGCAGGTATCCTTATGCTCGTTTTCCTCTTTGGGGGCATGGGAGGCATTCTAATTACAGCAACTTCCGCTTCCCTTGGGGTGCTGGGGCAAAAGGCCGGGGCAAGGAGGAGCTATTTGATGGGGGCGCTTCTGGTCCCGGCGCTCATATTCCAGTTTGGCTTAAGTGAAGATGTGAAAACCGCCCTGTTTTGAACAAATGGAATCGAATTGGATCGTATTGCTCACTAGTTTCCTTTTGCCCCGGGCTTAATCACATACTTGGCCTTTTTGAAATGGGACTGCGCATTGCTGGTAAGGGGAGCGCCCTTTTGGAGCTCAAGCAGGAAAATCGCAAGTGCCGCGACCTCGGAATGGGGCTGGTTTGTGATCGCAATGTTGAAATCGGCTAGTTTGTATACCTCCGGCGGCATCTTTTCGGCGCCCACAACAACTACGATGCGGCGTGTTCTTGAAAGCGCCTGAATTTGGGGCAGCTTTTCCATAAGCATATGGCCATACATGGTGAGGTGCACGATAAGCTCTTTTTTTTGCTTCCTTTTCCTGAGGAATGAGCGCCAAGAGGGCTCGTAGCCGATTTTCAGCTTCCCACCCCAGTTCTTGGCAACGGATTTGATGGTTTTAAGAATTTGGGGGTCTTCCTCACCGCCCAGGATGAGTTCATCCGCAAAAAACGCCCTTGCAACAAGGCAGCAGTGGGTGGTGACGCGGATGTCGCGCTTCCTGCGGTGGCCCATTCGAAGGATCGTGATTTTCATCGCATTTACCTGGCATCTATGGAAAAGACGGTGCCCCGGATTTCGCAGGCGGTCTTGATCCGGACATTATAGGTGCCGCGCCTGTAGGGGACGAAATAGTAAAGGTTGAAGTAATTGGATTGGTCTGGCGAAGCCACTTCGCGTTTTTCCAGTTTTATGGATGAATTATCGAATGCTACCTCAACAACTCCGCATTCGGGAATGTCAAGAGGGATCCGCCTTGCCTGGTAAGTGGTGCGGTTTATGCGGTTTTCGGCAAAAACCAGCACTGGCTCGCCTAGGGTAGCCGTGCAAAGGCGCCTTGGGCAATTGGGGGTCGAACTGGAAAGGGCTAAGTAGGATGGCGGCGAGATGCTCACTTCCGGCAGGGGGGAAACCATTGGCTGGGGGGGCCTGAGTGCAGTGCAACCTTGGGAAAGAAGGATTGCAAGAAGGAAAATTGCAATAATATGGCGCATTTTAACCTAGGTGGTTGGGAAGGGGGCGAACTTAAACCTTTCAGTATAAGGAAAAAAGGATAAAAACGAACGGGTCGCCTAAGAGAATCAGCATTGGTCCCTTTCAGAACCAAAGGGCGACCAGTTCAACCCACCTTCACAGAATCCGCATCATTATGACGCAGAACCGGAATATATACCTTTGCATTAATTTGGTCCAGCATAGCATAATGATGTGCTGGAGTAGGGAAAAATGAGTTTAAAAAGGGGTTTTTAAGGCTTCGAACCTTAGTTGTTGATGCAACACGTGATGCAATGATTGGCAATATAAACTCCTAATTGCCATCAATCAACCATGGCAAATGGGCTAGGCAAACTTGAGTCCGCAGTTGCAAGGATTGCAAGCATACATGGCAGGGATGTTGGCAGGCAGGAAAGGGAGCGGGCGATAATGGGCTTGTTGGATGCATCGGGATGGAAGATCTCGAATGCGCGCATGAACCTGCCAGAACCGGTCAAGCCCAAATGGCTTGCAAAGAATATCACGGAACTTGGGCTATCGGGCAGGATAAGGGCGGAATATGTGAATTCAATTTTGGATTTGGGGCTTAGAAATGAGCATATCAGATCGTTTAGGGCCCTTGCCGAGGCTGCCGGAATAACAAAAAAAGGCCTGATGAAAATGCTGGCAATTACTGGGCATAGGGTCAAACTGCATAAAGTGTTCGGAAGGAGAAGGGCCCTTGGCGGAAAAACCCGGCCATAAGGCGAAGGGCAGCAAAGGCAAGCTCCTCAAGGGGTCCTAGGTCCATCCCAAGAACCGCTAACCCTTGGTCACGTTTCGAATGGAGGAAATGACTGAACCCGAATTATTGGAAATGGTGCTTCCGGAGCCGCCAAATACCTTGTCCTTCACGACAAGGAACACTATTATGACAAGGAAAATGACGGATCCGATCAGGAGGATGTATTCGATTGCGGTTTGGGCCTTCTCGTCCATGGGAATACAAAGGCATGGCAACAATATAAGACTTTTCCATCAAACACGCAGCAATGGCCTCATTTCCGAAGCACCCTAACCTTCTTGTCATATCCAACTACGGCAACTGAAACGTTCCTGGAAAATATGCCGTTCGCAACAACTCCCGGTATGGAATCGAGCTCTTCTTCAAGCCTTCTGGGATTTGGGATATTCCTGAAATTTGCATCGGCAATGTAATTCCCATTGTCGGAAATCCAGGCATCGCCATTTGGCCTTCGCCGTATCTCGATCCGGGCCTTGTATTTATCCTTCAAAAGCCTTTCGACAAAGGGAAATGCGAATTTGAGGATTTCGAGGGGAACCGTGCCTTTCAGCTTCTTTGCAAGTTTGCTGCCATCCGCAATCACAATGAACTTGTCCGCGAAATAGTCTATAACCTTCTCGCGGGCATGCGCTCCTCCGCCCCCTTTTATGAGATTTAGCTTGGGGTCAATCAGATCCGCCCCGTCCACCGCCACGTCTATCCTTTTTACCTCCTCCGGCTCAATGAGGCTAAGGCCATATTGATAGGCGAGCGCCTTGGATGCAAGGGAAGTCGGGATGCATTTAAGCTCCAGGTTTTCCGCTCTGGCCTTTTCCGCAAGCAGCTTGATGAAAATAGCAGCCGTGCTTCCCGTACCAAGTCCAATTGTCTGTTTGTCGCCGATAAATTCCAGTGCGCCAGCAGCGGCATTTTCTTTTGCGCCCATAATGACCCCCATTGCCTTAAACTTTAACAAAGGGCTGCTATCGGGAAAATCAAAACGAACAAACAATATTGATTGCCTTATGCGTTGAGGAAAAAAATAACTTTGCTCCTCACCACCACCTTAATTCCAACAGCCCTCCTGAGCTCATAATGCAGATGGGGTTTTTATTACTATTCTGCATTGGATTTACAAACTGATTCTAGAGGTGGGGGAATGAAACGTGCCATAATAATGGGGGCTGCTGGCAGGGATTTCCATAATTTCAATGTGTACTTCAGGGACAACCCCGATTACGAGGTTGTCGCATTCACTGCAACGCAAATACCGGGCATCGAGGGGAGACCCTATCCTACGGAACTTGCCGGCAAAAGGTATCCGAAAGGGATACCCATCCTGCCGGAAAGCGACCTTACGGAACTTGTGAAAAAATTCAAGGTGGACGAGGTGGTTTTCGCCTATAGCGACGTGCCATACCAATATGTGATGGAAAAATCCAGCATTGCCAATGCCGCGGGGGCGGATTTTACGCTCCTTGGCCCGCAAAGCACCATGCTCAAGAGCGTAAAGCCGGTAATTGCCATCTGCGCTGTGCGGACGGGCTGCGGAAAAAGCCAGACGACGCGGAAGGTGGCGGAAATACTCAAGAAGATGGGGAAACGGATAGCAGTCATCCGCCATCCGATGCCTTATGGGGATTTGCGCGAGCAGGTTGTGCAGCGCTTCGAAACGTATGCCGACTTCGAAAAGCATAAATGCACAATTGAGGAACGGGAGGAGTATGAGCCCCATGTCGAATGCGGCAATTTGGTGTTTGCGGGGGTGGACTACGGAAAGATCCTAAAGGAAGCCGAGAAGGACGCAGACATCATCCTCTGGGACGGGGGGAACAACGATTTTTCGTTCTATACCCCCGACCTTCTCATAGTGGTTGCGGATCCGCATCGGCCTGGCGATGAAATGACGTATTATCCCGGCGGCCTGAACCTGCGCCTTGCCAACATAGTGGTAATCAACAAGGTCGATACCGCAAAGGAGGAAAACGTCAGGATTGTTGCGGAAAATGCGAGTAAGGCAAATCCCAAGGCACAGGTGGTCCTTGCCGAATCGCCAGTGAGCGTTGAAGAGCCGCAGGCAATCAGGGGAATGCGCGCACTTGTCATCGATGACGGCCCCACGCTTACGCATGGGGGGATGGGGATCGGGGCAGGCCTTGTTGCAGCACAGAAATTTGGCGCAAAGGAGATTATTGATGCAAAAAAATTCGCGGTGGGCTCGATTCTAGATACATATAAAAAATACCCCCACCTTGAAAAAATCCTGCCGGCTATGGGATATGGCGAAAGGCAAGTTGGCGAGCTCCAGGAAACCATCAACAGGTCCGATGCGGAAGTGGTGGTGATTGGGACCCCAATTGACCTTGCCAAGCTGATTAAAGTGAACAAGAAATGCGTGCGTGTGCGCTATGATTTGCTTGAACGCGGCGGGAAGATCGAGGAGGCGCTGAAGCGTTTTGCATGAGAATTGCCGCATGCAGCAGGGAGAGGGATCGGAAAAATAGGGGAAAAATCAAACAGGGATAAATGAATGCGGGTATGAAATCATATGGCAAGCAGCAAAAACGGGGGGAAAGGGGCGGGTGGTGAATGGATTTCCACTGAAAATGCCCTGTTGGCACTTGCTGCATGCCTGGTATTCGTTGCCTCCTTCTATTATTTCCTGGGCCAGCCCCGGGAACACGATGTGCGCGGCCTTAGGGTTCTTTCAACTGGCGATCCTTACACTGAAATGAAAGCGATCCTTGGCGAGAAGGTTACAGCGATCAAAGCGGTTGCATATCCGGGGGAAGATGAGCGCAATTCATACCTCACACTGGTCACTGCGGAGATCGCCAGCGCATTTACGGCAACGGGAAGGAATGCAAGCATATTTGCATATGTGCCAGATGCAAAAAATGCAAGCGAGATGCTGATTGGATGCTTGCCGGAAAACGGCTACTGCACAAGCGAAAGGGTCGTAGTGCAGCTGGATGGCTGCAATTGCATGCGGATAGAAGGCGGCAAAATTTACGTCCTTTACGATGTCGAGAAGATAAAGGATCCGCGGCTCCGGACGCAATTGCGCGGCGTTTTCGGTGGCGTATTGCAGGCAGGTTGACGATGCACCAATATAGCAATATTGATGACGGGGGAACAAGGAAACTTGAGGCTCATTTTTTGCAGCGCCAAATAACATGAAAAAATGAAATCCTTGAGGGAGTCAAGCGCACCTCAAATCTCCTTAGAAATGAAAAAAATGAAAGGGTGGAGTTGATGAACAAGAAACTTGTGCTAAAATTGTATGAGATTGGCGCGGTCAAGTTCGGGGATTTCGCCCTCAAATCTGGGATGCAATCGCCAATTTACATCGACCTGAGGCTTTTGGTAAGCCACCCCGAATTATTGAAGATTGTTGCCAAGGAAATGAAAAGGATCTTGGACAAGCTTAAGTACGACCGTATAGCCGGAATCCCTTACGCTGCCTTGCCAATAGCAACAGCACTATCCCTTGCAACAGATAGGCCCATGATTTACACGCGCAAGGAGCAGAAGGATTATGGCACCAAAAAAATGATCGAGGGAGGCTATAAGGCAGGCGAAACAGCAGTTGTTGTGGATGACCTTGTAACAACTGCAAAAAGCAAATTTGAGGCAATAGAGCCCCTTCTTGCGGAAGGATTGGTTGTGAAGGACATCGTGGTTTTGATTGACCGGGAGCAGGGCGGAAGGGAACAGCTCAGGGAAAAGGGTTACGAGCTCCATGCTTGCATCCATATCACGAAAATGCTTAAATTCCTTCTCAAGCAGGAACAGATCGGCAAGGAAAAATATGATGAAGTTATTGCATTCCTGGAAAAGAATAAGGTTTGATGCGCAAATGGCGCGAACCTAAAGGTGCCTACTAGCCGATGAGCGACGAAATCGACCTGCAGACCGCTTTTGCCTCCGCAGCAACCCTTCTTGGAAAAGGCGGCTACGCAGTGCAGGCCAGATTTTACCCTTATGCGGGCCTTAAGAGCACCATCAGGTACGAGGGTGGGAAAGTTGCGGCAAAGGTTTCCGACGGGTATGTTGCTGCGGATTTGGATTCCCTGACCGGTCTTGCCCTGGACCTTATGATCAAGTTATTCCGAATCAGGAAGGTGGATGAACGGACGGAGATATTCCTCAGCAAATTCTATTCCCTAAATGGCAAGGGCGTTTACGAGCTCCATGAATCACTTAGGAGGAAAAGGGGAAGGGAGCGCAAGGGCGCATCGGTTGGGAGCAACTACAACCTCCTGCCGGTCATGGAAAAAGTGATCGCCGAGTACCCGGACGTCTTTGCAGGAATCGAGCGGCCATCGATCCTTTGGAGCCGCCACGCATCACGGCGAAGGCTCGCGTTTTACGATGCCGCATTCAACCAGATAGTCGTCAGCAGGAAGTTCGATTCCCTTGGGGCGCCGCAATTCTTCCTGGAATACCTGATCTTCCACGAGCTTTTGCATGCAAAGCACGACACCAAATACGGAAAGCGCAGGCGCGTCCACCACCGCGAATTCCACCTCGATGAAAAGAAATTCCGCAACTTTAGCGAGGCACAGGAGCTGATGGAAAGAATATGATTCAATGGCGCATTGATTGGGCTTAAGCATTTGGGAATATAAAGAAAAAACCTCGCGGCTTCCTTCTGGCCACAACTCACAAGGATCCGCCCCGATAAGAAAAGCAAACTCATCGCTGATTGTCTAATTCGATGCCCATGGGATACTCTTTTAATTTAACTTTCCGATCTCTATCCGGGCGCAAATGCCCGGGGAAGCGGAAACTGGCTTTAATGGAGGCAAATCCAATTGACAATTCCCTTCCCCTTTCAATTCGTGGCGATAGGCATGCCTGGCTCGGAGGGGCTGATCGACTGGAGAAAGCAGCGGATACCCATAGGCCTTGGGCTTGCAGGGTTCATCCTTGTGGCATTCAATTTCATCATGCCCGGCCTTCTGCTCCTGGTTGTTGCCGTCCTTTTCGGGGCCTATAACAGCGATGCCTCAATGGAGAATAAGGACACGTGGTAAGGTTGTAGCGTTGGCAGACTGGCTGAAACAAATAACGGCATATTTGAGGGCATTTTTAAAAAATAAATTGCGGAAGGCGCGGAATAGATCTTCTCACGGGTAGCATCCAACGCCTTTTTTTCCATTCGGCAACCCGTTTGCAACGTCATTGCCATCAATAGCATTAAAAACTCCTTTTCAGTCACTTTTATGTGGGGAGGAATATGAAAAAACGGTTGCCAAAAGAGGTTAGCGTCTGGAGGCACCACTTCCTGAACACCAAGATTGCAACTCTGATAACGTTCTTTTTCGTGCTGCTCTCGTTCGCGATGTTCTCGAGCCATTTCATGGCAAACATCATCCCGAAGGACTACTACGTCTCCTTCTACGCACTCGTGATGATAATCCTGTGCTCGCTTTACTTGAAGACGGTGCATTGAAGGGCGAGTGGGCTGGCCTTAAATTATTGGGTAATTGAAGCCGCTATTTACAGATAAGTCTGATTGAGTAAGGAGGCATGATCATTCGATCCTATACCGCAGCAGCGCAGCAATCTTGAACGCCGAAAACTCCCTTCCGGCATCATCCTCTGAGTTGAAAATAACCGTTTCAACGCCGGATCTTTCCGCCTTTTCCAAAAGGTCGTTCATATCCTTGTTCTTCCGGAGGAGCGCATCCTCGATCATGAGCGTATCCACCGCGCGCATCCCGAGCGCTTTGCCCACTTCCTCAATGCCATAGCAGCAAAGCCCGTCCCCTTTCCCAAGCGATGCCTTCAACTTTTCCAGCAGCCCGAATTCCGTTTGCACCTTCTGCTCCTTCACGAGCGTTTCAAGCGCGCCCCTTTTGAGGAGCTCATAAACGGCCGTTTTTTCGGCACTGCTTACATGGTCGTACAAGAACGTTTTTTCGAGCTGGGGATCCTTGTCCTGGGAGTATTTTTTGAATTCGTCCTTGGCAAAGCCGGGCGAGGCAATGAGTATTTTTTCGGATTTCTCAGAGGAGATTGCCTCAAGCAATTCGCTGAAAAACTCCTTCTTTTGCGCCTCAAACTGCTTTACATCCCGCTTGCTGGCATTATTCTCCAGCTCAAAGGAGAATTTCACGCCGTTATTCCGAAGAGTGGCAAAAAGCGCCTTTTTCTCATCCATGACAACGATCAGCGCCCTTACCTGGCGCGCCTTCTTTTTCGCCTCGTCCACCAGCTTCTTGTGGTAGGCCGTGAATTCCACCTTGCGCAGCTTGAACACCGTCTGCATCTCCAAATCGATGGTGTGGAAGGCGCCCTTCTGGGCGAATTCGGGCGGAGAGCCGGAGAGGATTTTTCCTGAAACCCGAAGCTTACTCACTGATTCGGCTATTTCCACACTTTCAACTTCGAGTTCGAGCCTCACCATCTTCTTTTCCCCGGAGTCCGGCCTGAGCTTGTCCTCGCTCTTGAAGCGGCGAAAGCTCGTGGCTTCCAGTACGTCTTTGGGCTCGATTAGCTTCTGCAGCGCCCATAAATCCTCCAAGCTTTCGACCTGCGCCTTCAATTCATGCATGTCGCGGTCGAACTTAAGTACGCGCATAGGTATCAAGGTATATTTGTGCCCGCAGCGATATTTAAGGGGGGAAGTTTTTCTCCAACCCGCATCCAACTCGTAAGAAATGTTTATAAACTCGGAAAGGGTAGAGGTTTCTGAAGGTGACGATTATGAGACGGATCATGTGGTTCAAGATCGGCGGGCAGACGCTGCATTTGCTAAAGCTCCTGGGAATATTCATCCTTGCCGCATCCCTCCTCAAAGTTGGCGAATCATCATATGGGATTTTCGTGACTGCAAGCAAGGCGGAGGCGGCAACATTCAACCCGGAAAAAATCCCGGTCCTTTTTGGCTGGAGCCTTGGAGGCCCATCCCCGGAAAGCAAGGAATTCGAGTTCCAGGACTATGTCGGGGTGATGATGGGGCCCCTTGCAAGCTTCTTCTTCTGGCTTGGCCTTGCGACCCTTGGGCTCATGGTTTACCAGTCCGGCAAGATCATCTTCCCGTTGGAGGAATATGAGCAGAAGATCCAGGAGCACCACCGCAGCCTCATAAGGAAGGCAGTTGAGGCGCACAAGAAAAAGAAGTGAGCATGCGCAAAGTCTCTGGAAAGTAAGGTGAAAGTCTGCAAATTGAAGCAAAATGAGCGCAGCCCTCATGCAATAAAATTAGGCATTGAAGAAATTCAGCAACCGGAAGCTCATCAACTTTTAAATTAAATTCCCCTAGCTTTGCGTATGGGAAAAATGGATATCGACAGCACACCAGCGCCGCAGCCGCTATGGAAGATGATGGTGAAGTTCATCGGGGGCATTTTCATCTTACTCCTAGTGATTTCTTTTTTCATGCCTTCTGTCAGCAACGAATGCATAGGGAGGGTGAAAATTGCAGGCGAGATAGTCTATGATGCGCCGGATTCGCTCTTCGGGGGCTCCGAAATGTCAACTGCAACAGAAACCGTCAAGCTCTTGAAGGAGGCCGATGGGGATGAGAGGGTCAAAGTGGTGCTCCTTGAAATCAATTCGCCCGGGGGCTCAGCTGTTGCAAGCAAGGAAATCTATGATGAAGTAAGGGCGATGGAAAAGCCCACTCTCGTATACATGACGGAAATGGCTGCATCTGGAGGGTACTACATCAGCTCCGGCTCGGATTACATCATCGCGCACCCCAATTCACTAACAGGCTCAATTGGCGCACGCGGGACTTTCCTTAATTACGAAGGGCTGTTTGAAAAGCTTGGGCTGCGCGAGGAAACCATCAAGAGCGGCGAACTCAAGGACATCGGTGCGGGCTATAGGAACCTAACCGACAAGGAAAGGGAGATCTTGCAAGCAATCATAGATGAAACATTTGGAATTTTCAGGAAGGATGTCGAGGAGGGAAGGAAGGGAAAACTTGACGCGATGCTCTTTAATGAAGCATTGGATGCCAGAATACTTACCGCCTCGCAGGCAAAGCGCATAGGGCTCATTGACGATATAGGCGGCATTCAGGTAGTGATGAAGAAGGCAAACCAGATGGCCGGATACGAGAAACAAACATCGGATCCCGGGGAAACACTTCCGTTTTGCGAATTTGGGGGAAGGCGGGGCTTGGACATTTTCGGGGGGCTTTCCGCAGGAATTGGGGAAAGCATTGCCAAAGGATTCATCTTAGGGCTTAATGAGAGGCGGGTTTCCGTCGATTACAAATAAAAAAGACCACTAGTGCTGACGGGGATCGTGCCCGGAAGCCTCGTGCTTGATGCTCTCCAAGTGACCATGGCCTCCGGAATGGCTATCGAGCTCCTCCGAGCGCCTTCCTGTCATCAGGAAAACTAGCACCCCGGCAATGATTATCAGTGCCAGGACGACGTTTTGCGAATTCAGAGTGAACATCCCCGTAAATCCGCCCGCTTTCCCGGAAATCGATGGAAGTTTTTGGGAAGCGATGGTTTTGCCATCCTGCATCAATACCAATATCGGCAAGGCATCTTCCTGCGAGTTCGAAATGATTTGGAACTCCACGATGGCAGTGCCATGCGCCCGGATTGAGAGCGGGTCTAGCCCCTTTACCTCCCAGCCAGGCGGCAACCCTTTCACTTCGGGCGTAGCATCCTCAAGATGCGCATCCCCCTCGTTGCGGATGGTCGCAATGACGGTAAGCACATTGTCCTTTTGCTGGTTTTCAAATTCCATTTCGACATTGCCGGAGGTTTGGATTAAACCGGTTTCCTTTTCGACCTTCAAGACAGTCTCGCTTGTTTCCTCGGATTCCTCGGATTGCGCCAAATATTGGATCCGGTAAGTTCCCGGGCTAAGCTTGGATGTGTCGACATTGACATCAACGATCTTCTTTGCTCCGGGCTTGAGAGTAAAGGACTGCGGATCTACTGTTAGATAATTCTGAATCTCGTTATTGGAGGCAAAGAAGGAATAATGCTGGAGAGTCGAGCCGTCATTGACTACCTCCAGCTGGATCGCCATATCCTTCGTAGTCCTTCCCGTTACAGTTGAAGGCGCAAAAATCGCGGTTTTGAAATCATCGAACAGGTCAATGCAAACGTCCTTTTCCGCAACGAGCTCGTCAAGATGGAGGACTTGGAGGGTAACATACTGCCTAACTGCCGCAGCCTCTAGGCTTGGCCGGATATCTACAGATACCTCATCCGAAGAGCCCCTTTGCAGCGCAATGTAGTCCTTGGATGGGAATGCATCAATGCTGGAATCGGTGACCACGCGCATATCAAAATTGCCAGCAGCGCCGCGGTTGGAAACCGTGAGCCTAACCCTTCCGACTTCCCCGCGCTTTACTTTTTCGCAGGATTCGCCGCCAGTAATCCTTAGTGCATAAGCGGTAGGATCGAAGGATTCTGAAAATACGAGCCGGCTCCTTTTTGGATCAATGGTATTTACATGGAAGGGATCGGCCGAACCCGATGCGGTCCCTGAAATGAATTGGTTGGTTGGCGCGTAGCCTTCAATATATGAAGAGCAGATTTTAGCGGGTTCCACGTAAGCGATGACCTTGCGCTTTGCTACCTCACAACCAGTGGATGAGCATAATTGGGCAAATATTTCAACCACTTCAGAGCCCCGAAAACAGTCGGGCGCAGTAACACGTATGAAGGCGCCGCCGGTGGCTCCTGGCGCAACTGTGGTCGAATAGGGCTCAACAAAAGCGGAGAGCTTGTTGCCATCCACTGACAGGTAAAGGCTGCGCCTTTCTGAGGCTGTATTTTTCACATACGCAAAGAGCTTTCCTTCGGTGGATTGGATGGAGATGGAATCCTCAGAGGTTTTGAGCTCGATTGCATTTACCGAAACGATCAATGCGGCAACTACCAAAATAAGGCCTGCAACTAATATTTTGAAGTCCATTCTATCACCACACTATAAGCCGACGTCAACCCAAGCGAAAATATTTTATGCACTTCCCGATATTTAAAGGTTTGCTTTTGTTACTATTCATCAGTAACAACATTTATATAGGAGTTGCCCCCTAAACATAATGCAAGTGTTACGTATGGACAGCGAAGCTACTCATAATGTTGCTGAAAACGAGGCGGAGGCAGCCATTTTAGCCAAGAAAGGCGAAGGGATAAAGGGCATAGGCGCTGGGGAGGGGGACAAAGGCCAAATATCGGGGGATGAACGCTCTGAAAAGGCTACGGAAAGCCCAAGTGATGCTGGCGATACATATAAAAACCACCTTTCAGTAGGCAATATCGATATTATGCAAAACCCCCAGTTGCAAAATCAGCTTCGGAACCTGGGTTTGAACCAATATGAGGCGCAGGCATATTTGGCGTTGTCACTGGGCGGTGTTAACACTGCAGGGGATATTGCTGAAGTAGGCAAGATTGCAAGGCCCCGGGTTTACGATGTCCTTGACAAATTGCAGGAAAAGGGCTTTGCCGCAATCAAAGCCGGAAGGCCCGTGAAATATGCGGCAGTTCCAATCATAGAAGCAATCCAAACGCTCAAAAAGCACAAGGAAACCGCGCTCATGGAAGAGCTTTCCAAAATCGAGGAACTCGGAGGTACGTTGAAAAAAGGGCTAGACAAGGGTGCTGGCGGCAAAAAGTTCGACGTGGAGGAATCAGTTTGGACCTTGAAGGGCCGCAACTCCATATATAGCCGGATTGGGGATATGCTCTCAAATGCGAAAAACGTCGTTGTTGTCAACTCACATCCCGATGGAGTGGTGGAGAAAATCAAGTCAAACATCCAACATTTCGAGAAGGCGCGCGCAAGGGGGGTCAAGATACACGTGGTTTCGCCGATTTCTGAAATACAGGATAAGCGGCATGCGCTGCATTCTAGCAACTCGCAGGTAGCCAAAATCGCACATACAATCATTGACAGGAAGCTCCCAACAAGGATGGTGCTTGCGGATGACGAGGCAATGATCTTCCTTACCAACCCGGAAGTGCCAGCTGAGGAGGAAGTTGGGCTTTGGATGAAGAATGCGCATATGGCCTCGACCCTTAGGGAAATTGCCCTGAAGGGGAAGGACTGATTTTTAGGTATTTAGGCGAATTGGAGGGAAATGAAGGGAAGGAGGGCGGGCCAGACTTGCCCTTCAAGCTCAGGCTATTGCATAAAGCTCTAATTCTGTTAAGTTGGTATTCATTTAACAAGTATGGAGGCAAAGAGTATGCCTATGATGATGAAGAATGCCAAATCCTCCTTATCCCAGCCATTGACCATAGCGGATCCCTTGGAAATATCAATGAAAAGGCGCTTAAAAAGGCTATAGCCGCTATAGGACGGAATATCAATACCCCCTCCTTCTCAGGTAGTTCCGCAGGTTCCTGGGCCTAGCGCCACCCCAGAGTAAGGTGGCAACATTTGTGTCGTCTTCAGATACGTCCTGAAGCCTTCGAACCATCCGCCAACGTACATCATTCATTTGCTCGGCGGTAAAGCCACCCCTTCCGCGTAATCGCTTATAGAGCAGCACCAATTGAGGGTTCGCTTTTTTCCATTCCTCAACCCTTCCGGGCCCCCAACTCTTGAATTTTACTCCGGGGCTGAGATCCCAATACTTATCCGTATAATGGGTGAAACCCAAGTTGTAGTGCTCCCTTAGCAAATGCGAAGCGCGTGGATGGATTTCCGTCGTTAAGACGTCAATTCCCTGTCTTCTTAATTGCCTTTCCAGGTTTCCCATCATGGCTTTTGAGAGCCCCGGTGTTGCAAAATCCTCGAGGTATTCAAGTAGACCAATGCCATCGGCCGATTGGGAGGTAGTATAGCCCAATATCTTTTCCTTGCCAACTGCCCCTGAAACCGCCACCTGAACCGTAAATAGCGGCTGGGGCTCCCCTCCTGATTTCGCTCCGTGCGCCCCCATATGCCTCAAAGTTTCCAGATTCCCCAAAAAACTCCACTTCCAGGCAGAATGCTTCATGCGCTCTTCTATAGGGAAATCTGCTTTCTTTTTCCAGCGCGGGCTACTTCCCCACCTCAGCGCACTTCCTCCAAGGCCGCCGCCTCCGCGCCACCTCATTTTCAGCTTGGCAAGCACAGAACGCATATAACGGATTTCCGGCGATATGCTTTCCCGAAAGTCATGCATAGCAAGCGCGCGGCCTTCCCGTTTCCATTCGGGGGTATTGCTATACACCTTAGTCATGCCTGCCATCGCCCTTCTCCGGTCAGCGCGTATGTCGGGGTATAGGTGCATCGTAACTAACCGCACCTCCTGCTCTCCGGGTAGCGAAATTCTCTTTACGTTAAGTTGTGGAACCCGATCCTGACCGCGCAACCTTTCAGTCATTTTTACCCCCAATTAGAAACAAACATCCACTTCGAAGACCCTATTTTTTCTTCATTACCAGGAACATATGGTCGCGCTCGAATAGGCCCAGATCGATTTTTTCCAGCACTTCAAAATGGCCCCTAAGCTCGGAAATTACCTGTGAATAAATCTGTTTTGGCGGCCTTGAGCTGTCAATTGACCTCGACTTGATTGCAACCATCGCGATGCCGCCGTTTTTGAGGAACCGCTCGCAATTATCGATCAAGATCCTAACCTGCTCCCTATCGGCAATATCCTCATACACCACATCGACTTTTCCATCCACCAAATCGCCATACCTTTCAGGGAACCTGGCATCCTCTATTATGGGAAGGATGTTGGCGCGCTTTTCCGATATGGAAATGAGATCCCTTCCGGACTGCGCTGAAAATTCGACTGCATAAATCGCGCCGTTCGTAATGATATCGCTAAGGAATGAGCATGTAACCCCGTTTGCAGCGCCCAGATACAAAATGGTCGCATCTGGCGTAAATGGGAAGGACCTAAGCCCCCTCGAAATGGCAGCTGCGAGCTTGCTGTGGAATGGGCTCCACTCCCGGAATTCCTTCCCCTCCACCCGGATCAAATCCTCATCGTGCACCTTGAAGCCCTTGATTAGGGATTGGGTGCAAAGCTTTCCATTGATTTTGTAAACCCCGGGGAAAATTTGCTGCGCCATATCGACCGACACTATTTTGAGGAGGGGGAGGTATAAAAGGCAAATGAAGCTGCCAAAGTGGGCGGAACTGAAAGGCAATCGGGAGCAAGGCCGTCAAAATCAAGCCGGCTCCACTTCAAGTAGAATGTCGCGGCCGAGGCTTTTTTTTGATATTAATTTAAAGCTGATTTTTCGCCCTAAGGAGGATGCAAAAAGGGGCACTCCTTCCCCGAAAAATTCCGGCACCACGATGAAATAAGCCCTATCAACGATGCCCTCCCGAAGGGCGGAAGCAATTACTGATGAACCGCCTTCAATCAGAAGCCGGCCTACCCCCCTCTTGCCAAGCTCCTTTAGGATGGAATTCCAATCAAGGGTGCCGGATTTTGATTTGATCGGGATAACTGCAAAGCCTAAATTCTCGAGCTTTTTCCTCTTTAATTCACCTATGCCGGTATTCCCACAAAATATTAGCACATTCCTGTCTGCAAGCACTTTCGAGTTGAGCGGGATGCGCAATTTTGCATCTAATATCACTCTCAACGGGTCCTTTCCTCTTACCAGCCGGGTGGTTAGGGCCGGATCATCCGCTAAAACGGTTCCGATCCCGACCAAAATCGCATCCGCTTTTGAGCGCAGCTTGTGGGCAAACTTTAGCGAAGCTTTACTGGAAAAATATTTTGCGCCCCTTTTTGTGATTTTTCCATCAAGGCTTGCTGCAACCTTAAGAACCACATACGGCTTTTTGGTTTTGGCAAATTTCAAATAAGGCAAATTGATTCCTGCAGCGGCCTCCCTTAACAGCCCAACATCCACAATAACGCCATTTTTCCCAAGGTACGCCATCCCTTTCCCCGTAACCTTGGGATTTGGGTCCTGCATCGCAACAACGACCCTCCGGACGCCGGCCAAAACGATCGCCTTTGCGCAAGGGCCGGTCTTTTTGCCTTTGAAGGGAACGCAGGGCTCAAGATTCACATAAAGTGTTGCGCCCCTTGCCCTTTTGCCCGCCTTGCCTAGCGCAACAACTTCCGCGTGCGGGCCGCCAAACTGCGCATGGAATCCGGAAGCGATGATGCGGCCGTTTTTGACAATCACGCAGCCAACTAATGGGTTGGTTTTGGCGTTGCCCGATCCTTTTGTTGCTAGGATTAGCGCTTTTTGCATGAATTTTTCGTAGGTGAGAGCCATAAGTACCATCAAGCCCGGGGTTACACCGATTCGAGCGTATGGCCGAGCTTTTTTTTCTTTACTTCGAGATATCCGCGATTTGCCTTGTTTGGCTTTATTTCAAGGGGAATGCGGTCGCGGACAATAATCCCGTGCGCTTTAAGGCCGCTGATCTTCTTTGGGTTATTGGTTAGGAGTGAAATAGATTTTACCCCTAATGAGACCAAAATGATTGCCGCATCCTTGTAATCGCGCATATCATTGGCAAACCCGAGCTTTTCATTTGCTTCAACCGTATCAAGGCCCCCGTCCTGGAGGGAATATGCCTTGATTTTATTTGCAAACCCGATGCCCCGCCCCTCTTGCCGCAGATAGATCAGGACCCCATTTGGCCTGGATTGGATGTATTTTAAGGACAGCGAAAGCTGCTCCCCGCAATCGCATTTAATTGAGCCAAAAGCATCCCCAGTCAAGCACTCGGAATGGATTCTAACCGGCACCCCTTCCTGTCCGGCAACGTCCCCATGAAGGAGAACTGCGTGCTCGGGAGATCCGCTTTCGCATTGGAAGGCAATAACGGTAAAATTCCCGTATTTTGTTGGCAATTTTGCCCTGGAGATTTCCTTTACCATCGCTTTCATCATCTTTTCTTATTTATCGACATTTCTACTGCCGCAATTGCCGCCCTTTTGGCATAATCCTTTGCCCTAGTCTTTGCCTGTTTCCAGGTTATATTGGGGCCAAGGATCCCAAGTGAAACGTGCTTATCAAAATCGAGCCCCGTGGCCAAAAGTTCGCTTGCGATTGCATTTGCAATCAATTCGTCATGGCCCGTCCCTCCCTTGATCACTGCGCCAAGCGCAACCACGGCATTGACATTTTCCCGCTTGAGGAGCCGTTTAGCCGCAAGCGGTATTTCGTAGCAACCAGGGACATGCACAATGGCAACAACTTCGGCGCCCAATTCTTGTGACGCACGCCCTGCTTCCTTTTCCATGACGGAGGTGATCTCTTGGTTGAAATCCGCCACCACGAATGCCAATTTAACCATGTCCTTGCATTCACCAATGCTTATTTTAGGGGGCCCGCATCTCCTTTCCCTTGCCTTATGCCCATTCCCGCCCTTTTTGAGAGCGAGGCCGGGTCGGAAACCAGCCGGTATGCATTAAGCGCATGCTTCCTTGCGCGGTCCTTGGCTATTTCCGCAAGCGCCCTATCCGAATCCGCCTCGAATTCGAATACGAATGCCTCGAGAATATGTTTGTTTGCGAGAAGCTTTGCCTGTTGTATGCCCATGGAGGCTTCGTGTGCACATTGCGTATCGATCTTTGCGCCGCCGACCCACCCAAGTGCAATGCAAATGTCGGCGCCGGAATCAAGTACGCGCCTGCATTCGATTGCCAGGTCCTTGATCCCCGGAACAGTGCGCCTGACGATCTCCACACCCTTAAGAATGGATAACTCCTCAAGAGCGAATTTGGCCATGTCCACGCGGGCAAAGGTCGTATCTACTACTCCAATTTTGTATTTCATAAATGATCAATCGATTTGGGCACACGAAGTGCAGGATGATTGAGCGGCATGCCCGCAATGCATATTCATCTAGGCTTCAGGCCTGTTTCCTTAAGCAGGGTCCTTCCTTCGATGAACGCAAGCCCGTTTTCTTTTGCGTATTTTTGGGCCATTTTCTTGCTTGCCGCCCTTCCCTTGCCGAGCATTTCACAAACTACAACCGCGGGAGGAAGCCCAGCCAGCCTGCATAGCTCAACTGAAAGCTCGGTATGGCCTTGCCGCTCCCGTATGTCCCTTGCGAAAAGGAGCGGCACGTGCCCGGGCGAGTAAAATTTCCGGGCAAGTTCCGAATTCATTCCGTTATTTTTTGAGATCATTTTGGAAAGTTCCATTATCGTAAGCGCCCTGTCGCTATCGGGGATGCCTGTAAACGTGCCACGCGAATTTAGGGAAATCGAAAATGCGGATTCATCGCCATAGGGAGTTCGGGTGATCGCAAGCCGGCGCAGCAGGGGCGAATCGGAGCTGCGTAAAATTTCCGCCATATATTCGAGCCCCATTTTCCGCATAATCTCCTTGCTCGTGGCAAAGCATATGAGGCCCCCCGCATCCTTTCGGAGAGTACGGATCGTTTCAGGGGTGATTGCACTGCCATGGATCACAAGGTCTGCTTCCCCTTCCCTTTTCTCCCCATCATAGAGCACCACGAAGCGGCCCGCCTTCAAACTGGAGATGGCATCCTTAAGCATAAGATCAGCACCCATATTGTATTGCCGGGGGGTATAAATAGATTTACTTGAAAATGAGAAATTACGTAAAAATGAGTAATGTGGTATTTGCCAAAATTGGCGGCCTTTCCGCAAAAACCAAAGCCGAGTACATGAAATGGCCCAAATGAGCTCTCAATCCAATCGGACGAATGCCGACATCACCAAAGGGCATCCCCTGCGATTAGATGCAGGCATCAAGCTCAATGCACTTCGCTGCCATCCGCAACGTCCCTATCCAAGGTCACCAAGGAAAGGCTGCCGTCCTCGCCCTGTGCTGCAAGGAGCATCCCCTGCGATTCTATCCCCTTCAGGGTTTTTGGCTCGAGATTGGCAACGATGATGATTTTTTTCCCAAATAGCCCATCAGGCGAATAATGGGAGGCAATGCCGGCAACAAGAGTGCGCTGCTCGCCTCCGAGTTGGACTCGCAATTTCAGGAGCTTGTCACTCCCTTCGACCTTCTCGGCGCTTATAATTTTCGCAACTTTCAGCTGCAATTTGCTAAAATCAGCGAAGGGGATTGTTTCCATGATCTGGCCTTGTGAGGATGCAATTGGAGGATGATTTATGGCGGCAAAAAGCCCACCTAGCACCCAAACCTCATCGCACGCCGGAATTCCTCTAATACACTTTTCGGCGGGGGCTGTAGAACTTATCCGCTTTCATGGCCTCCACGAACGTCTTGTGCTCCTTGTGCTTCTTTTCTATGACTGCATAAATGAGGGCATAATTCTGTACGAGTATAAGCAGCTGCTTCTTGGATAGCGCCTTCACCTTCCCGGATATGTCCCTAACGATCTTCTTTGCCCGGTTGGGGTTTGTTTCGGCCTCCTTCAGGAACGCCTCCTCGTATTTCCGCGCCTGGACGACCTTGATGAATTTCTTGAGGGTATCCTCGCCCTCCCTGAGTTCCTTGTCCGTAAAGGAGGTTTCCCTCTTCTTCAGGTAGCGCTTCTCGCGGATAATGAAGGAAACTAGTAAGTCCAGATTGTATTCGTTCATGCAAATCCCCCCGAATTAGTGCAATCCTTAAGCCGGTTCTGATATATATGGCTTGTGGAGAAAATGGCAACGATTTATAAATGAGATTGGCAGGTGCGGCAATTGCATATGGGGCAAACGCCATTAGGGCCTGAACTGGGCTCCAAGCAATGCTAATGAAGGTCCGAAGGGGGAAAATTGCCCCCTACATTTTATCGAACGAAACCTTCACCGGCCCGCGTTCGCCTTCCTCAACCTTGAAGTAATCCTTCTTGGAAAAGCCACCCATGCTTGCAACGAGGTTGCTAGGAACAGTCTGTATCGAGGTATTGAAATCAAGCACGGA
>DATDZF010000010.1:0-22487 GCA_035288785.1 Candidatus Norongarragalinales archaeon
GCCCATAATTGCGCTGCAAGTTCCTTAATTTGAGGCAGTATGGCAAGGCAAAAGGCGCAAACCTCGTTGGAAGTGCTGATCGTAATGGCAGCGCTGCTCGTGTCATTGGCCGTGGTTTTGCCCTCATTCCTTAAAATCGAGGAGCTTGCCATAATGGCCCAAAAGGAAAAAAGGATGGAATTTTCAATTGGAAAAATCCAATCGGCGCTGCAGGAAGCGCAAATGCTCGGCAATGGGGCGGCAACCCTAATTGAGGTTGATTTGCCTTTCGAAATGGTGGTGCGTTCCAATGGGGGGAATGCGCTTTTCGAATATGGAAATCCCGGGGCGGGCAGGGCGTTTGAAATGGAGGGAACCCGAATCCAAAGCAGCCCCGTGATTGCCCCTGAGGGAAAAACCACGATATTGGTGGGGCATGGATCGTTGAAAGCGCTTGTTAGCTCCAAAAAGGGTTAAAAACGTTATTGTGTTTAAAGATACCGCTCTGATGCTGGAGGTGTGGAAGTATGAAAATTTCTGAAATGAAGCCGGGCACCGGCAACGTCGAAGTCACCGGCGAGATCGTGAACCTTGATGCTCCAAGGGAAATCAACAAAATGGGGCGCACTCTTCGGGTTGCAAATGCGACCTTGAAGGACGCCAGCGGGACTATTGTGCTGGTGCTTTGGAATGACGACATCGACAAGGTGCAGGTTGGAAATACGGTCAAAATAGTCAATGGCTATGTCAATACGTGGCAGGATAAGACGCAGTTAACACTTGGGAAATTTGGAAAGATGGAAGTTGTGGAATGAGCAATTATGAAGCAAACCCAAAGGAGCGGAAGCGCATACGAGAGGCAGTTGACCTTCCTTCTCGTTTTCGCGTTTCTGGCGCTTTTCCTCTATCTGCAATTCCTGGAGTAAGGGATTTTTGGCCTGGCTGCCATAAAGTCTAATTCTAATTGTCCATTCAACTGCCGAACTCAGGTTCGACAGGCGTCAAATTTATATATCTGCAGCTAATAGAACAATCCATGGAGCAACTAAAGGTGAAGATAGCCGGCGAAATTTCGCTATCCTCCGACCCTGGCAGCACCATGAAGAAATGGCGGGAGGTCTTCAACATACAGCAAACCGAGCTTTCGCAATACTTGAAAATATCCCCCTCAACAATAAGCGATTACGAGAGCAACCGGAGGAAGTCGCCGGGCATTGCGGTAATACACAGGTTTGTGGATGCGCTTTTCGCCCTCGATTCGCAAAAGGGCGGCACAACCATCAAGAAGTTCAGGGAAGCGGACGAATCCGGAAGGGACATGTACGAGGCAGTGGAATTCATCAAGCCAGTTGGCGCAAAGGAATTCGCAAAGCTAATCGAGGCGAAGGTCCTGGCAAATGGCGAAAAGCTTGAGACTAAGAGCATCTTTGGGTGCACGATCCTGGACAGCGTAAGGGTCATTTTGGAGCTCCCCTACGAAAGCTTCATAAAAATATACAGCACAACCTCCGAAAGGGCGCTGATCTTCACACATGTCTCGACGGGCAGGAGTCCCATGATCGCGGTGCGGGTGACGCCCATCAAGCCCTCGCTCATAATTTTGCATGGCATTGAGGAAGTGGACAAGCTTGCAGTGAAAATCGCAGAAACCGAGGGCATACCGCTGCTCGTGACCAAGCTGGGCATCGAAGAGATCAAGAAGCGCGTTAAGGATATAGCGTATTAGGAATGATGCCAATGAACTTTTCATTTGCGTTGGGGATAGTTTTCCTGATCGTGGCCTTTGGGGCGGTTTACGCCTTGAATTATGACTTTTCTTCTGGAAAGGCAAAGGAAGGCGCTACTGCATTCAACGCGCCATACACCTTCCAGCCGGGGGAATTCACATCATATTTGAACGCGTTCTTTTTTGTGTTCATCTTTTCCCTGCTTTTTTTTGGCTATTCAGCGCCCATCGCGCTTGGAATTGAGGGCGCAAAATACGCCTCGCTCTATATTGCAGGAGCGCTTAAGCCCTATGACTTTATTTTCCTCTTGCCCCAGCTGATTGGGGCGTATGCCGCAATTGTGATGGGCAGCGGGGTGCTTAACGATTTTGAAGGGAACACTGTTTTTGAGAAGTGGAACAGGGCAATTAAGTTCTTTGCGATCGGGCTTGTGCTTGTTGTTGCCCTCTCGCTAATTAGGCCGTTTCTTGCATGATGGAAGCAATTGCCAATTGAAACGGAAATTAGTTTGAATTTCTTTAGCACAACCTATAACTCCCCAAAAAGAATGGGTGGCTGCTTTGGTTATCGGGCAGCACCATACTGTTAAGAGTGCGGGAAATAGGCGGGGGCGGAATACCAGCAGAACTCGTTAGGCCTATCGGCCTTCACTTGGGTCGAGCGGTCGTTATCTGTGAATACAACTTCCCTATTGAGATTTTCAATAAAGGCGCAGAATTTGCTGGTTGCGGGTTCACAGATTTCATCGCGGACTTGAAATGCATCTTGAAATTCACGGAGGGTAGGCGCAGCATAAACCTCTTCGCAGGTTTTCAGTTCATTTCCAAGGCCCGAAATCTTGAAGCTCGTGCTGATGCCCGGCTTAACCTCATCACATGCCTTCTTGAGGTTTTGGGTGAAGAAGGTACTGGCGTAGTTATTTCTTGCATCTAAGACGTCAGCGAATGCGGGAGAGCCGTAGTTTACGCCTGTTGGAAAATTGTAGCCATTTGCGAGGACGAACGGACAGCCTTCAGGCGGGCTGCCTACGGGTGCTCCCGGAACTGCAATCTCATTACCAACGCAGCTTCCATACACAATTCCCCTTCGGGCGCCGACATCTGAGGTGCCAAAAGCGAGTCGGTGATTGAACTTGAATGCGGCGTCCAGGTATTTGAAGAAGGGATAACTGATTGGCGCATCATAGTCTACATCGGTTATGGCGCCTGCGCGTATCTGGTTGCCGGCATTGTCAGTTGCAAGCACGCGCGGGAACTTCCCATATACCGCAGGTGTCTGGACGGTTATGCGCACATAGAATTGGTTGCCACTCTCGCAGCCCTTGACTATGGAATCCGGCTCGCAATTGTCATTGGCGTCGAATTTGGAGCAGCATTGGTATTCGGGGGCCGCCGCTGTTTGGGAAAATTTCTTGCAGTCCAGCTCGATGTTTGAGACGATGTCCTTGCATATCCCGGTTTGGGATGTCGCCTCTGCATCATTATACCCAATGAATTGCTGGAACTGCTCCCAATTCGCGGCCTGGAGCTTTATTCCCTCAAAGCTCGTGGTGTCACTTATGATCTCCGCCCATTTCGGCAGGCCGAATAGGTACGAGCTGTTCTTGATGCACACAACTTCACGCATGAGCTCGGTTGTGCGGGCGCAGGTGTAGAAGCGCTCTTCCTCCTCGGTGACAACGCCAGGGGAGGTTGGATCGTGGTCCTTGGAAAGGGGGTGGCCGTTATACATCGTTTCCTGGTTAACGCCGCCAGCGCCAAGGCTGCTTTCGCTTGCAAGGGAGATGAAATTCTGCCAGCATTGCGAGGTGAGCGCATATTCGATATTCCTCTGGAGGCCGATATTGAACAGGGAGCCAAGGTCCGCGCGGTAAATTTCCACTATGGAAACCAGCCGGTTGTGGTAGGAGTCGCTGACGGTTTCGGAAATCGCGGCGCTTTCCGACCTGCCGAAATTGATGATGATGATGATGCTGATGAGGAAAATGAGCGTGCCGATGAGGGGCGCAGCAATGAAGGCGCGTTTTTTCATAAGGATGGAATGCGTTGGTTGGATAAAAAGGTTTTGAAATGGGGGTTGTTTGCATGGGGGGAGATGCGGGTCTTTGTTTTGGTTGCTCGTTTGATTTTAAAAAAGCAGTAAATGGGCCCGCGGAGAATCGAACTCCGAATCTTCTGTGTTTTCTCGAAAACCGAATAATCGCGTTCGGAAATCCGTAAGACAGATGTCTTGGCCATTCGACTACGGGCCCAAAAACTAGTTATGGTGAAAAGGGTTAAAGAGGAAAGGGGTTGGGGCGATGTTGGGATCGCCGGCATACAACACCAAATAGAATGGTAAAAAAACCATAAATATTGGCATAATTTTGGCGGGGTGATTGTGGTTGAGAACCAAGTGTTTTTTTAAGTGCGCTGGCTTGATGATTTGCAACAACAAAAGGTGGTAATAATGGCATCGATGGAAAGCGTGCTTTTGCAAATATTCAGGCTGGTTTTGGCAATTGTTTTTGCCGTGGCAGCGCAATACCTGGCAATCAAGATCTTCGACCGCATGACAACAAAGGTGGATGAGCTGGAGGAATTGAAAAAAGGCAATGTCGCAGTGGGAGTGGTGCTGGGCTCGGTCATATTATCAGTTGCCACGATCATTTCCGGGGGCGTTGCGCGGGTGGTTCCGCAAAACCTGAACGTCGGGGCCGCCGAATTTTGGAACGCGCTCGGCTATGGGGCGGTAAGCCTAATAGTGGCAATAGTGTTTGCGGTTGTAGCGCAGTTCGTGGCCCTTCGGGTGTTTGATTCCATGACTGAAGGGATTGACGAGCAAAAGGAGCTCAAAAAGGGGAACTTGGCCATCGGCATCCTGCTTGCCGCGGTGATATTTGCAACGGCAATAGTTGTTGAGGCGGGCCTGCCGCATTTCTGAGAGTTATTTTATTTTTTATTTTAATTACGGTTTTCTTTTTTTGATGGGTCGCCCCTAGCCCATCAACTACGACACCTTATTGCTAAAAAAAACGGGCAAACCCCCACATTCGCCTTTTTCTACCTTTTCGTCCTAATTTAACAGATAAGAATGAACACCTTGGCCCTGGATTCGTCGGCGCTCATTTCCCTCTCGGAAAGCTGCGTGATTTCCGCGCTCCGTTTCTTGAAGGCGAAGGCGGCATTTGTAGCGCCGGATTCGGTTTACCTGGAAAGCGTTGAAAACCCCCTGAAAATCAAGCAGTACGGGTTTTCAGCGCTGCGGATAAAGCGCCTTTTTTTTGAGGGCGCCGTGAGGAGGGTTTCAGCATCCCCGGAAAAAACGCAGGCAGTATTGGCGCTTGCAAATTCGCTTTTTTATGTGGGGGAGCGCCCGCTTGAATTGATCCATAAAGGCGAGGCGGATTGCTTGGGCCTTGCTTTGGCAGGAGTTGTTGGGGGAATTGCAGTTGACGAAAAAACCCTGAAATTGCTTATTGAAAACCCCAATAAACTAAGGGATTTGTTGGTGGGGGAATACGAAGAGAAAGTGCGGATAGAGGAAACGACCCTGAAAAAATGGCAACAGCTGACGCGTGGGATTAAAATCATCAGGTCGGCAGAAATATTGGCAATTGCGGGAAAATTAGGGTATTTCCGGTTCTTCCAGGATGATGAGATGCCCGCGTTCCACGCAGCAATTTATGCATTGAAAGGATATGGCTGTAGCCTGACAAAAGATGAATTAAAGGAATTTGAACAAATTAATTTTAAGGGCCGGTAGATCAGTGGGTTTTGGCTTGCCAAAGTCCGATCAACAGCAGATCGCATCGTTCGCAACGATGAGGCCGCGGGTGCGATTCCCGCCCGGTCCACTCTTTTTTTTTAAAATTATCAATTAAATATAACCAGACTTAACCACCTACAAAAACACAACACCTGCGCCGGTATGCTAAATTCATGTTAATGTATAGGTAAACAAAAAAAATCAAAAAACAGCAACCACACAACAACAATAATAATGCTTCACGTGTTGCTTAGTATTAATAAATTATTATTATTTTCTTAATTTAGTGCAACAGTTGCTGCAATATCTTAAACAATAATGCAACACATGTTGCATCATTTTAAATAAAATCAGTTTAGATTTTTATCTTTTGCAGCATGTGTTGTGGTTTAGAGCTGTTACTTTACATCAAAATCCAAATCAAATAACCTCTTCCACCTAAATCTATTTTTATCATGATTAACCCACAAACAACTTAGATGTTAAATTTTTGAAAACCACCCCCCCAATCAATTAGTTAGTATTTTAAGGTGGCTGGGCGGGTCGTTGGGGTTAAGTCTTCTTGCCCTTCATCCAATGCCAATTCAGAATTTCTCATCTTTTCCACAACTTTGCGCATTTCGCGTTCCTTGTTCCTTGAAGACCAAAACATTGCCTCATCCTTGCTTCCTTTAGTAATCAGCACTACAACTTTGCCCTCCTTTGCCCTTCCCGTTCTTCCACGGCGCTGTATTAGCCGTATTTCAGAAGGCACCGCCTCAAAAAAAACAACCAAACCCACTTCTGGAATATCTAAGCCTTCTTCAGCAACTGATGTTGCAACCAAAACATTATAGTTTCCCTCCCTAAAACTTTGCATCACGTGTTGCTGTTGTTTCTGGCCCATGCCCCCCTTGCTTTTTCCGATAAATTCTACCGGCCTTGCGCCTTCAATATTCCCAAGCTCCGCCACTATTTTCGTAACCGTATTACGGTAGTGTGCAAAAACAATTATTCGCTCATTTGTTTTTATCTGGCCTTTTATTATTTCATGCAATTTTTTGAATTTTGGGTGCTCTTCACCAATTCCAATCAAATCCATGCAATCGAGTTGTACTTGCAACCATCGCGGGTCAGCAAGCAAAATCCTGACCGCCTTTGACTGGCCGCTTCTGCCTTCCATTTCGCGCATGAATTGAAGAAGTGGATGCACCCCCTCAATTTCCACCAAATCAACTGCATGGCTGATGTTCATGGCGCGTGCATGCAAACTTAGGACCTGGTAATTTCCAGGGTCCTTGGAAAGGTTTGCCAGCGCCCGTTGCCGCAAACCAAGCAGCTCGCGCTTGTGCCCCTTCAATTCAATACTCCCAATAACTCCCAAACCCCGCAGCTCCTGCAGCACTTCTTTTAACATTTCCAAAAGCTGCCGCTTTAATTTCAAAAGGCCGGGTGGCAGTTCGACGAATACCCAATCCATATTTATTTGGTGCCCATATTTCCTGACATCCATGTCGGCATCGCTTCGTATCTCGATATTCCTGATTTGGAGATTGGAGCATATCTCGTCAATCCTTTCCTTTTTTCCCGATGGACTTGCGGTCAGGCCGATGGATAGGATATTGCGTTTTGTTGTTTCCCTAGCCAAAAAGGAGTACGAGTAGTCCTTTACTGCCCGGTGCGCCTCATCAAAAATCACAAAGCAAAAATCATCAAGGCTCATCCTGCCTGCCAAAACATCAAACTCGACAGTTTGTGGTGTTGCAACATAGCACCATATTTCTTCAGCAATCCAGTATTTTTCCCGCTTTTCCGGCTGCGTCTCGCCAGACATTACCATGACCTCAGGTGTTGCGCCGCTTTCCAACTGGTTATTTTGGTTCTGGTTGTTTCGGGTTTGCTTGCTGCCCACAATGCCTTTCCCCAAACCCGCCAAAGCCTCGTTGTTTCCCTCCCCTTCCAGCTTATCCTGTGTTGCGCTCCCACCACCAAAATCAACTAATTCGGCTATTTTTTTTGCCTGCTGGACCGCAAGCGGCTTTGTTGGAGCAAGGAAAAGTATTTTTTTCCTCCCCATCTTTCCTTCCCGCATCTGCTTTACAAACCTGGCTATCACAAATACTGCGACATATGTTTTTCCAAGTGCAGTTGGCATGACCACCAGAGTGTTGCCCTTTCGCAGGATGCTCCTGGCTATGTTGAGTTGATATTCTCTTGCTTCCAACCCCTCACCTGCGGGGGTGAGGCTCAATTCATTTAAGAAATTCGTGGTTCCTTCATCCATGCTATGGGTTTGGGGCTTGAGTTATATAAGCAATTCAGGGGTGATTTCGGGTGGGCGATAAGGTGCAGTTTGCGCAAGTTTTATTGGCGGCTCTTGCCAGGATCTTTGTTGCATCACGTGCGGCAGATGTGAAGCTTAATATTTCCCCAAAAGCACAATTATTCCTTCTTTTCTAAAACAAAGGTGAAAATATGTCTGATTTGCCCCTTGCAGCTGTTGAACGCCTTATCCGCAAAGCAGGAGCCGAGCGTGTTTCGGAGGATGCCGCCGAAGCGCTTGCCGACGTGCTCGAGGAATATGCGCTTTCCATAGGCCAAAAAGCTGTCCTTCTTGCAAAGCACGCCGGCAGAAAAACAATCACCGGCCGGGACATAAAGCTTGCCAGCCGTGGCTAATGCCAACAAACTACCAAAAAAGATCAACAAGCAGCTGGCAGCTAATTTTTCCTCCCTCCACCCCTTCTTAAAAAAATCAACCATTAGTTGATTTTCAATCAACCAAACCTTATTGTTGCAAATTCCGTAGTGCATATAGCATGCTAAAGCCAATTTTTTGCATGCTATTGGCGCTGAGCCTAACCCCTGCTTATTCGATTTCCGAATTCGAGCTGATTTCCACTGAAAATGCAAGCCAGCTGCACCTGAAATTAACCCTCTCCAGTGCTTCGGAAACAATCCTCATTACTCCCGAAGATGCAAAGTTCCACTCCAACAACCAATTTTCCCTTTTGCAAAACCTAACCTTCGAATCGAACTTCTCCGAAATTGTGCAGGTATTCGAGATCGACCGCAGCTCGAATGAGACTTTATATTCGGGAGGGCAAAGCGTTTGGTGCGGCGCATCGTTTAGTGATTGCGGGAACTGTAATGGCATGCCTCCTGGGACTTTCAAATGGTGCAATGGAGCCTACCCCCTAAGAACCTACTCCTGCGACAATTGGTGCTACACCTATTCCCCACAACCTACCTATGAAAAAGCGCAGATAGGCGCGTTTTTAAGAATGGCTGCAAATGGCTCGTTAATTGCACGCGGTGCGCCCGAATATTCCTTGGCATTTTCCGATCCTGATAATGAGCAGATCCATGGGTCAATCCGCGCTAGATTGATATTTCCCTTAATTTTGCCTCCATCCCAAAACCAACCCCTAATGCGCAGCCAAGGCTCGCAAAAATGGCAGTTAATTCAAAATTCCGTCCTCCAGAGCTACAAATCAACCCTCTATTCTTATTATTCGCAATATATGGCCTCCATAGAATCAGCCTACGGCGCAACAAGCAATCTCAATTCCGCGCTCAATTCGCTCGTGTCAACCGCATCTGGCGAGTATTATGATTTTTACACGGTGCAAAATAATTCATCCTATCCCGAAATCGAAATTTTCCTAGACTCAGATTATGCGGGTGTGACGGCCTTAAGGGGAAGGCCGCAAGCGCTTGCGCTGAATCCCGAGGCGCAGTTCGAAGGAGGCGCCCCCTACTACACTCTAGAGGTGCTTAATTCCGGAAGCATTTCAGATTCGTTTTTAGCCAATCTTTCCTGCAACGGCTCGCCATATTCATCTGCTGAGGCAGTCGTTGGCCAAGGCCAGCAAGCGCTCTTAAAACTGTTCGTTGCAAAAATGGACTCCCCCCAACTGTGCGCAGCAACGGTTTTCGTCAAGGATCTGCCCCAAATAGCAAGCTCCATATCAAACACCCTCCAACCCTTCAAACTGCCATGCCCCCCCGAATATTCCTGTTGCCCGGTTTCAACTTCATATGAGGAACGGCCCTGCCTTCCTTTGGAAAAATTCAAACAAGAGGACGAGTATGGAAACGGGTATTTCTACCTGCAGCATTACTCTTGCGAGGCATTTTCCTGCCTTGAGAACACCACGACCTTTCTGCGCCGGATAAGCGACCGCAGGCCCCCGCAGCAAAGCGCGCAATCTTCCTTTGCAAACTACAATTCCCCCCAAATTCGGCAACAGCAAAGCCCAACGCCAACCCTCGTGCCTTCCATAGCCCCATCATCCGGCATTTCCCCCATTGCGCAGCCTTTGGTTGAAATCCCCATTGAAGAGGAAAAAATAGAAATAATCGCCCCAAGCGAGGTTCAGGAGGGGTACGCTTCCGTTTCCGTTCGGGCAAATTCGGAGCCGGCCCAAGGCGCCGTACTGGTGGTTTCCCCTTCAATGAAAAGGCACACCCTGCCCCTTAATTTCGGCTCTACGGAAGTGCTCTTCAACGAGCCCGGTTCATGGAGCGTATCATACTCGTTCGAATACAAGACAATCCAAGTTCATCCGATTGCTGAAAAGCAAATGGAAGCCCCGGTGAATGTATTGCCGAACCCCGCAACGCCCCTGATGGCGCTAAGCTTTCCCAACTTGCCGTTTATTCAAACTGCCTTGTTGATCTCCCTGCTCGTATTCGTCTTTGCCGTTTACAAGCGCCAATCGGAAACCATCCGTTTCAGGAAATCCTTCGAGAACAACATCGTGCGGCTCGAAATATTGAACGGCAGGGGGGATCTTAGAAACCTCGAAATCACGGACATCGCCCCGGAAGGCACAATCCTCTCGACGATTTCCAACCCTCCCAGTGAGGTGACGGAAATAATATTCGGAAAGCACATCAAATGGAAAAAAAGCGCCCTCCCCAAGGGTGAGAGGATGCTGATTAGTTATTCGATATTCACCCCCACCCCCCAAGGTTCCCTCCAGCCTGCGGAAATACTTGCAGATACCGAAGGCAATAAAAGAATCCGCGTCCTTTCGAATGCGGTCGAGTTATGAGAAAAAACGGGCGCTATGGGCGCTTTCCACCCCCGGAGTGCAGTTCCCTTGCGGTTTGCGATGGCGTTCCTCCGCTTGGAATCAAATTTCCAAATGTATGCGGATGCTTGCCTTCCTTTAGAATCAACTCCCCTTCGGAAATGCTTTTGAATGCTCCCCCCCAAAATCATCCAATCGTCCTGTGCGTCATCCAAAGCAGGTTTTACGCATTATGACCCTTCCAACCCAAAGCAACGGCCATTTCCCAAGCCTTAGGCAGAAAAAAAAGCTCTCGCAGGTATTCCTTAACGATTATTCCGCGGTTGCGGAAATATTCGATAACCTCGACCTTAAGGGAAAGGCAGTGCTCGAGATCGGGGCCGGCACAGGCGCCATTACAAAGAAACTTGCCAGGATGGCAAAAAAAGTGATTGCGCTGGAAATCGATGCGCAGGCATGTGAAATTCTGCGGGATAGCCTTGCTGCCCAAAAGAATGTCGAAATCCTCAATGCGGATGCGCTTCAAGCCTCCCTCAATTACCCCGTAATCATCGGCTTCCTCCCCTACCACATATCATCCCCGCTGCTGTTCAAGATCCTTGCCTCGAATTTCAAGGAAGCGATAATCTGCGTCCAAAAGGAATTTGCGGAAAGGATGGTTGCAATGCCCGGAACCCGAGACTATTCGCGGCTTTCAGTAATGGCCCAAAGCAAGGCGGACATCACCTATCTTGCAACCGTGCCAAAAGAGGCATTTTCGCCAATCCCAAAAGTCGATTCTGCGCTGGCATACCTTGTAAAGAACCCCAAATTCGCCCTGAGCGAGCCGCTTGTTACTGCGCTCTTCCAACATAAGAACCAGCGCATCAGGAAAGCGCTGATGCATTCTGGGAAGGCGCTTGGGCTTAGCAAGGAACGGATAGGCGAATTCCTGCTTATGGCCGGTCAAAATCCCCCCAAAAGCCCCAATCCATCCGGGCCTGATTTATCCCCAACCAAAAACCCGAAACAAACCGCTAGCTTGACTGAAAAGAGGGTGCGCACCCTAACACTTGAGGAATTGTCCGCCCTTTCTTTGCAATTCGAACGTTTTATTAGTTCGGCCGCCTAATTCCCGGTATGGACCAAGAACCGCCAGTTGATGACCATCCCCCAAATGCCCCCCAAAAACCCGCTTCCATGGAAGCATTGGAGCTCATTATGGATGACCGCGAGCTGAAATCCCCCGTTGCCAAGCTTTTGTTCTCGCGCGGTGTGAAGCTCCGCCCAAAAAGGCTGGAAGTCGCCGACTTCATCATAAACGAGCAAATTGCGCTTGAGCGCAAGACCGCACAGGATTTTGAAAGCTCCATCATGGACGGCCGCCTATTTTCGCAGTGCCGCGACCTTGCAGCCAATTTCCAATATCCGCTGATCTGCATTGTCGGAAGGGAGTTTGGCCATTTGCACAAAAAGGCGATAATCGGCGCGCAGATTTCCGTTGCGACCCAGTTCCGCATCCCAATATTCCAATTGGAAAGCGAGGAAGAACTGGCGGATTTCATCCACATCCTCCTAGTTCAGCGCTCAAAACCCCCAAAGGACATGAAGCTGCGTTTTGAGAAAAAGGCGCTCTCGAAGGACGACCAGCTGCAGATGGTAATCGAGGGCGTTTCCATGATCGGCCCCGTCCATGCCAAGAGCCTTTTAAAGAAATTCAAGACAATCCAGAAGGTATTTTCCGCCTCCGAAAAGCAGATGCAAAAAGTCGAGGGAATAGGCGAGATTCGGGCAAAACAGATCCGGAAAATCGCAACGGCGGTTTATGGCGAGGAGGATTTGGCGCAGTCGAAACTCCCTACGCATACGGGCTAATCTGATACAATCCCTCTCATTCGCGCTTTTTTGCTGCCAATGCGCTTATGGCCTGGGCTGCCCTTTTCCGAATATGGGGCTTAAGCGGCTCCCCCTTAAGTTTCATTAGGAGCGCTTTTTTTTGTATATCGGATAGGGCATCGTTAGCGTGACCCTCAGATACTATGCGCAAAACATGCAAAATATCTTCATGGCCGTTGACCTGCCTTTCCCTCTCCCATCTAGCGGCAATTCCCCAAGCCCTTTGCCTGTGCTCTTCCGTTACTGGTTTTTGACCCATTGGAATCCCACCATTAAGCGCATCCAATTATTATAAATGCTGCTCCCGTAATCCCATCGGCTTGGGTGGTTTTGATGGAAAAACAATACTTCACAATGGACGATTTCAACTTTGAGGGCAAAACCGCCCTCATACGCGTCGACATCAACTGCCCATTCAATGGGAAAACGGGCAGGATCGAGGATTCCGATAGGATCGCAGCGCATGCGGCAACAATCCGGGAGCTTTCGGACAAGAAAGCCAAGGTCGTGGTGCTTGCCCATCAGGGCAGGAAGGGCGATCCCGATTTTATCCCGCTCCAACAGCACGCCTCCTTGCTATACTCCCACATCAAAAAGCCAGTGGAATATGTGGATGACCTGTACGGCCAAAAGGCCCTCCAGAAAATAGACAAGATTGCGAATGGTGATGTGATCCTCCTCCAAAACACCCGCTTCTATGACGACGAAACGAGGAAAGTTGAAAAGCCGGAGGATTATTCCCAAACGGAGATGGTAAGGTCGCTCTCAAAGCACGCCGACTATTTCATCATGGACGGATTTTCAGTTGCACATCGCGCGCAGGCCTCTACGGTCGGATTCCCGGAACTTCTTCCTTCCTGCGCTGGAAGGGTGATGCAAAAGGAGCTGGAAGGGCTGCACAATGCGCTCGACAACGCTGCGCATCCCAACACCTATATTCTCGGGGGCGCCAAGCCCGACGATGTCATCCAGCTGCTCAAGTTTGCATGCACTTCCGGTGCGGTGGACAAAATATTAACCTCCGGCGTCCTTGGCGAACTTTGCGTCGCTGCAAAAGGAACCGACCTTGGTCCCCTAAAAAAGCAATATTTCGCAGAAAAAGGCTATGACAAGCTCATTCCCGAGCTCGCTGCATATGGTTCGAAGTATTCCTCAAAGATCGAATCCCCGCTGGATTTTGCTGTTGAGGAAAACGGCCTAAGGAAGGAATATGGCGTGGGTGATTTATCCCAAAAGGCCGATGGAAAATCAACTTACGACATAGGCGCCCTTACAATCTCCCGCTACTCTAGTATAATTGCCGCCTCCAAAACGCTTTATTTCAAGGGCCCAGTTGGCGTTTATGAGAGCCCGCTTTTTGAAAAGGGCACCAAGGATATCTTGCTGGCGATCCAAAATTCCTCCGCATTCAAGCTGGTTGGAGGGGGCCATTCCCTTTCCGCAATAGAAAAATTCCAGATAGACAAAACAAAAATCTCCCACATTTCCCTTGCAGGAGGGGCGGTTGTGGAATACCTGCAGGGCAAGGCGCTCCCGGGAGTGGAAGCGCTCAAGAATTCCTACCTGCGCCACGGGGGCACCCCTTCAAATGAATTTTTATAGTTATCCGGATAATTGTTAGCGATGCCTGATTTTTAGGTGAATCCTAAATGCCAAAACCAGCTTTAGTCATACACGGCGGTGCGTGGGCAATTGAGCACACGACTGTTGATGACCACAAGAAAGGGCTCCAAAACGCCCTTGAGGTAGGATGGAAAATCCTAAATTCCGGTGGCCCTGCCCTTGATGCAATTGAGAAAACCATAAATTCAATGGAGGATTCGGGCGTGTTCGACGCAGGCAAGGGCTGCGTCCTGAATGAAAAAGGCGAGGTTGAGATGGATGCGATGGTTATGACTGGCGATTTGTTGGCGGGGGCAGTTGCGGCATTGCAGGAATTCCCAAATCCCATATCCGTTGCAAGAAGGGTAATGGAAAAGACGCAGCATATGCTGCTTGTGGGCAAAGGGGCGGCAATATTTGCGGAAAAGCAGGGCTTCGAGCGGATGCACATCATGGATTTGGTATCCCATCGCGAGTTCCGTTCCTGGAAGGACAATAAGGAAATGCCCTTCGGGACAGTTGGCGCTGTTGCGCTGGATAAGCAAGGTGGCCTTGCGCAGGGCACATCAACTGGCGGCACGCGCGGAAAGATGGTTGGAAGGGTAGGCGATTCGCCACTGATCGGCGCTGGCGGCTATTGCGATTCCGATACCGGGGGCGCCTCGACAACGGGCCATGGCGAATCGTTCATGAAAATCCTTGCCTGCAAGACCGCATGCGACTATCTAAGGACGGAAAAAAGCGCCCAGCTCGCCGCAGAAAAAACGATAAAACTCATGGAAATCCGCACTTCCGGCAAGGTCGGCATAATCCTTCTTGGGAAGGATGGCGATATCGGCATCGCCTTCAACACCGCAAGGATGGCCAGGGGATTTGCGCGAGAAGGGGATTTGCAGGTGTTTGTTTGACCCCCAAAATCCAGAGTTGGTTTAGGTCCCTTTGCATTTTTTGATTTTCCGCATACCATTATAAAATTCCGTCCCCTTCTTGCTTTTGGTAAAAATGTATTCCCGCGAAATCGAGAGGCTGCTTAACGCAGGCAAGATCCTTGATGGGGATTCCGTTGAAGTGCAACAGGGCAATTCCTCGTATGGCGGAATTTTGCTTCCCCGTACCGGCGAGGTTCCAGAGGATGTCCTTACGCTTAAACTCGACAATGGGTATAACATCGGCCTGAAATTCGTGCCTGGCCTTAAAATAACAAAAAGGGGGTCGCCGGCTAAATTGGCCGGGATTCCGCGCCTGAAAATCGTCAAGTCAAGCCTCCCGTCAATCGCCCTCATAATTTCTGGTGGAACGATCGGCACCCACATAGACTACCGCACCGGCGGCGTTTTCATGTCCCGAGATGCCGAGGAGCTTTTATCCACTGTACCGGAATTGCAGCAGGTTGTCAACATCAAAACCCTCCAAACCCTCTTCCAAACCGCCAGCGAGGATTTTTCAGTCGAGAACTGGCAGAAAATGGCGCAGGAAATTGCAAAAGCGGCAAGCGAGCCCGAAAACCGGGGCGTGATCGTCACGCATGGCACAGATGTGATGCATTACACCTCCGCGGCAATGGCGTTCATGCTCCAAAACCTTGCAAAGCCTATTGCGATTGTAGGCGCGCAGCGCTCCCCCGACCGGGGCAGCTTCGATGGCACGCTCAATCTCATCTGCGGCGCATATTATGCCTCCCTTTCAGATGTGGCGGAAGTTGCAGTTGTCATGCATGGCAGCTCCTCGGATGAGTTCTGCTATGCGCACCGCGGCACAAAAGTGAGGAAAATGCACACCACCCGGAGGGATGCGTTCCGGAGCATTAACGATAGGCCCCTTGCGAAAATCTATCCCGACGGTAAAATCGAACCGCTAAACCCTGTTTTTAATAAACGGCCATCTGAGCCCCAAAAAACCTCTGCAGACACTTCCTTTGAAAAAAGGATCGCCATGCTCAAGATTTACCCGAATGCGAATCCCGAGATACTCGATTTCCTTGTTGATCGCGGCTATAGGGGCGTTGTCCTTGAAGCAACTGCCCTTGGCCATGTGCCAACAGGGGAAAGCGGCACGAACTCGGGCTTTTTTGACCCCAAGATGAGCTGGCTTCCTTCGGTCAGGAATGCAGTTGACAAAGGGGTATTCGTGGCAGTTGCTTCACAAGCCCTCTACGGCCGAACCAGCAGCACGGTTTACCGCAACCTCCGCTTGCTGCGTGATGCCGGCGGCGTTGCCTTGGAGGACATGCTTCCGGAAACGGCCTATGTAAAACTTGGCTGGGTGCTTGCGCATTCAAAATCGGCCGAGGAGACGAAAAAATTGATGCTTTCAAACCTTCGCGGGGAAATAAACCCCCGCCTCACCGGGGATGAGTTCTTGCAGTGAATCTGAGTGTTATTGGGAATTGAACTGGAGCAAAGCAATAATTCTCCTTCCTCAATCCAAAAGCGGCGTATCATTATGGATTACGTGGATTTGGGTTTCAAATGCGGCATAGAGATCCACCAACGGCTAAACACGAGGAAATTGTTCTGCGAATGCTTCTTCGACCCAGGCAAGGGTGAAACGCCCCTTGGGGCAATGCGGAAAATCACGCGGCGGCTAAGGCCGGTTGTAGGGGAGCTTGGAAAGGTCGATCCCGCGGCTGCATTTGAGGCGCTTAGAAAGCGAAAATTCACCTACCTGATAGACGAGGATGCGGTTTGCGCTATCGAAGCAGATGAAGAGCCGCCCCATCAGCTGAACGTTGAGGCGCTTAAAACCGCCCTTGTTTTTTCGCGGATGCTATCTTCACGCATCCTTGATGACGTATTCGTGATGCGCAAAACAGTTATTGATGGTTCGGCAGTTTCGGGCTTCCAACGCACCGCCCTCGTGGCGGTGAATGGCACGCTTTCCACATCCAAAGGCATAATTCGGATCCCCACAATTGCCATCGAGGAGGAATCGTCCGGCATCCTCGAAAAAAAAGGCGACGAAACGGTGTATCGCCTGGACCGCCAGGGCATTCCGCTGCTCGAGGTGGCTACCGGGCCTACCTTAAAAGATGGGGCGCATGCAATGGAGGCAGCCGAGCTGATTGGACAGATGCTGCGGTCAACCGGAAAAGTGCAGCGGGGGCTTGGAAGCATCCGCCAGGACCTGAATGTAAGCATCTCGCAAGGAGCGCGGGTGGAAATCAAGGGGGTCCAGGAGCTAAGGCTCATCCCCGAGCTTATAGAAAACGAAGTGCAACGCCAAATTGGCCTTCTCAAAATACGAAGCGAGCTCCAAAGCCGGCACATGCTGCTTGGAGAGGAGCATTTCGGGTTGCATGATTTGACGCGCCTTTTTGGAAATACCAGCTGCAAGCTGATCCAAGGCGCCCTTGCACGCAAAGAATCAGTGTTTGCGATCAAGCTCCCCTCATTTTTGGGCCTTTTCAAAACCCAATTGATGCCATCCCATTCCCTGGGAGCGGAAATTGCCGGCTATGTGGGGGCGGCTTCCCCCGCAAAGGGGATAATCCATTCCGATGAGGGCCTGAAGGAAAAGTACGGGTTTGGCGAAGGGGAAATCGCAGCCATTCGGAAAAGCCTTCACATGCAGGAAACCGATCTCTTCATATTGTGCATCGGCAGCGAAGACACATGCAAAGCTGCCCTGCAGGCGGCATTCGAGCGCTGCATGCTGCTGCAAAAAGGAGTTCCCGAAGAAACCCGGCGCGCGGAGGGCGCAATAAGCATCTTCATGCGGCCGCTGCCAGGAAGCGCAAGGATGTACCCCGAAACCGACCTTGGCCCGATAACAATCAGCAAGGAAATGGTCGAGGATGCAGAAAAGTCCAGGCCAGAGCCCACCGAAGCAAAGAAGGAAAAGTACCTAAAATGGGGGCTGAACTTGCAGCTTGCGGAAAAGATGGTAAGGTCCCCTAACTGGGATTTGTTCGAGAAACTGGTTGTTGCAAGCAAGGCGCCGCCCCAGCTGATTGCAGTGACATTGCTTGAAAGCTTGGTTTCCATCAAGCGCGAAGGATTTGCCACAACCGAACTATCCGAGAAAACCCTCGCCCTTGTTTTTACCTTCTACTCCGATTCGAAAATTACGAAGGCCGCCATTCCGGAGCTCATGAAACTGCTGTGCAAATACCCCACCAAAAGCATACCGGAATTCGTTGCACAAAACGGCCTTTCCAAGCTCTCATCCAAGGAGCTCATCGCATTGATCTCGAATCTTGAAGGCACAAAGGAGAAAAAATTTGCGGAAATCATGAGGGCGCACAGATTGCGGGTGGAGGCGCAGGAGCTGCAAAAATTGCTCGAAGGGAACTGATTTGTTTGGGCCAAAAGGCGAACAGAGCTCGGTGCGTGCAATTACTTCCATCCGCAAAAGGGAATGGCCGCTAATGGAGCCCGCGAATGCTGCACCAAATCTGGCCTTTAGCGCAGCATATGCTGCCGAATTTCCAAACCCTCCTTGCTCAAGCAGATATCTTTAAATTCTCCCTTCCGCAAACCACTACCATGGCCCTCCCATTGCTCAGCCTCATTGAAGGCCTTAATGTGGTCATAGTCATACTCAGCTTCTTTTCGATATACAAGATGATGACCCTCAATTACATTGAGAACAAGCTGGTCGCCCTCATTGTCACGATCGCAATAACCTACCTCGTGCTGATACCCGTCACTTGGTTCACCTGGGTGATATTCGCGATCGTATTCATGCTTGAGCTCCCGAACGTGCTCATAGAGGGCCTGTTCAACGAGTGATCAAATGGATTTCACCTTCCTTATCATAGTCATCTTCATGCTCCTGGCAGCCCAGAACAGCAACCTGCCAATTGTGGTTGCGCTTTTCGCCCTTTTGCTGGTGATCGCCAAAAACAAGATACTCATGCTTGCGGCTGTAGTAGGGCTTGCGCTGTCTGGCATCGTCGCAATGAAATTCGAGATCAATTCGGTATTTATTCTCATAGGGCTATTCATAATACTGATCTTGGTCGCCAAAAGCGAGCCCGCTGCCCCTGCACCGTATGTGGGAGGGGGCTATTACTGACGAGGTATTGCAAATGAACCCCCTGACCCTCATCCTGCTTGCATTTTTCGCCTACTATTTCTATTCCATAGGGTCCACTTTCTTTGCATTCCTTTCCCTTGCGGTTGCAATAATCTTTGCGCTTTCCTCTGCGAATGAGCCATCCGGCGCAGCTGCCGGAGGGGGGCATGCCATTGCCATGCATGGCGGGGGCGTCCAGCCAATTGTTATCGGGGGCCAGCCCTCTGCATCCTTCCCGCGGAAATTCGAGTTCCGGCCAAATTTCCCAGGGGATCCCGACGGCGATGAGTGGATATCCGGCAAGATGGGTGCATGGATCGTCCTTTTTGGCAGGGCAGTAAAGAAGATCTTTGGCTCCACGCAGCAAAAGGATGCGCATCACTGAGGGACTTAAATGGACACCGTTTATGTGCTGCTGCTTGCGCTTACGGGCATCAGCTTCTTTTTAGGCATAGAGTGGCTTTTGCTTGCATCCATGTTCCTTTTCGTGGCACTGGTGTTCTCGCGGTATTATTCCGGCAGGTCATCAAGCGTTGGGGGGGAAATTGTGCAGGATTTTCCCCAATCCGCTGGCGCTGCCGCTTCCTCTGCCCCGCAGCCGATCGTGGTCGTGCAATCGGGGGGCGGAGCCGCGACGATTTCCGATTCCATAATTGCCCAGATGATGGGCCAATTCATGGCCATGGATGCATATGAGAAAAAGGACCAGGCGCCGCAATTCAAATTCCTTTCGAGGGGCATGAAGATGCGCCAGAACATGTTCGACCACCACGGCAAAGTGGGCTCGCACCACCAGGCAATGAACCGCGAAGCTTCCAGCGCCATGCTCTCGAAATTGGACGAAATCAGCAGGAAGCTCGACAAGACCTGATCGCCCGGAAATAAAAAAACTGCTGCCAGTTGGGCTGCCTAAGTAATGCATTAGCACAAATTCCCTCCCCAATCAGATTTCCCCCTCCTTTCATTTCGCCGTCTTCAATTTGAGTATCAGTTCCCTGTTCGCCTCCAATATCCGCTTGTCAATTTCGTAAACCGCCTTTGTTATGGAGATCATCTCATCAAGCTTGCGCTCCACTTCATCAAGCCTTGAGAGGCTCATTTGCGGCATTGACTTCATGACCTGCTGGGGCGCCTCTTTCTTTCCGAGCATTTCCTCTATATCACTGACCCTTTCCTCCCCTCCACGGATTGAGGTGATTTCGAGCCGGGGGATCTCATCTACTGCCTTATCTGCCCTCTGCTTTTCCTGCGGAGTTGGGGCGGGGTCGTAAATGCTTGTTTTTTTTGTCTCAAAGAGCGATTTTGTTTCGGAATGCAGGATATCCTTCGCCTCCCCCTCTTCATCGGAGTATTTGCCTTCCTCCCGGCCTGCAATGCGCTCTATTTCGGGCTCGGATATCGAATCTTGATTGCCGCTTCCTTCGAGCACTCCCTTCCCTTCCTCGGATATTACCCGCTCATAGTATTTTTCCGGTTCGTTTATGCCAAGCTCCCGCAGGTTGGCGACGATCTCGTCCTTGCCCTGGCCGTTCCTTCGCATCTCCCTTACTATTTCCTCGGCATCCATGCTTGAATTAGCGATAGCCGATTTATAATGTTACCGAAAACCATGTTTGATTTGGAAATTTGAAAATGAATCCGCCCTCCAGAATTTGCGCGATTTTCGCCGCCATCATGATTGCCGCGATCTTCCATAACGTTTGCTTTCCCACAGAAGCATTTGCGCCATTCACCCGAAACCATCCCCCAATCCGGTTAATAACCGGGAGATGCAAGAGGTGTCGCAGCAGGTTAAATGCGGCTTAATTCCCAAAGGACGCTTAAAAAAGCTTTCAGCTGTGAATTGCATTCCAATTTAAGAGGCGAAATCTTATGTCTGCAAAAAAACCGGATTTGGGGAAACTGGCCGATTTCATATTTGAAACCGGCGATCTGAAGTTCATCAAAAGGAGCGGCTGGTGGCATGCGAGAGTAAGCGATCCGGAAAGCGTTGCGGAGCATTCGTTCCGAACCGCCCTGATCGCATACCTGCTGGCAAGGCTGGCGCGCCATCCACTTCCCGAAAGAATATCCTTCCTTGCACTTATCCATGATTTGCCAGAGAGCCGGCTGCTTGATTTGCACAAAATTTCCGCTGGTTATGTTGAAAACAAGGGCGAAATCGAAAAACGCATCCTGCAAGAGCAGCAAGCCCTCGCCGGCTTCGACTTCCCAACGCCTTCCCCGACAGATGCAATCTTAGTCAAGGATGCCGACCTTCTCGAAATGGCATTTACTGCAAAAGAGTACATGGAGGCGGGGCATGAAAATGCGCGGATCTTGTTTAATGAGGCTAAACGGAAGGTTCGCCTCCCGGCATCAAAAAGGTTCCTTGCGATTTTGGAAAATAAGCGCTCAACCGATTGGTTGGCGGCCATAAATAGGTCCAGCAAGTGATTTGAATGGAGGAAATAGCGGCATTCGAGGAATTCTTCAGGGAAACCATGCGCCGGGAGCTTGAGGAGGCTGCCGCTAACTATCCTGAAAGCCGCTCGGTTGCAATTGATTTCAGGCGGCTTGAGCAATTCAATCCAGAGCTTGCCGATGAACTCCTGGCCCATCCCGACGATTTCATAAAAGCCGCGGAAGCCGCGGTTGAGAACATGCGCGTGCCAGTTGCCAACGGGAAATACCTGAAAGCCCACTGCCGCATCTTCCGCCTCCCTGAAAACCGGAATATCATGGTGCAGGATCTTGGTGCAGAGCACCTTGAAAAGCTCATAAAGGTTGAGGGGATCATCTCGCTTTCCGCAGAAATCAAGCCGGTTGTCAAGCTTGCGAGCTGGGAATGCCTCCATTGCGGCGAAATCACAAAAACCTACCCGGACAAGAACACCCTCAAGACCCCGGATTTTTGCAAGTGCGGGCGGCGCGATTTCAAGCACCTGGAAAAGGACGATGTTTTCATCAACATGCAAAGCGCCCAAATGCAGGACCTGGTCGAAAAGCTGAGGGGCAATGCACCCACTTCGCACATAACGCTATGGCTCGAGGATGACCTCGTGAATACCGTTACTCCCGGCGAGAAATTCGCGATTTCCGGTATACTCCGCAAGCGATCCGTGCGCAAGGATGGGAAAATCTCTGCAGTATATGAGAAATTGCTTGAAGTAAACCACCTCGAAAGGCTTGAGAAGGAATTCGAGGCACTTGAAATTTCGGAGGACGAGGCGCGGGAGCTTATCGAGCTTTCGAAAAAGCCCGACCTCTTCGAGCTCATCACCCGCAGCATTGCCCCCTCGATCTACGGACATGACGAGGTGAAGCTTGCAATCGCATTGCAGCTCTTCGGGGGAAACTTCAACAAGGTCCTCCCGGATGGAAAGAAGATCCGGGGTGAGATCCACGAATTATTAATCGGCGATCCTGGTACGAGCAAGACGACCATGCTCATGTACATCAAGAACCTCGCCCCAAAATGCATCTATGTTTCAGGGAAGGGCACCTCTGGCGTAGGACTTACGGCGAGTGCCGAAAAGGACGA
>DATDZF010000011.1:0-23689 GCA_035288785.1 Candidatus Norongarragalinales archaeon
GTCCCCCAGCAATCTGGCAGTTCCTACTCATCCAACAATTACTTTCCCCCTGCGCCTACTCCAACAAAAAAGCCCACCCCAACCGCATCGCCAACGCCCTCCCCATCCCCGAAGGTAAAACAAATCGCAATCGAGGAAGAAAAGCCCATCTCCCCATCACCAACGATTTCGCTTGTGCCCACAACAACGAATAAAAACTCGCCTGCCGATAGAGTTGGGAATGCGCCGCCATCGCCCATGCCGGCAGGCCCAAACGCAACGACGGGATTTTTTGCAGGCGCATTGGCGAACTGGGCGTATGGGATAATTGTAATCGTAATCCTCGGGGCAGCGTATATCTTTGTTAGAAGGAAATGACTTGGTCCATATGGCAAACGCACTCAAATTCGGGCTGGGGCTCATCTTCATTTCGCTCCTCCGGCTTATCCAAATGCCCCTCCCCAATATCGAGCCCATCATGGCATCAATGCTTCCGTTCGCGAGGAAATACGGTCAAATCGCCGGCTTCCTGTTTGCATCCCTCGCACTGCTCTCATTCGATTTCATTTCCGGAAGGATTGGGGCGTGGAGCATATACGCGGCGATAACCTACGGAGTGATCGGGTACGCTGCCGGCAGGTATTTCTCAGATAAAAATAGGCAAAAAACAAAATATTATTTGGGATTTGGGATTATTGGTACCATTTTTTATGATGCCGTGACGGCTTTCCTATTTGGGATGCAATTCAACCAGCCCCTCGCAATGACAATAGCCGGACAGATCCCCTTCACGATCTACCATCTCCTTGGGAGCGCCGCATTCATCTTGTTTTTGACTCCCCTGGTGGACGGATTGATCGTGGAAAATCCCGTTTTGGAAATCGGGCGGATTGGATCAAGGGAGCCAAGTGGCGCCAAATTGGGAATGCGCAGAAAATAAAAAATCAGAACTATTGGCTCTTTTCCAGCGACTGCCCATCCGTGCTTCCGGTTTTCGCTTTCTCGTCTGCGGGCTTATGATGGCCTTGATATTCCGTCTTGGGCTTATCCTCAGTATGCGCATGATGCTCCGGCACTGCTGCTGATTGCTCGGGCGGCTTATGGGCAAGAGGCACATTATCCCTCACTTCATGCCGGTAGTCCCTGCCTTCCTGGCGCTCGCCACGATAATCCCTCCTATCATCCCTCTGGCCGCGATCGTCCCGAGGCTCGCGCCTATCCATAAGACCTCCTTCCGCCTTTAGGTCAATCACGAGATCCGCAGTGTTCTTAAGCGCAGAAGAGAAATCGGGCTCCGTTCCAACCACGATCGTATCCTTCCCATGCTCCTTTGCCTTGGTTAGCACCGGCTTGTAATCCGAATCGCGGGAAACGATCGCAATCGTATCTATATGGGGCGAGAACATGAATTCGGTGGCTTCGATTGCAAGCGCAACATCGACATCGGAGGGGATGATCACGACCTCGTACCCCTGGTTGGTGACGGCTTCAATCAGCTTATCCGAGGCGAACTGGTCGAGGAACACCTTTGCGACCTTCACCCTGCCGTACTTCTGGAGCTTCTTTTTGACCTTGTCAAGATCAACGCCAAGTTCCTTCCGTATCATGTTGGGCCCGTCGACCAGGACTGCGATGTTTTTTTCCTTTGGCTTCTTCAAAAGGTCCTTGACCTGATCCAAAACATTAGGCATTGCCATCAAGACCACCTTATCGAAATAATGGAAAATATGGGAATAAACGCTAAATTCAGGGAGCAAGGATATTTATAGGGAAGCGTATTTACGAAGGCTTGGCGATACGTGAATTTTGTTGCAACTAATTGATTGGATAGATATCAATTGATGAAGCCGATCGCCTATTGTCAGGATCAACGCCGGCGAACAGTTTTTACGCGCCCGTAAGGGAAAGCACCGCAACCACATTATATAGCATATGCGCGAAAATCGGCGCGGCGATGCTTTTTTTCCTTGCAACATATAGCGAGAGCAAAAGCCCCAAGGTGAGTGCGCCCAGGATTTCTGCAACCGAGCCGTAGAGCGCATGGGAGGCGCCGAATAAAAACGCGCTTAAAAAAACGCCAAGCCTGCGCTGCAGAAGGCCGCGGTAGAATATCTCCTCTGCAATGGGCGAGAGCATGACTGCAATCAGCAAAACGAACGGCGGCTGCCTCAAGAGAAGGCCACTTACCTTGTCCAGGTCGAGCAGCCCAAATGAATCCAAAATAACCGTCTCGAGGGTCGTGAGGGCGAGCATGGCAACAAGGAGTGCAAACGCATTGGAGGCAGTGGATAGCTTGCCCTTCCATCCGGCAAAATCGGCCTTGTTGACATAAAGGTATTGCAGCGCCTTTTGAAGCCGCATGCCCTTAAGGCGCAGGTAGATGAAGGGCAAAAGCAAGAAGAAAAGGGGCAGTGCCAATGTATCGATGAGTTCGGTTACGGTCGACATGCAAACCCCTTTATCCGCTTAAAAAATGGAGGCATGGACAAAAAAAATGGCCAAATAAAGGCGCATGCGCCACATACTAACCCTCCAAAAAATAAATAAAAAATATAAAAAAAACGGTCCGGCTCCTGACCGGCGCCCGCAAAGGTAAAATATAAAATAAAAAAATAAAAGGCCTATTCCGCAAGGACAACTTTTACGCCAGCAGGCTTCCTTGTGATGTTCCCCGCGCGGATGCCCGCTGCGAAATGGACGCTCTTCTGCTCGCACAGGTCCAAGAGCCGCTGCGTGACGATGCCGTCAAGGATCACCGCGAAAACTCCATCGGTTTCCGAGAGCACCTTCATAATCTCCCTGATTGGCGCATCGCCCACCTCGTTCATATCCGCGTTGAAGAATTTCGCCTTAAGCGACCCTTCGAGCGTCTTGAGGTTCGCCCGAAGGAAATCCACCTTTGCCTGGTCCTCAGGGGATAGGGCCTCTTGCTGGATAACAGGTGCGGGCTCTGCATCCGGGGATGGTTCGGCCCCAGGCTGCTCCCTTTGGGGGCTGTTTTCCACCGGAGCTTGCCTGGCTTGGCCGTTCCCGGCAGGTGCCTGCACCTTCTGGTACCAGCCCTCCTCGCGCTTCTTTTCGAATCGCTTGCGGTTGTCATAGCGGGATTCGCGGCCCTCTATCTGCTCTTTTAGCTCCGCTTCCGCCTGCTCGCCGGGGATCTTCCTCCTAAGGGCCATGATTATTTCCTTGCGGGTAAGCTCCTCAACTTCCTTTCCTGCGGGCGCGCGCGCCACAAAATCGATGTTGCCCGCATGGAGCATCTCCCTTAGGATGATGTCCCCGCCGCGGTCGCCATCAAGGAACAGGGTCGCATCCTTTTGCTGCGATAGCTCTACGATGGTCTTCCCGACATTTGCGCCTCCGATTGCGACAACGTTCTTCATGCCATTCCTTAGCATGTTCACAACATCCGCCCTTCCCTCGACGATGATGATCGCCTCGCTCTTCTCAACTTCGGGACCGCAAGGCAGCTTGTCCTCGCCGTATGTTGCAACCTCTGCGATCTTGACTTCCGCGCGGACCATTTCCGCCAGTTCCTTGCTTTCCGGGATCTCGTCCACGATGACATTCTTAAGGAGCGCTTTTGCGCGGTCAAGGAGCATCTTGCGCTTCAAATTCCGCGTGTCCTCGATCTTTTCCGTGTTGATCCTTGCCTCGCACGGGCCCACCCGGTCGACTATCTCAAGGCTTGCCGCAAGTATCGAGGTTTCAACCATGTCAAGGCTCGAGGGGATCAGAATGTTCCCAAAGCTCTTCCCGCCCCGCATCTGCACGTTGACCTCAATCCGGCCTATCCTCCCGTTCTTTTGGAGTTCGCGCAGGTCAAGCTCATCACCAAGCAGCCCTTCCGTCTGCCCGAAAATGGCGCCGACGATATCGGGCTTCTCGACGATGCCGTCAATCTCGAAATTCGCCTTTACCAAGTACTTTACCGTGTCTATGTAAGTCTTACCCATCTCTTTCACCTGATTATTTTCAATATATGCCTCTCCTGGAAATTATTGCTTGCGGAAAAAACCGATTAGAATTAGTCCTGTTGAGCCCTATGCATTGTTGACTCCGCTTTCATCCCTTAACAGTCAGGGAGCCATCCATGCACAAAGGTTACTCAAACAAAATCTTGTAAAAAATTAATGTGAACTAATTCTATCTCAAATGGCCTTCAACTTTTTCCGCAATCAGGTCATATAGGCTCGGGGAAATCTTGACGATGTCCTTTTCAGAGAGGATGCCGATCACTTTCCCTTCCTTGAATACCACAAGGCGCCTTAGGTCCTCATTCCCCATAAGCTTTGCAGCCTCGGAGATGTCGGAATCGGGCCCGATGCCAACAAGTGGCTTGCTTATGAATTTTGCAATGCCGGTGTTGCTCTTAAGGCCCTTTGATAGCACCTTTTCCACCAAATCTCGATCCGTAAGGATGCCGTAGATCTTCTTGTTTTTGTCCTTCACAAGAATGCTCCCGATATCCCTGGATTTCATTATTTTAGCAGCTTCCTGCACCGTCGCAGATTCCGTTATGGCAACAAGGGACGTCTTCATGATGTCCCCGACTTTTATGCCTGTTTCCATGGAATGTTTAGGCAATGCGAGTTTAAATACGTTGCGTGGGAAACTTCGTTTCTACGATTGGCGAACAGGTAAATGACGAATAAATCGCCCCAAATGCCACAAATTGCGCATTACTGATCCCAATTAATCAACTTCCGGTTCCATAATTCTCCACCAAATGCTAATATCCGCCTTATTCCACCATCCTTCCGAAAGCAATAAATACTTACACGTACTTACATATAAGTATGAGAGATCCGGATGGTGAAAAAGGGGCATTATTTCTCAGACCACTACCACAAGGAAAGGGAGCAAAATGTGGGAAAGGAGCTGGTTATCGATTGCATCCATCATGGCAGAAAGGAATTGGAAAGCTATCCGAATAAATTCAAAAACAGGAAGCTGTTCAACAAGGGGGAATTGATTGTCATTTACCTTGAATTTGACGATTACTTCTACATAATCACGGCTTTTTGGAACGTGAGGGGGCGATAAACATGAAATTTGAGGGGAAAACCTGCCCCATGTGCGGCAAGGGGAAAATGGAAGGCAGAAGGCATGAGGCTGATCCGGGCATTTTCGTTGATGCTTTCAGATGCAACAAGTGCGGCGAGATTGCCTACTCCGAAGAAATCATAGGGAAGCTCGAAGCCCTAAGAAAATACGGTAATGAGGAGCGCCATGTGGTCAAAGTAGGATCGTCATTGGCGGTGCCGATACCTTCGTCATTTGTGAAGAAGCTGGGGTTAAAGGCCAGGGAGCTGGTTTATGTGTCCGAGAGCAACGGATCGTTACTGATAAAGACAGGGCTGGGGCTTAATGGCACGCTGCAAAAATAGGGCAGGCAAATTGCATACTTATTTAAACCACCTGCGCCTCAAATAGTTGCTAATTCTGCCGGTTTATTCCGGCGATTGTTGGGGGGAGGCGGGGGATTTTTCTCCTACGCTCCGGCATATTTTTCGAGGGGCGGGAACTACTCCCTACGCTTAAAAAAAATATTTTCGGGCAAGAAAAGGGATACGCCCCACATAGTAAGCAATAATGATTCATGAAAAGTGCCTTAGTATGATAATCGTCCTTGATTTCGGCGGGCAGTTCGTGCACCTGATTGCCAGGCGCATCAAGGACCTTGGTGCTAGCGCAGTTATTCTCCCCTACAATGCAAAAGTTGAGGAAATTAGGAAGTTCAAGCCGGCCGGGATCATTCTCTCTGGAGGCCCCGCGGCAATTTCGGGCGCAAATGCGATTTTTCCCGACATGCGCATTTTTGGGCTAAGGCTCCCGATGCTCGGGATATGCTACGGGGAGCAGCTCATTGCGCACCACTATGGCGGAAAATTGGCCTCTAGGGGCGACCAGAGGCAGTACGGGAAGGAAATGATGAAGGTTTCCAGGGGTTCAGAGCTATTCGCTGGAATGAAAAACGTAGAACAGGTGTGGATGTCGCACGGGGATGCGGTAACCGACCTTCCGGAGGGATTTGAAATAACCGGAAGCACCGAAAAATGCCCGATCGCCGCATTTGAGGACCGTGCAAGGAAGCTCTACGGGCTGCAATTCCATCCGGAGGTTGCCCATACGATCCATGGTTCCAAAATGTATGCGAATTTTGTATTCAATGTGTGCAAAGCAAGGAAGGATTATTCCCTTAAGGGATTGGATAGGCTGCTCATATCGCAGGTGCGCAGGGATGCCAGGAGGGGAGGGGTCCTTATTGCGGTCTCAGGGGGCGTTGATTCGCTTGTTACCGCGGCGCTCATCCACCGCGCGATCCCAGACCAGCTCTACAGCGTTTTCATCGATACGGGCCTTATGCGAAAAGGGGAAGTTGAGGAGACCGAGGAATTCTTCAAGAAGATGGGCTTTAGGCATTTTGAGATGGTGGATGCCAGCGCATTGTTCCTAGGTAAATTGAAAGGAGTCATCGACCCCGAGGAGAAGAGGAAAATCATCGGGCATACCTTCATTGAAGTTTTCGAGCGGAAGGCACTTGAGCTTGGAAAGAAGGCCAACATAAAATACCTCGCGCAGGGCACAATCTACCCCGACCGCATCGAAAGCGCGCAGGCATCGAAGGCAGCAGACAAGATAAAGAGCCACCACAACCTTACGCTTCCAGAAAAGATGAACCTGCTCCTTATCGAGCCCCTAAAAGAGCTCTACAAGGATGAGGTCAGGGCGCTTGGGGAGATGCTGGGGCTTCCGCACGTTAGGGTTTGGAGGCAGCCATTCCCAGGCCCGGGGCTTGCGATCCGAATCGTGGGAGAAGTGACCCCGGAAAGAGTGGGGATCGTTCGGGAAGCCGACCATATTTTCCGCGATGAAATTCTTAAAGCGCACCTTGATTCCAAAATTTGGCAATATTTCGCAGCGCTACTACCGGTGAAATCAGTTGGCGTGATGGCAGATGAGCGCACTTATGAATACATCATCACGCTGCGCGCCGTAACAAGCAAGGACGGGATGACCGCGGATTGGGCGAAAATACCCTTCAGCGTGATGGAAAGGATCAGCACCCGGATTTCAAATGATGTGAGGGGAGTCAACCGCGTCGTCTATGATGTGAGCCAGAAGCCGCCTGCGACAATTGAATATGAATGATTTCCGGCTAAACGTAAGCTTTTTATATCAAATCTATCATATTTTTATCATAAAAGATGATAAAATGGGAAATTTGAATATTGATTTGGAAGGGTATCCGGGCAGAGTAGTGGAATTCATGATAAAAAACGGGTTCGTGAAAACGAAAACCGAGGCGCTGCGATTGGCATTATTCGAATTTGACCAGATGCATTCGGTGGTTCCGGATGAGGATACCGCTTATGCACTTGTCGCACAAAAATTACTGGAGGACGTGGAGAGCGGAAAAGTGAAATTGAAGAAATTCGATTTCAAGATGCTCGACTGATATTATGGAAATTCTCCACCACCCAGAGTTCGAGAAGGATGTCAAAAGGCTCGATGGGTCATTAAAGGAACGGCTCAAAAAGGCCATTGGGAAGATTTCCTCCAACCCCGAAATCGGAAAGCCGCTCAAGCACCTTCACTTCTGCTTTTCGGAAAGAATTGAAAACTACCGGCTTATTTACACGTTTAAGGAAAACCAGATCCTGCTTGTTTGTTTCAAAAACCGCGATGAGGTCTACGAATTCCTGAATTTGCTTAAAATCAAGTAGGCATCAGCTAAATCTATTCTCATTTCAACTACTCTTTCCAAACTATTTCCCGCCCAACCACCAAACGATTATTTTTTCTTGACCTTGATGTTTATCGCATCCGCAACCGTATAGCTGCCCTTTCCCTTGCCCCTATAATCCGAAAGAAGCTCGTCCTTCAATTTGTCAACCTTTCCGGGGATGTTCTCCTCAATCAGCTTAATTTTCAGGAATTTCTCGAGCTTCTGCGCCACCTTGTGCTCGGGCATAAGATGCCCAGCTTCCATCCTCTCAATCACATTCTCGGAAATGAAAAGAGTGTTTGCAAGCTCCCTGCGCGTCAGGTGCAAACCCTGCCTCGCATCCGAAATCAATTTCCCAAACCCTTCAACAACCGAATATTCGTGGTGGATTGGGACCGAAGCGGGTTCAAAGGTTTTAACGCTTGTTGTTGAAACCGGCCTCCTGACCCCCGGGGGCTGCGCAATTGGCTTTCCATACCTTGTGCAATCCGCGCAAACCGAAACCCTCGCGCCCTCAACAATCGCATCGGTGACCGCAGCCTTTCCGCAAATATAACAGTCTGGCACTTTCATAAGACCACCACCATGGAATCGTAGGGCGGGCGGAAATAGCCAACCCGGCAAGGAAAATCCCGCCGCCACCCATACCCAATTGCCCTAGTTCAAGCCAATATTATGGCACCAACGCTTTTAAGCATTGTAATTTTACTTAATTGGGATTTCATGTGGGAGTAGCCATCGGGGACATTTTGCAGGTGAAAAAGATCGCCTTCGAGGAGATGCGCGGAAGGATCGCAATCGATGCCTACAATACGCTCTACCAGTTCCTTTCGATAATAAGGCAGCCGGATGGCACGCCGCTCATGGATTCAAAGGGCCGCGTGACATCTCATCTCTCGGGCCTTTTCTACCGCACCTGCAGCATGGTTGAAAAGGGGCTCCAACCCATCTTCGTTTTTGACGGCCCGCCCTCCGAGCTGAAGAAGCGCACGCTTGCGGAAAGGCGGGAGCGCAAGCAGCTTGCGGCAGAAGAGTTTGTCGCCGCAAAGGAAGCGGGCAAGGAGGAGGAGATGAAGATCTTTGCCCAGCAGACAACAAAACTCACAAAGGAAATGGCAGAGGAGAGCAAGCACCTATTGAGGCTGCTAGGAATCCCGGTGGTGCAAGCCAAAAGCGAGGGCGAGGCGCAGTGCGCGCACATGTGCAGGAAGGGCCTGGTTGCAGCAACTGGCTCGCAGGACTTCGATGCGCTTCTATTTGGCACCCCGGTGCTGCTGAAAAACCTCACGATTGCCGGGAGAAGGAAGCTTCCTCGGAAAAATATTTTCGTGGAAGTGGTGCCCGAAAGGATAGAATTGCAGCCGAACCTGGACGCCCTTGGAATAACGCAAAAAAAACTCATCTGGATTGGGATACTCGCGGGAACCGATTTCAACAAGGGGATTTACGGCATCGGGGCAAAGAAGGCGCTTAAGCTTGTCCGGGAGTTCGACACATTCGAGGGGATAATCGGGAAATTGGGGAAGGATGTGGACTATAAGCCCGTGGAAAAGCTGTTTTTCGAGCCGGATGTGGTAGACGTTCCGGAGGGGGAGATTGTTTTTTCCGAGCCGGACCGCGATAAGCTGATGGATTTCATGCTTGATAGGAACTTCACCATTGAAAGGGTGCAATCAGCCCTGCAGCGCGCCTTCAAGGAGCCGTTCGGGACAAGGCAAAGCAACCTCAGCAAATGGTTTTAGGCAAAAAAAATCATTGGCAAGGCCGCTAAGGTATCGACCATCCCCCCTTTTTCCCAAAATGCGCCAAATCTCATTCGCATAAAAAATGATGGCCTAATTGCAGCCCCAACAATTTCACGCTTGTCGAACTTGCCAAAAAACTAAATAATTAATAAACGTTTCCGTGCCTATTTGTTTTAACCTTTTATTTTTTTTGGGTGCGAGTGCAAGAATATTTTACCGAGTGGGTAGAGTATGCAAGTGATGCAGATGGAGCAAAAGCAGCAGATGATTAAGAAGAAGAAGGCCGAAGTGGAAGTGCTCGAGGATGCCACGGACGACCTTTGGGAAGAGGAAAACGCGGAAAAGGAGGAGGAATGACTGATTTTCTAATGCAACCTTTCAATTCCCTTGAACCGATCAAAATCCGAATCAAATGAAAGTATTTTCACTAGCCCGGACTCCTTCATGATCAATACACTAAGGGAATCGCAGAGGCTAAGGCCGCCGTATTTTTTCATGATTTCAAGAGCAATCTCTATTTTGCGCCTATCGACGATGATAATTTCCAATTGGGCATTGTTCAGCATGCGCCTCCCGGCTTCATATGCGGTTTCGGGGCCGCGATGCTTCATAAGCCAATCAACAACCTCCTCAAAAATATGGTCCGTGATAAGACCCTTTTCGGATAATCCCTTCCACAAATCCACAGACCTCGCATGCCTCTCTTCATCCGTGGCGAAGAGGGATATCAGGAAGGAGGAATCGATTAATATCATAAAAATCGCCTTCAATCAAAACCCAGTTTTTCAAGTTCGGCCTGGGCATTGAATTTTCCCTGCTTTCCGCCCTTGGCTATCCCGATCAAATCCTCCATCGTCCATTTCTTCCCCTTGGTTGGATGCATCCCCCTAGGCAGGTCCAGCTCGAGGGCAAAATCCAAGGCGACATCTATTGCGTCTATATCCGTTACATCCTTTCCGTTGCGTTCCATGAGCCTCGCCTTGTACCTTACAATCTTGGGCGCGGTGCGCCTGGCTATCTTCTTTGTAATGTATGGTTCCACGACTACCACCAATTACACTAATTACACTAAAGGATAAAAACGTTGCGGGAGGTAGTTTCGGGTGAAATAAGGCAGCACGTAATGAAATTCGCAAAGAGTCGGCAGGCAACGGATGGGAAAATCAGTAAATAACAAAATTCCTGCAAAGCGCCTTCTGTTAATTGATAAATATGCCAATCAAATTAGGAGGGTGGGCGGCGACACGTGGGAGGGAACCTAGGTTCCCTGTGGGGTGTCAGTAAATCACAAAATTCCTGCAAAGCGCCCTTACTTCCTCGCGCACTTTCAGCTTGGTTTGGGCATCCGTCCTGTTTGTTAGCGCCTTGTGTATCAATCTCGCGACATCCTTCATTTCGGACTCCTTCATCCCCCTGCTGGTGATTGCGGGAGTGCCCAGCCGGATTCCGGATGGGTCAAGCGGCGCCCGCTTGTCAAATGGGATCATGTTCTTGTTGCAATAGATCCCCACCTCATCAAGCACCGTCTCTGCCTCCTTGCCGGTAATTCCCTTCTCAAAGACATCTATTAGCATCAGGTGGTTGTCCGTCCCGTTTGAAACAAGCCTATAGCCATATCCCATCAGCTCTTCCGCAAGCACTTTTGCATTCTTCACGATCTGCCTTGCATATTCCTTGAATTCTGGCTGCAGCGCCTCCTTGAAGGCAACTGCCTTTGCGGCATTCACATGATCGTGCGGCCCGCCTTGCAAGCCGGGGAAGACGGCCTTGTCGATTTGCCTAGCGAACTGCTCCTTGCACATGATCATGGCGCCACGCGGGCCCCTAAGAGTTTTATGCGTTGTCGTGGAAACGACATCGAAATAGGGTACGGGATTCTCATGTACACCAGCTGCGCAAAGCCCCGCGATATGGGCGATATCCGCGAATGTGAATGCGCCGATCTCGTCTGCAATTTCCTTGAATTTCCGAAAATCCAAAGTCCGAGGATAAGCTGAAAAGCCAGCGAGGATCATTTTGGGCTTTTCCGCAATTGCAAGGCGCCTTACCTCGTCATAATCAATGAGGCCGGTTTCGGGGTCGACACCATATGGGATGATCTTGTAGAACCTTCCGGAGAAATTGAGCGGATGGCCGTGCGTGAGGTGGCCGCCATGCGCAAGGTTCATCCCAAGCACCTTGTCGCCGATCTCAAGCAATGCATAATAGACTGCAAAATTTGCGGGCGAGCCGGAGTAGGGCTGGACGTTCACGTGCTGCGCATTGAAGAGCAGTTTTGCCCTAGCAACCGCAATATCCTCCATCTGGTCAATATACTCATTCCCGCCATAGTAGCGCTTGTGGGGGACGCCTTCGGAATATTTGTTGGTCATTATGCTCCCAAGCGCTTCCAAAACCGCCTTGGAGACATAATTTTCTGATGGGATCATTTCAAGCCCCTCCATCTGACGGCGTTTCTCGCTTTCAATAGTTGCGGCAATTTCCGGATCGAACTTCTCAAGGTACATCGGAATACACCTCCTTTATGAATGTGAATGAAAAAAGACCACCGGGCTCATTCCCCCCAAATACGGAAGAATGGCCATCAAATCATAGTATGGACGGGCCAACCGAGCATGCCCCACACATGCGGATGGGATGGACAACAAATCCCATTATTTTCACGAGCCATTAATTCAAGCATTCCCCATGTTAACAATCAAAACCCTTTTTTTCCCTCCACTCTCCAGACTACAGGAAGAAAGTTAATAAGGATTTTTATTGGGGAGCGGAAGTCCCGCAATAGAACTGGTCGTTGGTGCCAATAACATCCCATGGCGTACCGGAAAGCCCGCCTCCGGCATCATTTGTGCAGTCAGCGCTAATCCCGTATGAATTGACATCAAGCGGGGTTGTAACATCTGTTTTCCAGGTGCCGTTGGCGTAATAGCATGCCCCCGCTGCAATAAGCTGGGATTTGCATTGGGCAAATTCAACCTGATTGCTCTGCTTGCTTGATGTGCCCCGGAGTATGAAGAATGCGACGGTTGCAATGAATAGGATGCCGCCCATTAACAGGACATATTCAAAGGCACCTTGGCCCCTCGATCTTGGATTCATAATTATTAATCTGCAGCGGCGCTTTAAAAAACCGCCTTTGATGCGGAATATGCCAGACTATATGGGATATGGGCCGCATTTGAATTGGGTTGGGGAATAATACCAGGATAGCTGCGGGGGGCCTGCAAAAACATCCGCGCAGGAGGGGTTGATCCGGTAATCCGCATACGCGCAGCCGGAAGCGCAGCCATCGGCAACTCCTTCAATGTTGCCCGTCCAGCCTCCGGTCGAATTGATGCATGCCTGCACGCCAATTAGCTGCACCTTGCATGTGATCAGGTCGACCCGGGAAGATTCGCGGGTGAGGGAGGACCTAAGGATCAAAATCACCATTGCAACGATAAGCAGGACGCCTCCCAGAAGCAGAATGTATTCAAACGCACCCTGGGCTTTTCGCATGGAATCCACTAGAAGTAATTAAAAAAGAAAGAAAAAAATTAAAAAAAGAAAAAATTAAGCAGGCCTTGGGCCGCACTTGAAGTTAGTAGCGTCCACATACCACGGAAGTGCAGGCGGACCGGTAAATACTGCGCCACAAGCCGGGTTCATTCCATAATCGGTCATTAAGCATCCCGCGCCGCATCCATCAGTCACACCATATGTTGCAGATGCCCATCCTCCGGTCGAGTTGGTGCAAACTGAAACGCCCGCGAGCTGCGCCTTGCATGTATTCAGGTCGGTTTGGGTGCCTCCCTTGCCGATCGTACCCCTGAGAATTATGATCGCCAAAACTACTATCAGCAGCACTCCGGCCAAAAGCAGGATGTACTCAAATGCGCCTTGTCCTCTCTTCATCTATTATCACCTATTATCCATCAAATTGAACGAATAGACTAATCACAGGCTATATATAAAGCTTTTCTTAGACGCGAGGGGAAACAAATTAAAGGGGGCGATCGATGCTTATTTTTCCATCCAAAAGAAATACATTCCAGATATGAAATTAGATTTGCGCAGCACAAAATTAGTCACTAATTCCAAAGCAGTTTACTTCAAACATAGCCGGATGTGTTGGTGGCGTTCTTGTAATTGTAATAGCTCGTATTCACCTGTTGTTCACCGCCGGCAACAGCGCCGGTCCTTAATACCAGGTAAACCATCGCACTAACTAGCAGTATGCCTGCTAAAAGCAGGATGTACTCGAAGCTTGTCTGCGCCTTCTCGTCCATATGAAATCCGGATTTACCACTGCGGGCTTCTTTTTAATACTTTGTTGATTGGAAGGGCAGGAGCGGAGCATTATTGGATAACCATCCGTTCAATCCTGCTCCGGAAGATGGAAAAATATCGGGTAATCCTGCACTGGAATGCAACCTCAATCAATTCAACGCCTCCAATAAGTTTTATTAAGCCCCGTTCAGTAGTAAAAACACCCATTTTTCCCAAAGGTGATGCTGTTGATGCAGAAGATGAAGGAAAGCTACGCATATTTCTCCGACAAGGGGAGCGGCACGTTCGAGTGCTCCGAAGAATCCGTCAGCATGAAGGGCTGGAAGAACATGAACATTAAGAAAACCCACGTGATGGAACTCACCAAGATGGGCGACCTCCCGTTGAACAAGGTAAGCGTCCAGATGAAATACTTCGACATGTTCGGCGGGACGGAAACAGTCGAGTTCGCGATGCGCGAGGCGGACTACCGCGCCTTCAAGCAGGCGCTTGGGAAATAACGCCAACTGATTAAGCTCGAAATAACCTTTATCAGATAAGGCCTAGATGAAAGCGGTTCCCATTCCCACATGATTCGCAAATCGGAGTAAGGGGGGAGCGGGTGACATCCAAACTTGTTTTGGATGTTAGTAGAGGAAAGATCTACGTTACCCGGCAGGGGAATGCTTTCCCATTGGGTTGGGGCTTATCCCCCCAGAGGGGTTAAACAAAACCAAAAGTCTATTAATAACATCCGCGCCTTTATTGCGAAGGGGTATCGAACCATGAAAAACTTAATTTCAGGCATATTTGCAATCATGCTGATCATTGCCGCAGCAAGCGCAACCACGTCCATTGAAGTCCCCGCAGTGGATGCGGAGGGAAACGGCGTCCTTAGTGAAATTTCCGTTTCTGCTACCCCCGGCACAGGGGACATTTTCATGTCGATCAAGCCCCTTACCGGGGTTGACACGCAGCACTCCGAAAAGACTGCAGTCGAGCTGGCATCAAGGCTTGCGGGCGTCGATACCTCCAAATACGACCTGCTCTTCAAGATCGAATCCACCGCGGAAGTAGTCGATGGCCCTTCGGCCGGTGCCGCGCTTGCGCTCCTTAGCTTTGCCGAACTATCCGGGAAGAGGATGCGCTCCGACCTTACGATCACGGGCTCGATTGATTCCGAAGGGCATGTAGGAAAGATCGGCGGGGTCTTTGAGAAGGCAAAGGCGGTTTCCGAGGATTCCTCCAACAGATACCGCGTGTTCCTCATTCCAAGGGGGCAGCGGATACAGAGCGGAGTTGATGTTGCAAAATATGCCAGGGAGAAATGGTCGCTTCAGGTTGCCGAGGTCGACACCATCCTCGACGTCCTTGATTATGCGTTCAATACCAGCGAGGGCTCCGATGTTGTTGTGAAGGAAAAAATCATCCCTCCCTTGAAACTGATTCCCTTCAAAGCAAGCAAGGAATCGGAGGCGTTCCGAGAAATTGCGGCAAATGAGGTGCAAGAGGCGCAAAAGCGTCTCAAGGATGCAATGCTTACCGAGGAGGTCCTTGCCTCGCTTGAGGAATCCATGAACATTTCCACGACCCTGCTCGGGAAGGGCTACTTTTATTCCGCGGCCAACTCCGCATTCCTTGCCTCGATAAGCCTAGACGAGCTCTCGTTCGTTAACGGCACTAAGCCAGAGCTTAGCGCAAGGCTTAGGGAACTTAAGGTGCTTGCGGACGGATTTGAATTCGCAAAGCAAACCGAGGGGAATTTCGAGTGGGTTATCGGCGCAAAGCTCCGTTATTATTGGGCAACAGGCAAGCTCTCCGAGGCGGAGGACAAGATCTCGCTTGGGAATTACATGTCGGCTGCTGGCGACCTTGCGGTTGCAACAAGCTGGCTTCGCGCCGCATCGCGGATGAATTCGATTGCAAAGGGCAGCGAAATTGGGGCGGAGATGAAGGATAGCTATTTCCGGGGCATTGCTTTGGAGAGATTAAATGCCGCAAAGGCACTTGAGGAGGATGGCAGCCTGGACAATGAGGCGCTCGACCATCTGCAGACGGCAGCAAAGGAGTTTGAGGCTGCCGACTACCTCGCCGCCATGTATGATGCCACTTTTGCAACCGCATACGCTGCCGCATACGAGCGGATGGGCGATAACACTTACGAGGGAATTGTGCGCATCCTTTGCAAAACGGGCACATTTGAGCTGGATTGCGCCATTTTCAAGGACAAGGCGCATGCCTCGCTATGGGCGGAGCTGTACTATGCGCATGCGCTCTACAATATTCAGGATAGCAACCGTACCCGCGAGGCAGGAAGCCTTGTCAATGGCGTGAAGCTGATCGAGCTGAGCAACGGATTTGAGGCCGCGCATGAATTGGCCCTTGAAACACTCAAAAACCCACCCGCCTCCAATGAGCCTTTGCCGCCATCCTCCAGCGCAACTGCAAGGCCCGGGACAAAGCAGCTGCGAGTAGAGGTGACCGCCGTCACTGAGGATTCGGGCAAGCAATTAATTCTTTTCAGCGTGATTGGCCTTATTGCGCTTCTTGCGGTTTATGCGCTGGTGCTCCGTAAAAAGCCAGTTTCCCCCTCCCTTGATGTGCTTGGAGATAGGGGTAAGCTCGAGCGCGCGGAGGAATTGCTGCTGCAGGGAAGGATCAGCGAGAAAAGCTTCGATTACTTCAAGTCGAAGTACAAAGCAGATGCGGGCAGGGACAAAAAGGGCAAACGCCCCCCAAAGACACCCAAAGCAGGGAAGCGAAAATAGCCGCCTGTTGGATGGGCGAGGCATTAAGCCAATTTTCCAAGGCAAGGAAGCGCAAGTAGCTAATCCATTTAATGCTAGAGCGGATATTGGCCCTAAGCAGAATAACAAACCAACTAGTCGTAAAAATATCCGCTGCCGAAATCATACTCGCAAGCCTGCAGGCATGCCCCCAATCGCCAAAAGATATCCAATTATCCAGCCGCAGCAATATCCGCTTCCGCAGCCGTGATGTACCCAATCTCCCCATCCTGCACAATTGCATTGAGCGTGAGGTCGAGTGTGGAGTTGAGGGTCGAATTCAATGCAAATAATTCGAAGGTGTTTTGCGGAAGCCTTCCGCCAAGCTGCAATTCCACATCCGACTCATTTAGCAATTCCACCAAAACCTTGCGCCGGACTTCAAGTGCAATTGGGGAAACCGCCTTCCTGACCGCGTTTTCCGCCTGCTCAGAATATTCGAAGCTGAGCTCAAGGTCGGAATCCGGGATCACATATCGGCCATCCGTTATGCCTAGAGCGGCAAATTCCCTGGTGAGCGCATCATCATCAGTGAAATTGTCAAGCACCTGGACAAGCACCTGCCCATTTGCAGGGAATACGCTCCTTACGAATGAGAGCTCCCCAAGCTTGCCATAAGCCGAATCGTTCTCAGTAAGGTTCGAGATTTCAATCTCGTTTTGCGGCTCGTACTGGAACTCGGTAATGTTCACGCTGCCATTCAGCGCCGCCCTGATTTTCGTTTCACTGATAAGGGCCCGGTCCTTCCAGGCAACCTTTGCGCTGGCGGTCGATTCCTCCAAAAACCCTAAAACAATGCCCTTGGTTTGCGTGGCCTTGAACTGGATGGGCGCTTCCATTCGCGGCTCTTCGGCGGTAACAAAAGTCACGGCGCCCCCAACAGTACGGACGAAAATGTTGAATACCTTGGTGTCGTTTTGCTGCGTTTCAGGCTGGACGAACGCATAGCACTGCGCAAACGTCGACTGCTGCAGGCAGGCAAGGCTGCTACCGGAAATCACCCTGAACACGCCAGAGCCATCGCTTGCGCTCACATTAAGGTAATTCCCGGCATTGATGAAGCCGCGCTTGTAGATGCGCGGGGTGCAAAATTCCTTGAGTGCATCCTTGGTTAGGGACACCACCTCATCGATGCTCGCATTCTCGGATATGCCAACGCCCAGCCGGGTATTTTGCGGGTCATAGGAAACCGACAATACCCCCTCCAATGCGCGAACCTTCGGGCCGGGATCGCCGGTCGTATTGCAAAGTATGAGCAGCTCCCTTCCTATCCCCGTAACAAGCGCATCCGTGATGTTGAAGCCCTCAAAGGTCTCCGGCACGGGGGTTATTGTGGGGGAAGGCGAGGGGAACTCGCCACTATAGGGGTTGTTGGTGAACAGGAAAGCGACGATTTCAATTGCGAAGATGATTATGAGCACTACCGTGCCGTACCTCAAGAGTTTCGATTGGTTCATTTTCCCCCTCAATGCTAATGGTTTTAAATTCAAAACCAGAAAAGTAAGAAGAGGTTAATATTGCGCTTTTGGTTTATAACGTTTTCTTTCGGCTTAATCCGCAATTTTCCCATGCCAATAAGCTCTGGAAAAGGAATATGAGCGGATAACTGGCAAAAAAACCAATAAAAGTCGGAGATACACCCGGTAAGAAAAACAGAGAGGATTTGGACGTGCGCCCAGCAATAAAAGGACGGGCAAACAACCGGCTTAATAACCAAAAAAAGGTTAGGAGATTTGCCCGGAAATTCCCAATTACATTGATAAAAGCATTCAGAGGATGATGAGAACATGGCAGAGAATGACGATTTCCTGAAGGTGCAGTTTTCCGTTTCCGACGAGTTCGGCAAGCTGATCGAGACAACCGACGAGGCCGATGCGAGGAAGGCGGGGATCTACAACGAGCATGCAAGGTACGGCTACTCCCTTGTGATGATGGCCGATGAGAGGATGGTGCGCGGCTTCAGGCAGGCGCTCCTTTCCGCCAAGGACGGGGAGGAGGCAACCGCAAGGATCGCGCGCGCGGACGCTTTTGGGGAGCGGCGGGAGGACCTTGTCGTCCTCATCCCCATGAAGAAATTCGAGGCGGCGGAAATTTCGCCCCAGGTTGGGATGGTCGTCGACCTTGATGGCAGCCGCGGCAGGGTGCAGGCGATTTCCGGGGGCAGGGTAAGGGTGGACATGAACCACGAGCTTGCGGGAAAGGATGTGATTTATAAATTCAAGATCATAGAGAGGATAAAGGGCGCGATGATGAAGCTGAATGCGCTCATGGAAGAGCAGCTGAACCTCAAGAACGGCGTGATGATGGATTCCGATTTCGCAACGGTTTCGGTTCCCCCCGAGACGATGAAGCAGGAAAATTACCTGCAATGGAAATATGCCGCGATCGCCGCGGCGATGCAGTACATCCCAGAGCTCAAGAAGATAGATTGGAAGGAGGAGTTCGTGCGCTAGGTGGTGGTCAAGATGCAAAAGGAAGTGATCGTGTTCCTGGTCGTCATTGCCATCCTATTTTCGCTTTTCTACCAGGCATCCAGCGCAAAGGCAATTAGCATCTCTGATCAGGCCATCCCGATTGCAACCCTTATCGTAGGGCTCCTGATCATCCTAAAGGGCATATTCGAATTCAAGGAATACGAGCGCGCAGTTGTCCTGCGGCTTGGAAGGTACAGCCGGACTGTCGGGCCGGGATGGGTTTGGATCGTGCCCATTTTCGAGCGGTTCATCACAGTTGACCTGCGGGTGCAAACACTTGACACAGCGCCGCAGGAGGTGCAGACCAAGGACGATGTGCGCCTGAAGGTCGATATCGTAAGCTTCATCCGCGTGACCAACCCAAAGAAGGTGGTGCTCGAGGTGCGCAACCTGAACAACGCAATCATCAAGCTATTGCAAGGCGAGATCCGGCTTACTATCGGGAAGATGGATCTTGACGAGGTAATTGAGGAAACCGAGGAGATAAACGAGCACCTCTTTGCCAAGCTTCGCGAGGTGGAGGATGCATGGGGGTTCAACGTGCTTCGCGTCGAGCTCGAGACAATTGAGCTGCCGCCCTCCCTGGTCGAGGCGCGCACCAAGGCGCGAGAGGCAAAGGAGTTCAAGGAGAAGGCGGAAACCGAGGCATCCGCAAGGCAGGTTGCCCTGGAGATACTGGACAAGGCCGCAAGCAAGCTTTCCGACAAGACGATGACATACCTCTACCTGGACGCGCTCAAGCGCGTTTCGGAAGGAAGGAGCAACAAGATCATTTTCCCGCTAGAGCTCTCAAGGCTTGCCAGCAACATCGCAAACTCCCTGCCAGGGGACAAGAAGGAATCCCCGAATTTCGAGCAGATCCTCGAGGGATTGAAGAAGGCCTACCTGGAAAAGCAGAAGGACGCGCTTGAAAAAAAGACGTGACCTTAATAATTTGACTGCCGTTAAGGCTGGGGAGGAACGGGTTCCGTTTACTTTGGTAATTATTATGGCCGAAATCTCATACGACGCCCTTAGGAAGATACAAATGCAGGAGCGCAACTTCGGCGCGCTTTCCTCCCTTGATGAGGATTTCTACGAGAGGTACAATCTGTGGATTTCCGAGCAGAAGCGGCTATTGCACACGGAGTTTTCAATAGAGACCCTCAAGGCCTTTGAGAACGCGAAAAAAATAATCGAGGAGATATCCGCAAAGCGCGAGCAGAAGATCGTGCTCAAGGCGCTAAAGGATTTGCGCAGCAATTCCATTGATTCCGCGGGGCTTAGCAAGGAGGAGAAATCATTCTACCTCAAGATGCTGACTGATGCAAGGGATTTCGAGCAGTCGGTTGTGCTATTCACGGAAAAGAAGCAGGAGCTCCGCAAGACCGACATGAAGGACGAATTAAAGCCGGTTGAGAAATCCGTAAGCGAAAAATTGGCTACAATCAGAATACTTGTTTCAATGGGCAGGTTCGTTGCGCCAGACGGCGCGACCTACGGCCCATTCGAACCCTCCCAAATAGTGAGCATCGATCGGGAAATTGCGGAAATACTTGTCCGGAAGGGCGCTGCAAAGGACGCGGAAGTCCTCGATGAGATCGAGCGGATGGATTCCAGCTCCCTTCCTGAAACGAAGGGCGGATTGCCGGATACCGTGATAATTAACTAATGTGACCTTTCCGGCACCTACGGGATATCACTATTAATATTTTGATTTTCCTATTTGCGTTATGCCAAGATCCTCTCTTCACGAGCCCGTCAGGATACTCGACCTCGCATGCGGCCAGATGCGGCTTGCGCCAATACTCTCCGGAAGATATGCGGGAAGGCAGGTTGAATACAATGGGATAGACATGCGCCCAGAGCTTGCAGCCGCGCCCAGGAGGGATCGCAACATCAAGAGCATTTACCATCCGCTTAAGCTGGATTTCCTTGCGCCAGGCAGGCTTCGCAGCCAGCTAAAGCGCCTGTTCGGGAAAGGGAAGTTCAACGAAATACATGTCCACATGCTCCCTGAAAATTTAGAGGATAACGCCAATGCCCCTTCGGCACTAAAGGTTTTATCCGAATTCCTCCTCCCGGGAGGGAGGATTTTCCACATCCTGCGCGCAAGCTCGCCCATCATGCCCGGAGTGATTTACTCGGATATCGAAGGGCTGTATGCCGGTGGAAATCCGGGGGTATTTTCCAGTATTTTAAGAAAGGTTGTGCCCCATGCACGCGGTGCGGGGCTCCGTGTTGAGGCGTATGCGACACGCGGATTTTCCCAGAATCCCGAGGCATGGATCTATAGGAGATGGGGCGGGTCCGCATCCGCAAGGAGGGCATCAGACCTTCATCGCCTGGTTGCTGCGCACACCGAATCCTCGCACGTGGCGCACCAACTCGTAGTATACCGCAAGGCCGCCTCCAAGGAATAGGTTATAAATCCTTTTCGCCAAAACAATTACCTGCTAATTCTCTTTCATTCAAGGGATTAGAAAATATTGCTAAAGGTGTCGGTTATGATAGTTCCAAAGGAGATCAACACATACTGCCCGTACTGCAGGAAGCACCGCGTTCACAAGGTCAAGGTGAGCACCGCAAAGTACAAGGCGGGAAGGACGCTTGCATGGGGAACCCGAAAGCACGAACGCAAGCTTAGGGGTTTCCATGGGAAGGTGAAGGGCAAGGCGAAAGTGAAAAAGCAGGGGATTAGGAACAAGCTCATGCTCGAGTGCAACACCTGCCACAAGAAGCACGAGACCGTCACAACCGGAAGGATGAAGAAAAAGTCAGAAATAGCGAAGTAAAATAATTGGTAGGCAAAATGAGGAGTGGCATATATCGGATGGGGGAATCATTACCCCTGCCCGATCCAAATTATTAAAAAAATCAACCAAAAAAAGATGAGAAAAATATGGCAAGATTCCTGAAAGTGCAATGCGAATGCGGCGGCGAAACCGAGATCGTCTACGGGGATGCGAAGATGCGGAGGAACTGCGCGAAGTGCGGCCGCGAGATCGTGACGCCAAGGGGCGGAAGGGCGCGGATCAATGCACGCGTCGTGGAAGTGCTTAGCTGAAAAGGTTATTTTTTTGCGGGAGGGGCTTGCCCGTTATTTGGGTGGGGGCGGATTGGGGATATTGTATTTTAAGCCAATCCTTCAAGTTCATCAAATGCTCGACGCAAATGCTTAATTCATCAAATTGAGGCATGGAAAATGGCTAATTTCCCGGAAATAGGAGAATTCGTCATCGTGACGGTAAACAAGATCATGCCATACGGCGCGTTTTGCTCATTGCAGGAATACAACAACCTCGAGGCGTTCCTCCACGTCTCCGAGGTCTCCTCCGGATGGGTCAAGAACATCCGCGATTTCGTGAAGGAGGGCCAGAAATCCGTTGCCATGGTCTCCCGGATCGACCTTGAAAAGCGCCAGATCGACCTTTCCATCAAGCGCGTTTCCGAATCCGACAGGAAAAGGAAGCTCGAATCATTCCAGCTTGGGAAAAGGGCGGAAAAATTGCTTGAGCGCGCCGCCCAAAGCATCAAGAAGAACCTCCGCGACGCGATGAAGGAAGTGGGCGAAATCCTGATTGCCGAATACGGCGACCTCTACTCCTCATTTGAGGAAATCAAGGCGGGGAATGTGAGCCAGAAGATCCCGCCGATCTGGGTGCCTGCGCTGCAGCAGGTTGCTAACGCCGAAATCAAGGAGAAGGTTATTAGCGCAAGGGCCGAGCTCAAGGTCCAAAGCTTCGAGGGCAACGGGGTCGAAAAGATCCGCAGCGCCCTTTTGAAAATCCCAAAGGCTGCGCCCGGCGTCACCATCCATTACATCGGCGCCCCGAAATATTATGCTGATTTCATCGTGAAGGACCCAAAGGATGTGGACAAGACCATTGCGAAGGTCGAAAAGTCGCTTGCCACCGAAAGCGGGATCGAATTTTCCGTCCAGAAGATCAAGGGCTAGGCAACTTTTGCAAAAGGGGGAAAAATTGCATGGCATTCCTGCTTAAGCATTGCGGCAAATGCGGCGCATACACGCTGGAGGCAAAATGCCCCAAATGCTCCGCGGATACCTCATCCGGCCACCCGATGAAATACTCGAAGGAGGATAGGTACGCGCTCTATCGCAGGAAGGAGCTCTTCCCGCAATTCTTCAAGTAACAAGAATTGGCGCTTGAAAAAAATTAAAGATTAAGTTAAATGATACCTTAATAAAATGCCAAATACAAAAGGGGATTGATCCTTATGAAAATGCAAGTTTCCGGCCCAGGGCTGACAATGACCGAATCCACAATCAGGGTGAAGCGGGAAGTGAAGCCAAAGGATCCGCTCATGATCGTTGGGCTGCCAGGGATTGGATTTGTGAGCAAGCTTGCCGCGGACCACCTCATCAAGGTCTCAAAGGCGCAGCACTTTGCAACTCTCTACTCGCCGAATTTCCCAAACCAGGTAATCGCGCTCAAATCCGGCAATTTGAAGCTATTTTCCATGCGCTTTTTCTACAAGCGCTTCAAGGGCCGGGATGTCATAATCCTGAAGGGGGATGTGCAGCCCCTGACGGTTGAAGGGCAGTATGAGGTATCCGCGAAAATACTCAATTACTTCAAGTCCATGGGCGGATCGGAAGTTGTTGCCATGGCCGGCTACGCCGTCAACAAGAAAACGGAAAAGCCCGCGATATACGCAACATCCAACAGCAGGTCGCACCTGAAATACTTCCTCGATCTGGGCGCAAAGCAAAACGAGGCG
>DATDZF010000012.1:0-16489 GCA_035288785.1 Candidatus Norongarragalinales archaeon
TTCTACATCAAATACAAATCGAGGCTTGCTTGGATGAGGGTTGCCGCCAGAAATCACGAATTCCTGAAGGATAAAGTTCAGGAGTATGAGGCAACATTCAGGGAAATGGAGGATCGGCTGATCAACCAGGGCAAGATCGCAATCAAGCATGTCCGGATTCCCGTTCCCTACCATAAGCAGCCGGCGGTATTGAGGGCAAGGGCAATTGCATTGCTCCAAATCCACAAGCTTCCGTTTGCCGTGGAATGAGCTACTTCCTCCTCTTTTCCTCCTTCTTCACTTCCACAAGGCCATTCACGATCAGCCTTCCAAGGGGGGAAAGCGTCGTGATTATTTTGCCCCGGTTCCGCCGGGTCTCAACAAGGCCGAGTTCCTCAAGGCCGGGCTTGTCGCGCGTGCCACGTATATGGTACGTGACCAGCGGAAGGCTCATCTTCAGCTCGCGGCTTATGGATTCAAGCGAATCATATTCGCCCCGCTTTGCTATGGATTGCAATACCGTCATCTTCTTGTCGGAAAGCGCGTTGTAATAGGAGAATTTCATTATGGGGTAGGCAATTATGTTGTCCTGCATCATCCCTATTGCCTGCACGCCGTTGACGAATGCTGCTGAGAGGGCAATGCACGAGGATTGGTAGTCCGTATCCACGTTGACAATTATTTTATTGCCCGTCTCGCGCTCATTGATGCGCGCAAACCTCGAAAATACCTCTTCCATGGAGACCCTGCTTGAGAGCGATTCGGTTGTCACAGGTATTTTCATGCGCTCAAGGTCCTTTTTTATCCCTTCCGAGCGGCTTGCATGCTTTGCTTCCGATAGGAGCACCACCCTATCGGAGCTGAACTCGCGAAGCCCCCGGTATAGGACGTCGGGCGCATCGGAATCATCGCCTATGATCGCAACCATTGTTGACCTCATTTTCATCCCCTCATATTAAATAAAATATTAAACTCTATAACTTACGGTAGTATATAAAGGTTTGGTTTATGTTAGGTTCTCCTAATAATTTGGTTCCTTGGGGCGGATGTGGGAAATTAGCGGAAAAAATTGGAAACATCGCCCAATTCAGTTGAGGTTTGCTTCCAATAGTGCCAATTTTTACCGCCATCAAATAATTCCCAATCAATTAGCATGCCCCTTCAGACGGGATTCTCGTATACCAGGCGGACTTCCTTCAGCACCGGGCTCATCGATGAATCGGCGGTTGTCATCTCCACCTTCCATTGCAAGAGCCGGCCATCAATAGGCACATCGCCTCCGTTCCGGATTTCCTGCCATTGGGTAAAAAGCCCCTGCGGATCGTTTCCGGTCCGGACGAATACCCTCAGGGTCGAACCTGATGGCAAATTCGCATCCAATTCCACCCGCTTCCAATCAACAATGTCGGTTTCGCCATCGAAGATGCCCGCAGTCAGCGTTCCTTTCGGCCGATAAAGGCGTTTTCCACTTGAATCGTCGTAATTGATCATCGCGCCTTCGGGCAGGGTCGTGGAATAATCGCGACGGTATGGATCCAGCTGGAACTCCGTCTGTGTCTGGGTTACCATTTTTTCAAAGAATCTTTTCACTCCGGTTGCTGCAAAAATCGCAATCCCGAATCCTTCGGTTTCTCCCTTCTTAATGGCGATTGCGCCAAGCGGCTTTATGGGGTATTTGTTTGAAATCGCAAGGGTTGAAATGATGCGCCTTGATCCGTTGACTTCCTCAGCCCAAGCGACCCTGCCCGGGGGAGCAACACTGCCCATCCCGCCTTCCTCGTAGTTCCATGCATCCGTATTTGCAATGACGTTTTGCGGCTGGATCTCCCCATCCTCGTAGTTGAGCCGGATTTCAGCAAGGCCGACGTTATCCTTGGCAGGGATTTTGCCTGCAAGCAGGAAGTGCACCTCCGAGAGGCGAACCCTTCCCAATATTATGTTGGCGGAGTAGAACTCAGGATCGGCACTGGTGATCGTGTTCCATTTGCCAGTAGATGCGTAGCTTGGTGGAATCTCAAATGGAACATCGCCGAATTTCAGCTCGCCTGCCTGCAGCTTTGGGTAAAGGGCCTCTCCGGATGCTGTGCGCATCCTAAACGGATCGTGGCGGTTGTCGCTATTGGCTGCTTTGGAAATATCCAGCTTAACGTACTCTTTCCGCTCGCCCAAATCCCTAACCCCCCCCTTCCGTTCCGGGGTTGCGATTTTCGATGGCGAAGGGTAGATGATTTTTTCCGTGACTGTTGGCACAACCGAGGGCTGGATTGAAATTATCACAACCGGGCTTGGGGTTACGTTTACATATACGATCTGTGGGGCAGGTGAAACTGACGGGGTAGGGCTGGCATTTTTTGATTCAATCCTAAGGCAGCCTGCGATGAGGATAAGCCCTAGCACGAGGCCGATTAAAAGTGCGCGCATAAAGGCATCCCTTCAATCACTCGCCTCCCCCTTAAAAAATAATTGGTATGGACGCGTTTTGGCCCTATTCGCGGCAAAGGGGAAATTTTGATTCGCGCAGTGGATTATTTCATATGCAACCAAGGATGCGCAAGGCAAGTCTTAAAAATGGGGATTCCGTTAAAAAAGGAGCCTATTAATTCTTCAGGTGAGAACTCATGGCAAAATTTACTGTAGAGCTGGACCGTGACGGCTGCATCGGCGCGGCGGTGTGCGAGGCAGTATGCCCAAAGCATTGGAAAATGGCCGATGATGGCAAGGTGGACCTCGTTAACTCAGTAAGAAGCGACAGGGGCGAATTCTACACAAAGGAAATTGAGCAGGAGGATTACGAGAGCATGAAGATGGCCGCCGACGGCTGCCCTGTGAAGGTAATCCACATCACGAACAAGGACACTGGCGAGAAGATCATTTAAATCTGGAGGAGGGCCTTGTGGTGCTGATTGTTGGGACGGACTGATTTCTAATCAACAATCACATGAATATAGCCAGAGTTGCAGTAAGGGCCCTATTTTCCACGTTTTTTTAAATGTTCAAACGCCAAAATACTCCCTTGCCTGCGAGATGTCCCCAACTTCCTTGACCTCAATTTTCCACTTTTCCATTGCATATTCTGCGAGGTTGAGCGTTTTTGGGACATAATTGACCTCCTGGATCACAAAGCCCCCAAACCGCCGCTCCCTAACCTGCCTTTCATAATAAACCATATTCGATGAGCCGCTGGGGACGAGGAATATTTTTGCCCCATTTTTGGCTGCTGCCTGCGCCTTCTCGAGCACGCCGCCAACCTGCCCGATGGTGCCATCCTCCTCAATGGTCCCCGTCATTATTACGTCCGGATTGGGCTTAATATTCTGTATGGCCGCAAGCGTCGCTATAGTGATCGCTCCCCCTGCAGAGGGCCCTCCCACAAGTGATGTGTTCGCCTCGAAGGTAAGGATAATGTCCCTGTCTGACAAATCGACCCCCAATAGCTTTTGCGCGATTTTGACGGCGGTTTCAGCAGAGTACTGCGTATCGGGCTCGACGAAAGGGTTTGTATTGATGAGGACCCTTCCCTTGCCGCTCCTTATTTCCACATTCGCGTAGCTCACAACTCCGGTGTTATCGTCGCTTTTCACCGCAAGCACGGGAATTTTGGAATTGTAAATTTCCGTGAACGAGAGGGGCCGGGTTGTAACCGTTATGGAGCCATTGTCGCCCTCCGAATAAATGCGTTCCACCAGTTTTGGAGGGAAGACATTCTCATAGATCAGAAGGCCAGCAAGCAAGCCCAATAGGAATATGCCCCCGATAAATAGGAAATTCCCATCTGTGTTTTTCATGGCACCCACCCTTGGATTCCCGTTTTTCATTAATAAAAAGGTTGCGTAATGGTGAAGCCGATTTGGCCGTTATCATAATGCGCCCATTAGTCCAAACCTTTCCCAAAATCAGTCAGTTAAAAACACCTTTATACTCCCCTGCCAACCAAAGGATGATTACATTGAAAAAAATCAGATGGGGTGTTAGTGCTGCCGCTTCATTATTGCAATCACTGACTATTTTTTCAATGCAATCTGGGGCTGGGGCGCCTTGCCTGCAACCCGCGTTTCAAAATAGTATGTTGCAAGGGTGGCAAAGATATTGGTGAAAAGCATCAGCATAAGCACGATTTCGACGATATCCCCCATATACTGCACCTTCAATCCCAAAGCAAGCGGGAGTGCTGCCAGCACCGCAGTGGCAAGGCCGCGCGGGAGCATCGCAAGGATGATCAATTTCGATTCCCTGAGACTCGGGTTGGAATTCACGAGCATTTCAACTGCCACGAAACGGGCGAATAATGCCGCCAAAAAGATGAAGAACCCAACCAGGATAATTTGGGGGCTGAGCAGCTTGCCTAGGTTCAGGATGATTCCTATATAAACGAAGAACATGGTCCGCACAAAAAAGCTGACCTCTGAATTGAAATTGCGGATAGCGGGATCAAGGCCGAAATCCTCCTTGGACCTAAGCATCCTTGCGAGCGCATCGGAATTGCCCAGGATCAGCCCGAATATAATGATGGATGTGATGCCGTTCCCGTCCAGGTTTTCGGTTAGTGAATAAAGGAAGAACACAAACCCGAGGGTGAGGAGGTACTCGAATTGCTTGCCCTTGTAATTCTGGAGGACCTTGAGCCAGAAAATCCCGCCGACAGCGCCAAGGAATATGGCCGTGGAAAATGTGCCGATGAAGATCTGGAGCGGGTCCAGGAACGCAACCTCCTGCAAAGTGAGGAATTTCGTCACAATGACCATCCCGATGATCGTGATGATGTCGTTGAATGCGCTCTCCAAATTGAGAAGCGTCTTGACCTTGTCGTTTATGCTCAGCTTCCCTACAAGCGGGACTATTATCTCGTAGCTGGTACCGGCGACAATTACCCCCGCAAGCAGGCTTTCGATCCAGTTCCATTCCATCCCGAAAACGAATACCAGCATCACCATGATCGCAGTCAGGATGCAAACGAACCAGGTGAACCACATGCTCTCCGGAAGCTCGTCCATCACGTCGAAGAAGTTGAGCTTCGTCCCCCCATCAAAGACAATCACGATCAGTGCAATGGAGCCAATCAATGGCGCCATGCCCACCAATTCATCGCCCCGAACAAAGCCGGAGACTGGCCCCAAAATTATTCCCAGCAGGATGAGGAACAATACGTCGGGAATCTTTGTCCTCTCGAAAAAAATCGATGCCAGATAGCCTACAAATATTGTCAATCCAACTATCCCGATGAGTGTTGGTATGCTTGCCTCGACCATAATACCGTATTAATCGCAGCCGTATAAAAAGAGCAGGCCTCGCTCAAATACTCGCCTTTCCGATTATCCTTAGCCCCTTCGCATCAAGCCTCACAATCAAGACTGGAAATCCGGGATGGATGGAAAATGGCTTTTCAAATACCAGCTTGCCGCTTCCGCGATTCCCTCCTATCAACTCATCCCCCTGCCACCTGCAGGGCGCATCCTCCAAGAAATGGACCGCATGGACCTGCTCATTTGGCCTTAACGGCTCCCGCGCGAATTTCGACAGGCTGGCATTTACCTGGTGTTCCTTGCCGGTATTGATTTTCATGGACTTGGTGAGCAGATCCCCCCTCTCCACATCCTTGCTTGCCAGGAGCCTTATCGCAAGCCCGAACCTATCCCCGGCACCTGCTTCCTTCACATCCTGGTCGTGCATCTGGATGCTGCGGACTTCAAGCTCCTTTCCAGATGGGTGGACCGTCAATTTGTCATGAACCAAAATCTTCCCCGAATGCAAAAAGCCAAGTATGATGCTTCCAACGCCCTTCACTTCAAACGAATGGTCAACTGATGCGAATATCTCGGCGGCACTTGCCGGCCCGCCCCCCAAATCAGCAGGTCCGCCCCTCTCAGCGCCCATTATTTTTTCCCGCGCCGCCTCGAATGAGTCGAATTTATCGTATTTTTCAAGGGTTGTGCCTTTTAGCAGGTTATCCAATTCGATATTCGTGATTATGCATCCCTTTTCCTTCCCGAGCAAATCAAGGGTCACAATTATTTCCCCCAACGCCGGTGTCAGGGATTCGGCAATCACTATGCAATAATCGCTCAAAAAGGCAGCATATGCGAGCACATCCGCCTTTTCCGGGTACCTAGTCGGCTCAATAACAGTGATGATCTTGCCGGAATAGACCGTCTGGTACTGCGTAATGTCCTCCGCGCCCCCTTTTTTTGCCAGCGAGGAGGCTACCTGCTGCCGCCCTTCCGGCTTATCTCCGAATACGCCTATTGTTATGCTGCCCATAATTCAATACTCACCTAATAATTCCCTTTTTCGCTGCCCCGATCAAAATACCGCTAGGCGCAATTCCCGCCCTTCCCATTTGCGCTGCCAAATATTATAAAACCCGCCGCGCTACTTCTTGCCATGGACCTTTCAAAAATCCCGCTTGCCATCTACCGGAAAGCCCATTCTGAATCCTGGAGGTTCTACCAGGAGCAGTACTCGCGGCTTGGCCGGATCCAGAAATCCGCCTCGAAAAAGGCGACCTCCGCGCTCTTCGAGAGCCTGCATTCTCTCAACGACTTCCTGGGCTACAAGAACTACAGGGCCGCGGACGATTTCTTCTTCAAATTCGAGAAGCTGCCCTCCTTTGGCAAGGAATACTGGTTCCTGTACTTCGTGGATCCGTCCTCAAAAAGGCAGCTGGTTGCAACCTTCGGGAGGTCCGTCGAGGATATGGACATCAACAGGGTCAGGATAAAAACAGGCACTGGCGGGGGCATCGAGGCCGACTGCGCGGCGGTAATATGGTATTTTGATGGCAAAAAGAAAGTCCTCCTGAATAAGAAAACCAGGACTCATATCGGAAGGTGGGGCAAGTCCAACTCCCTTAATTTCCATTCTGGCAAAAACAAGTTCGATTTTATGGGGAAGTACCCGGATTATTCCATGCGGTATGATTCAGGGGGCAAGAACATGTTTTCCCTTAAAATTATGAAATCCAGCAAAGGCAGGCCTTTCGAGATCCAGAACATGCTCGCGGGCAGGATGGGCTTTGGCCTCGTGAACATCTACTTTGATTTCGTGGGCAGCCTCATGGGGAAAAAATTCGAGGGGAAATGCTATGTGCAAAAGGTGATATTGACATCCCCCTTCATCCCGTGGAACTGGGGCAGGTTTTACACTGATTGCGGCATCCTCGATTTCTTCACCATCTATTCGCCCTTCCTTCCCGCGAAAATCAAGCTGTTCACAAATGTCCACTATTATGATTACCGGGCCGGCAAAATGTCATATTTCAAGGACCTTAACATCGAAAAGTCTCCAGATTCCACCCATTGGCACATCTACGGGAAGGATTACTCTCTCTTTGCAAAGGCGTATTCTTCCCATCCGTTCACCTTCAAGGGAATCGGCAAATTCACCTACCTCGAGTACTTCTCCGAGGCCCTCGACCTCACAATCAAGGGCAGGAATTGCGGCAAGGGCACCGGGATCATCGAGGACGCTTACGGCTTTGTGATATGAACCTGTTTTTATAAAAAAATTTAGGCAATTTGCTCGATTAGAATGGTTGCAAGCCAAACCTGGTTTTCCAAAGCCGTGTTCTCATATCGACACCACCATTTAGTGCTAAGGCTTCTCCACCGCCTCATTCCTCCAAGGGTCCCGTTTCTCACAAACCAATCTTGTCGGATTCGCTCCTCAAAAGACCTTTTCTTTTTCCGAAGCGCTTTTTCTCCCGGAAGACAAAAAGTCTTCGGGGCCGAAAAGAGCCAAAACGCTCTTTTTCGGTTTCTGTGAAAAGAAAAAGGATTGTTCAGTAGCTACCTCGTTCTTCATCGCATGCGCTCAGGCTGGGACAGTGTCATCATGTCAGCTGTTTAGGCGGGCAAGGAATATAAGCGCTTTTAGGCGGGTTGGGGTTAAAGGAAACCTTTTAAAGCGTCAGCCGCAAATAAGGGGGAAAGGTGACCTTAGGGTATGGATGAAGAGCAGATGATCGTGCAAACATCGACCTCCGGTAAGCGGCTTTCGCTGCTATCCGAAATTTGGGCAAAGAGGGGTTTTATTCTCAAGGCGCTTGCGGTGCTTGTGATTTTTGCGCTTCTCCAAATCGGAAACCAATACGCATTCGTGCCGTATAAGGTCGATTCGGACCTCCTGATCCGCGCTTTCTCTACCGGGGGCGCCACCCTCGTGGGGCTCTCGCTTTTGATCGGCCCTCTTGCAGTTCTGTACCCGAAATTGAATTTTGTAAAATACCGGAGGGCAGTTGGGGTCGCCGGCTTTGTGATCATCCTTCTCCATGCATCCCTCATTTTTTCCGTGAGGCTTGGCTTTAGCACCAAGTTCCTCCTTGGCAACCTGAACCCGTTTGCGAATGGGCTGTTCATGGGCCTGCTTGCGCTCCTTACGCTATTCCCGCTCTTCCTTACTTCAGCGGATTGGGCTACCCGCAAGCTCGGCCAGCAGAATTGGAAAAACCTGCACCGGCTGATATATGTTTCCTTCCTGTTAATCGTGCTTCATGCACTTCTAATGACCCAAAAAAATCCTGAACGCCTCTACAATCCTGCAGGCTATCTCCTAATCCTCATAACCCTCCTTGCCGCAATCCTCCAGCTGATTGCATTTGTGAAGCGGATAAGGATGGGGCACAGCAAGCCCCTGGCCCTGTATGCGGGCGCTTTTTTCATAATTGCCTACCTTGCCATATTGGGCATATTCTTCTTTGCCCGGAATGTTTTGGCCGGAGGATAGGGCTATTGCGGGTTTGCCCCTCTTGGCAACTATCCTTCCTACAATCCACCTCCTAGCCCTCGCAAGAAAACCTTATTATACCCCTTCCCGTAATCGCTTGCGGTGAGGGAATGAAGAAGGCTGCTTCCTTGGTGCTGATTCTGGTTGCGCTTAGCGCCCTTAATTATTATGGGTTCGTGCGCGGCACGATTGTGAATGCAATACCAGAATTTTTCCAGGTCCTTGGCCTGATTTCGGTTGGAGAGGCCGATTTCCCATGGTTCATCCTATCGATCGGCGAGGCCTTGCTTTCCATAGGGGTAATCCTCCTTGCTTTCGCCATTTTTTGGGTCGCAGTTGAGCTTGCAATCTCGAAGGATAAGGATTTCAAGTTCGTCATAACGAGGACGCCTGTAGTCTTCCTTGCAGTTGGAAGCGGGCTCTATTTCGGCGCCCAATTTGCGCATGCATTTGCGCAGCTCCTCTACCTTAATTTCACTGCCGTCCTGATCGATTCGCTATTTGCTATCGCATCCATAGAGCTCACGCTCACCTTGCTCAAATACCTTAAGGGGGATTCGGACCGCTTCCAGCTGGAAGTCCGGCTTAAGGCGATGTGAATATCCGCATGAACCTCCTTTCGATCATAGGGCCAAGCCGCGAAAAAGCATTCTTTTTCATCCTCGTGATGATCGGGGCCAACTTCCCCTTTGTAGGGACGTACCACACGGAAATCGGCTACACAAATTGCCTGCAGGACCGCCTCCTTAAGGATTGCGAAAATGTTTACGAGCGCACACTGCACCTAAACCCCATTTTCTGGTTCCCGTATATCGGCATAACAGGCTCGGGCGTTCTTGCCAAATCCACAATTCCAACTGAAGAGTGGCGGGTGCCTTTCCTCGAATTCCAGCCAAGCCCCAACTTTCCGGCGCTTGCCCTTGTTTTCCTCTTTTGGTACCTTGCCGCGTGCATAATGGCGGCTCCCGTCGAACAACCAACGAAAAAAACTGATTGAAACGGACTTTGGATATGCCACTTTGGCTTTCCCGATCCGGCGAAAAATAACCCGAATTTGCCCTTCGCGTATTTTCAGCTGTTTTTTCCTTCATGTTTCCCGTTCCATTGTAGCAATATCCTTATATATTTAACCAGAGAATAGCAGAATAGTGTTATGCTATGGCGGATAGCTTCTCGGATATGCTCCTAAAGGCGGGAAAAAACACGCCCTACCCCAAAGCGCTTTCCAACATAATATTGATAAGCGATATCCTTCAGCAGAATCCTGGGATGGATTATTCCGGACTAACCTCTAATTACTCGCTTTACTCCGATGAGGAAATAACGGGCATGGGCCTTCTTGCCCGCATCAAAAACAAGACGGAAATCGACCTTGCTATTATTAATGTCAAAATTTTTTTCGCCTCCAGCATTGGCACGATGGCCTACGCGGATCCCGGAATTTTTGGGAAGGATGCTGAGTACCGGGAATACCTCGGATTCCTTCGGGAGGGCTTCGAGGCCTGGGCGGATGTCATTGCGGAATGCGAGAGGTTCATGGACAAAATAAAATAAGCCCCGCCAGTCGGTTGCAATTAAACCCATTATAAACCTTTTTATTCGGCCAGAACATATTCCCTTATGCAAAAAAGGATGCTGTTAAAGTCCTTATTGTTTGTCCTTCTCACCACTGTCAACATTTACGCACTTAGCTGTACCTTTTCGCCGGATAGGCTATATGGTTCGCCAGGCCAGAATTTTACGGTCAACGTCTCAACTTCATGTTCGCCAGGGGAAACAGCCCGCTTCCTATATTACGCTTGCTTCGGGAATACGCATATCGATTATTCAGTGAATGGATCAAGCTGCGGGAATTACCTTTTCAACTGCTCCTCGGGTATTATTGGACGCCATGTGATATCGGCGGCATTCTATACGACTCTCACGGGATCCGATGCCTACGCTTCCTGCCGCACTCCCGAAGGTAATTTCAATTCAGAAGTATATGTTGGATACTCCCCGATTATCACTGACGTCCATATCGATACAACTCATAATACTGCCACACTCTCGGGAAAGGTGGTAGATAATACCGGCGCCCCACTTACCGCCAACGTCAGTTTGGGTTATGTGCATCAAAATATCCTCATCCGGGAGGAAAACCAAATCGGAGACCATTTCGAATTTCATCTAACTGGCCTTGATCCGCTAGGCAATTACGCGTATGTTTTGAGTTCATGCTCATTGGATAATTATGAAAACTGCTATAATAAAAATGGAAATTTCCAAACTCTGCAAACCCCCAGTGCAACCCCCACTCCAACTGCTGTTGCGACGCCAACTCCAAGTCCATCGATCGCCCCCTCCCCAACCCCCCCTTCCACATCCCCCCTTCCTAATATGGTCAAGCTCTCATTGAACGGACCCAAAACAGTCACGAAGGGCGCAATTGCTCTCATTTCCGTTACCGTCGATAACAATGCGGAGGCGAGGAGAGTGGATTTGAAGCTCCTCGATTTCTATGGGGGCAAATCCACCAAAATTTACGAGGAGATGAACCTCGAACTGAAGGAAAATGAAAGGGTTGCGCGATCCGTGGAATGGGGCACGAAGGAGGCGGCTGTTGGAAATCACGAGCTTCGGGCGGAGCTTATCCCCATCGGATCCATCAACCCCATTGGATCCCAAAAACTTGATGCCGAAGTGAAGGCTGGTTCCGATTCAGAGTGCAAACATTTGAGCTACTGCAATGGAGACCAGCTTACCTCATTTGGGTTCGAGGATGGCGCGTGCGTGCAAAAACCTGCTGTCCTTTGCATTGCAGACGGATGCCTAAGGGCCAAGTGTGAACCCGAAGTAGGTTGCACCTTCAGGCCGGACAATTCCCTTTGCTCCGACCAATGCATGGAAAACGAGCTGAAGGTGTCCGCCCTTTGCATCCAGTCAGGTAAACGGGGCATCTGCAACTACGAAAGCCTGGAGTGCAGCGAGGATTTGGCCTGCAAGCCCCAATCATTCTCCTGCGCAGGCAAGAATTATTATTGCGCAAGGAAAGGGGCCGCGTATGTTTGGTCGGACACCCTGCGCGATTGCGGTAGCAGGGGGAATAATGTGATTTCACCGCTGCCGGCCATAGTTTCCCCTATCTACCGACCCAAATCGCTCGAGGAACAGAAAGAGCTGGAGGAATCCGGCACTGAGAGCGAGGTAATTTCAGTGATAAAATTTGTGACGGAGCACGAAATCATAAGGGATACGGTTCAGGAGCATGTGGGAGTTTATACAAACAGCCCCCAGAATATTGTCAAGCTTGTGTGCGCGTTTTCCGAAAATTCGGGCTCATGCAGTTGCGAACCGGGTTACGATGGGTCAGGAAAAAATTTCCAATGCACGATGGAACCCCTAGTAAATGGCATTTATGCCATTACCCTCCTGACCTCAGACAAGAAAATAAGGCGGCTGGAGCTAGCACTCGAACCAGGAAAGCGCGGAGTCATTAACGTAGTTAAGATTACGAAAACAGAAAATGTTGGGTTATATGGGTTAGCATTGCTTGTTTCGAGCGCGTTGGTTTTCATCGCAATCTATGTTGTTGCCCGTAAAGTCTATTTGAAAAGGAAGCTCGAAGTGCAGATCTTTAGGGAGCGTGAGATGATCCCAAAACAGAAAGACAACCTGAAATTCAAGTTAATGAAAGGGGAAATTTCGCCCGAGGATTTCCGGAGCGCCTTCGCATCACTGGAGAAGCGGGAGTCCGAAATCGGGGCCCGGATTAAGGAATATTACGAGAAGAACCCATCTGGAAAATCGGCTTAATATTCTAGGTTTAGCGCGTTCTATCGTAACAATAACTATTTATATTTGAGCCCCGAATAGCTCCCTTATAGCAATGTAATGCAAATAACCAGATCATGTTGTTGCCCCAAATGGCCGTGGTGATTTTTTTTATGGAAGGCGATATGGAACAAATAATTGCAAAAAAATCTGGCGAGCCGGCATCCCGGGGCATCCCCTCAAAGGAGAGCATCTGGTTCCACTACAACAAGCTGCCCATGAGTTTGCAGGGCAGATGGGAAACGGAGGACATCTTGAAATTGGTTTTCCCGCCCCAATTCAAGAAGGCGCAGTTCAATATTGCCGGCAAGCTATTGACGCACCTCGCTTCAGTTGAGGAGGCTACCGGCGATGATGTCGCGGAATGGGCGGTGAAGAACAGCATCCCCATGTCGACCCTTCGGAATCTTGTCATCCCAAGGATGATTGCATGCGGCTTCCTTGCTCGGGAGAGAAAGAATCCAACCGGGCAGACGGACAAGGACAAGCGCCATGAGATGGTGCTGCGCGTTTCAACCAAATTCGGCGAGGCCTTCCGGCATATCGGGGGCGAGTGGACCTCCATTGTTGAGACGTGGAAGGTCAAGAGGAAGCAGACTGATGCAAAAACCTGATTTCCGGGATTGAAATGTCCGCAGAAAGCGAGGAACTCCGGCGGCAAGAGCTTGATAAATCGAGGTTATGGGTCAAGAACGCCAGGGCTCTGTCCGAGATCGTTGGATCGCTTCCAATTCCAAAAAGAATTCAACAGAAACTTGATGATAGGCGAATTGCCGCCAGGAAGGTTCACGAGGGATATTTGGCAGATCAATCGATTCCATTCAGCCATATAGCGGTAATAGGGTCCAATTACTTCCTTCCGCTTGCAATCCGCCTTTTCCACATCAACCGCAGGGAAACTACCCCGGATCTAGAAAAGGTTGCGGAGAATCTTCACTTGTATTTGGCACGGGTTAACCGGAGGGAATTTGCTGCCTCGCAAAAATTACCTACGTGGTCAAAGCCCATCCAATTCCGGGTGCAGGCACTATTCTCGCCCGGCTACAGGGCCCCTATCATTGCCGGGAATATGTTTGGTGAGAGCCCCACAAGGGTTGCCCACAAAATCCTCGATTCAATTGATGTGGACATTGCAACATTTGGGATACCCCGGTCAAGGAGCGAGGAGCTTTACCAATCGAGGAAAGGGGAGCCGTTCCGTAGCGCCGAGGCCGATCCCTTCGTATACTTCACTCAGGAGCAGATCCGGGATCCGCATCATGTGGATTCCAGGATGCTGGAGGATGTCTCCCGCGGTTTTAGGATGAAAAGCGGATCGGCGAATCCCAGGTATGGGCGGCACCTAGCCGCAATGGTTTTTTATACTCTTTTAAGCGGCCCCCTTGGGGTTACCGAACAGGATCGGCGTGAATTCGAGATTAAGCGCAACAAGACTGCCGGCATCCTGCTTGACAGGCTTAATCGGCTGCCACCTGCGCACCTCGAGCAATTCCACCTGACCTTGGAGTGGTTCATCAAGCATACGTTCATCCATTATGCAAACTGGACTGCCAAATACCCCGTGCCGGACCAGGTCTTCGATTATAACAAATTCATGAAGGAGCGATCCGTGCTTTACCTGCCGGGGCGAACAAAATGATACGCCCATTCTTTATGGGCATTCCGGATAAACCGGCGGCGGCCTTTTGGCAAGCTTGACGCACAATTATATATCACCTCGGATCTAGTAAATCCATGTCATTGCTCCTTCTCCTCCTCGTTGCGCTCTCCCTTGCCTACCTGCTCTCCGAAATCTGCAAGCACATATATGTTCCAAGGGTAGTTGGCCAGATCCTTGGGGGGATCCTGATCGGCGCATTTGCAAAGGGTTACTTCACACAGGATGCCCTTTCCTCATTTTCCTCCCTTGCGGATGTTGGGATCGTGCTGCTATTTTTCTTCACCGGCTTTGAGGTGAATTTGCAGGAATTCCGGCGGCATTTCAAGAACTCCATCCTTATTTCGGTATTCAATACGACCATCCCGTTCGTCCTTGGAGTGCTGCTTTCCTATTCGCTGGGGTTTGGCCCCGCAACAAGCGTCGTGATCGGCATCTGCCTTGCGGTCAGCTCCACTGCAATCTCCATTGATTTCCTTGAGGAATTCAAATTGCTGAAAAGCAAGGTTGGGAACATCATCGTGACAACAGGCACCGTTGACGATTTCCTCGAGCTGATTTTCATTTCCGTTGTAGTAACCTATTTGCAGGTCTCGATTGGCGGGGGCAGTTTGGAATCCCTTGGCATAGGCATGCTTGCGTTCATCGGCATAGCGGTAATCCTCCGCTTCCTGGTTTTGCCATTTGTGCTTGATGTGATCCAAAAGGAGCACTCGCATGCGGGCCTTTTCATGATCGCACTTATACTCACCCTGCTGATGGCCTCATTTGCGGATTACCTGGGGCTTGGCACACTAATTGGTGCATTGATAGCGGGCGTCATCGTGCGCCATTCCCTCCTAAAGCAGCCCACGCGCAAGCCCTGGGAGTCGCATGAAATTTCCCAAACGATGCACGCGGTTTCCTTCGGATTCCTGGTGCCCATATTCTTCGTATGGGTGGGGTTGAACACGGATCTGGCATCCATACTGAGCAATCCAATCCTGACAATCGGCCTAACCCTTATCGCCATCGTTGGCACTGTGGTTGGGACCGCCCTTGCAATAAGGTATGAGAAAGGAAGCTGGGAAGAAGGGATGCTAGTTGGCTGGGGCGTGACTGCAAAAGGCGATGTGGAGCTTGTGGTTGCCTCGCTTGCGCTCAAAAATAACCTGATCACGCAGGAAATTTTTTCGGCGCTGATCATCATGGCGTTTGCGACCACCCTGATTGCGCCAATTGTATTCCGGAGGATGATTAAGCAAAAAGCGGCGCTTAAAAGCGCTATGAAATGATTAGCCCGCATAAATCCCGGCTTGTAATTGCGTGCCAGTGACTTTCAATAAAAAAGGCCATTTTCACTCGTAAAATTAGCCGCGCCTAACATAGTATATTTTTAATACTATCCGTATGTTTTAACCACCGCGCAGTTTACAAAACCTTTATATACATTTAGCACCCCAAACCTTGCCGGTGTGTTCCATTTTCTTTATGGAACGGGATGTGGGTCGAACAGATGCATTTGAATTTGTATTGTTGGCATCCGTGCTTGTGTAGCAGCCCCAGCTCGTCCGCTCCTGATTTTTATTCTGATTTCAACTCGATTTGTTCCGGTTGCCCCTCGGAAATTACCGATTCTAATTTTTCAAATTCCGTTTCTGATTCTTCATCTTTTCCAAATTCATATTTTTCAAAAACAAGATTTATCTCTATGGGTGAGAATGCATGAATAGCAGGAAGGGAATGAATGGCGCCAAGGCAACACTAGGCAACCTGATTGTCTCGTACTGGTTCTACCTCTTCTTCGCATTCGCGATAATCGGGCTTAGCGTGAGCTCGGTTGCCGATGGCGTCGTCCAAACTTCAGTTGTAACTGACAAAACTGATTACGGTCCAGAAGAAACCGTCCAGATAAATGGTTCTGGTTTCAATGCTAGCTCTATACTTAGTCTAACTGTCGAATGGCCCGATGGATACTTATACTCCGCAAATCCAACGACTGATCCCGATGGCTTCTTCACTCATGATTATTCCCTTCTTGACTCTAATCGGGTTGGTGAACTTGGTGGAATAGATGGATACTATTTCTTATCGGCAAATGATGGGCTTAATTACGCAGAAAACTTGTTTACTGATTGGACTCTAAATACTTTTGAAGATTCTGGATATTCGATCAAGAGATACCTGTTTTTACAGGGTTCAATCGTTTATACAGAAGGCTCTCATTTAACTAACAAAGATGTAAAATTCGAATATTGGACTCCTGGCGAAGTCAACATTTTGAATTCTAGTTGTATTACGCCTATTGATACAGACTTACGTCCTGATCATTCCAACTGGACG
>DATDZF010000013.1:0-17480 GCA_035288785.1 Candidatus Norongarragalinales archaeon
AACTACCGCCATGGTGCGGATTTCCCTCTGCAAAGGGGGACGTGGAAGCAGAGTTTGCGGAGGGAAATCCGCACCATGGCGGTAGTTTGGGCGGAATATGGGCAAGTGAGCCCGGTGGATCGAAATTGGGGCCTGCAAATCAGCGCATGCCAATACTCAAGTGATAAAATATGCCGCGCGGCCAAATTGCGATGTGGATCCTGACAAAGTTCGCGCTCCTTTTCTTCATCATCGGCCTGTTTTCGATCATATTCATGTTCGAGCAAAGGGCGCGGGCGAATACGTGCGATATGCAGGTGCAGCGGATTGCGGATTCCATCGCCGGCAGGCTTGCGCAAATCCTCGATTCGCCAGTTGAGGATGAGCAGAGGAGCTTCCCGTTCGAGATAGGGCTGCAGCTTGGCCAGAACGATGTGGGAAGGTATTACGTGAACATTACGGATAGGCAAATAAGGGGCACTACCAAGGGAATCATCCTAGTTGATGTCGCCCCATCCAATGTCAGGAATTGCCAGGGATTTGCAAAGGTCGACTACAGCGACAAGAACGTGACGCTGGATTCCATCAGGACCTACCAGAAAACGCTTTCCAGGTATGAGGACCGCATCATCCAGCTCAACCCCTCCGACCTCGATGATGCGAAGCGCACCTACTACCTCACGATGATCAAGTGCAGCGAAAAGGTTTATCAAGGCCGCAAATATCTCTATATCCAGGATTGCAACCAGAAGGATTTCAAGGCGTGCTGGAGCTTTGATGAAGTTGGCAGCGTCATTGACCAAACCTGCGGGTTCAATACCTGATAAATTGGGGGAAGGGAATAAGCATGAGGAAATAGGGCATTATTATCAAAAAGAAACAACTTGGAAAAAACGATCAACATGAAACCTATTGCTGAAAACATGCAGAAAATATCCCCATCCTCGATGGGAAAGCCGGAAGGCCGTGGATTCATTGGCCCCTTGGGTGACGACATCCCAGCCATTTTCCCAATCATCGCCGGGATCCTTATTTTCATCACGGCGCTTGCATTCATCGACCAGCAGCGCGCAGAGCGCGACAGGTACCTCCACGTGAGGTCGGCAACCCTTCGCATGTCCTACATCCTGACTGAAAGGGGGTACATGAGCGAGGAGCAGTTTGTGGACAAATGCACCAACCTCGTCAAGCCCTTTGCTGCCGGGAATGCGATCAATTTCACCGTAATCCTGAAAAAATATTGCGGCCCAATCCGTTACCGGGAGGATGAAAACCTCAAAATCCTAAGGATAAGCGATGAGGTATATGACCAGGTTTGCAGCTCGGATGAGAGCATAGAAACAACAACCCCCCAGGATCGCGGAGCGGATGTGGAGCCAATAGAGGTCCCAAGCCAAAACTCAGTCATATTGAGCTACCCCATGGCAGTTGATTGCGGAGAGGGTACGCGGGGGCTTGGAATGCTCATCGTTGGGGGTTGGGAACCAAGAATTGTAAGAAGGAGTTGAATTGGGATATGGTAAAATTAAACAGTAGAACGCGGGGGCAGGCATCATTCTTTGATGGGGTGCTGTTCATGCTTACGGTAGTATTCTCAATATCACTCATCTTCGTAACGCTTAACAATTACGGGGTTGCGCAGGATCGGGTGCTTCGCACCTCGTACCTTGCCAATTACCTCCAAAGCACATCCAAGGCGCTTTACTATATCGACGTTTCCACGCTACAGGACGTGCAGAGCTATTGCGAGGATAGGGATATGACCCCGCAGGGGCCGGATAGCGATTTTTATTATTGCAAGGAGGGCATGCCAAATCCTCCGGGAAAATACCACATGGATTGTTCCACCCTCAAAAACTACAGCGGCCATGTGACCGTTGCCGACCTGCTAAAAAAAGATGCGGACCCTTCGGATAAGGATGTCATGGGGGATGAAGGGAAGGGCGCGGTTGACGACAAGTTCGGCACCTCGAGCCAGGCCGGGAGGACAGCGCTGCGATGCGCAATGAAGGAGATCATGAAGCCATTCACCTTTTCTGGCTACAGGTACATCACGGAAATTGCGGACTCGGCGGATCTTACCAAGGATGTCGTAAAGCACGCAAAGGACCAGAAATACGCCAGCGATTACATGTTTTCGGCGGAATTCCAAAGGCTTCCAGAGCTTAGGAAGCAAACCTTTGATTGCGGGTGGGTAAATAGCAGCCAGGTGCTTGTGATCCGCACGCCCTTCAAAATACTGCTTCTTACAAAAAACGATGCCGGGAGCGACATGTTCGCCTCGCTCAACTATGTCCTAAGGACGTGCCTTTGGCCTTCAAGCGATGTGCTAAAACAGGAAAGCTAGGCCGATTGCTTTCAGGATGAAATTTGGGCAATCGCATCCTTGATCCCTAGAACTGACTGCTTGCCGGAGAGAAGATCCCTTAAAAGTATTTTCCCATCCCTGGCTTCCTTTTCCCCAATGACGGCAAGGAACCTGAAACCCCTTTTGGAGGCAGCCTCGATATTCTTGTTTATGGAACGTGAGTTCAAATCCAGGAATGTGCGCACGGACTCCTTCCTGAACGCCTCGGCAGCCTGTAGTGCAGCCCTGCCCTCCTGCGAGCCTTCTGTTTTTCCTATCGCGCAAACATATACGCCTGCTGGAGGGATGCGTCCAGGGGGATCGGTTACTTTCAATGCTTCGCATACGACATCCAGGCCAAACGAAATCCCAACTGCCGGAACCCTTTCCGAAGAACCTGCAAACTTCCCTATCAGGTCATCGTACCTTCCGCCTGCAGCTATGGAGGAGGTTATTTTCCTTCCCAGGGCAAAGGCCTCGAATATCGTGGAGGTGTAATAGTTCAACCCCCTCGCTAGCGATGGGTCAAATTGCAAAAACTCCCCGCAGCCAAATTCCTTCGAATAAGCAAGCAATGTGCGCATCTCGGCTATGCCCTCCTGTGAAACCTCCGATTTCAGGATGCCTTCGAATTTTTCCAGTTTTTTATCGCTATTGCCATCAAGGGAAATCAACTCAATAATATTCCTTGATCCGCTTTTTCCTATCCCAGCCTGCTCCAATTCCCTCTCGACGCCATCTCTTCCGATTTTCGGGAGCTTGTCAATGGCAAGGACGCAGCCTAGCCATTTTTCCTCCGGAACCCCGGAATATTCCAGTATGCCGTCGAGGATCTTGCGGTTGCTCACCTTGATGATGAAATTGCCGGGAAATAGTTCGAAGAATATGGCACTTGCCAATTTCAGGATTTCCGCATCAGCAATCATCCCAAATGAGCCCACTATGTCAGCATCGCATTGGTAGAATTCGCGGTACCTGCCGGCCTTGAGCGGGCCGTCCCGCCAGACAGGTGCAATCGCATAGCGCTTGAAGGGGAAGGGCATCCGGGGGTTTGCGGCAACAAAACGGCAAAGCGGGACAGTGAGGTCGTACCGTAGCCCCAAATCCCTGCCGCCCTGGTCCTTTACCTTGAATGTTTCCTTCAAAATTTCCTCCCCGCCTGCGAATTTTGACGAAAGCACCTCGAGGCGCTCCATGGCCGGGGTTTCAAGCGGTTCGAAAGCGTATGCATTGAACACCCTTTTCAGTAGGTCGACTACCCGGTCACGCCGGGCCTTCTCCTCGCCGAAAAAATCCCTCCCGCCGCGAACCGGCTGCAACTGCCCATCAGGCAATTTATCCGCCATGCAAATCACTTCTTTCTTTTTCCGTGGTGCTTTTTCTTTCTTTGAAAGAAAGAAAAAGGTCAAAGGGCGCAAGCTGAGATTTTCACGCCTTGCCGATTGATTCGGCGGAGCCGCAATAGAGTTTTCTTTGGCGGCGCCATCGTGCAGCATTGCTGCGCGATGAGCAGACTTATCAAGTCTGCGATATCGCCTTTCTTTATTAAAAAGAAAGGCAAGGCATTTGAACTCAGGTCAGGGGCTCCACAGGCCCCGATCCTAGACCAGATTGCCCAATCCCTTTCTCCAGGAGCAGGCCCTTTCTTTTTGAACCCAAGGGCCTTTTTCTTTCGGGAAAGAAAAAGGGGCTTCTAGACGACTTGCGCCATGAACATATCATGCAAATTCCGCTAATTAATCACCTCAAGAAATTCCATACACATAGTTATGAATAGGGTATTAATATCCGCTAATTTGGGAAAGCCCAAAGTAGCTTCAAAAAGTATGGTGATGGCTAGCAAAACGATCTGCACCAAATATCATTTCAATCATTTTTCCGGCCATAACCATCGCCATTATTGTGCTGCCCATCGTATTTAACCTTTTTCTTCACCAAGGGGAGCCATTTTTAAATAATTTTGGCTAAGTATTCGTAACTGATCTAATTGCTTCCTCTTAGGGGTGTTTTTGCATGGAAATCGGCTATACAAGGGACCTCCTGATTCTGCCCTTTGACCATCGGGGCACTTTTGGCGACAAGATGTTCAATGCGAAGGGCAGGGCGCTGACACCAGAGGAAACCGCAAAAATCTCCGAGTTCAAGATGATCATATACGATGCATACAGGAAAGCGCTTTCCATGGGCGTAAAGAAGGAATACGCGGGAATACTGATTGATGAACAATATGGCAGCGCAGTCCTTGTTGATGCAGGGAAGAACGGCGTGCAATTCGCAATTACGATGGAAAAGAGCGGCCAGGAGGAGTTCGATTTTGAGTATGGGGAGGATTTTGGCGAGCATCTTGAGAAGTTCAATGCACCGATTGGGAAGGCACTAGTCAGGTATAATGTGGATGGGGATCAGGAGATGAACAAAAGGCAGCTTGTCCGCCTTAAAAATCTGGGCGATTACCTCCATTCCCACAACAAAAAATACCTCTTCGAGCTCCTGGTTCCCGCAACTAAAGAGCAGCTTGCCAGATTCGGCGGGGACAAAGGCAAATATGACCTGAATTTGAGGCCAAAATTGATGGTTAGGGCAATCCATGAGATTCAAGCCGCGGGGATCGCGCCGGATATCTGGAAATTGGAAGGCATGGAAGACCCGGAGGATGTGAAGATGGTAGTTTCAGCGTGCAGGGCAAACGGCACTAAGGCGGGGGTGATCGTGCTTGGAAGGGGCGAAAATGCGGAGAAGGTCAGGCAGTGGCTGATTGCCGGAGCAAACATCCCGGGCGTCATAGGCTTTGCAATCGGCCGCACGGTTTTCTGGGATTCCCTCGTAAAATACCATAACAAGCAGATTTCCAGGGAGCAGGCGGCTCAGGAGATTGCCGGCGTTTACAAGAGCTTTGTGGACCTTTGGTTCAATGCGAGGAAAAAGTGAGGAGGAAAAGACCTAAAGGCGGATTTGAATATTTCTAAAAAGATGGCGTTCGTAATTCAAGGATTGGGGGGATAAATATGCGCATTGGTGTTTTGACCGGAGGAGGGGACTGCCCAGGGCTAAACGCGGCAATCAGGGCTGTTTACTACCGCGCCAGGGAATATGGCTGGGAAACCGTCGGAATCCACCATGGATGGAAGGGCCTGATGCCGGGCGGGAAGAGCAAGGAGATTTCTGAAGCGGAAGTTGAAGGAATCCAAAGCGAGGGAGGGACGTATCTGGGATCATCCCGCACCAACCCGTACAAGTTCCCAGATGGGCCAAAACAGGTTGCAGAGGCATTCAAGGAGCATGGGCTTGATGCATTGATTGCAATTGGCGGGGAGGACACTCTTGGTGTTGCAGGGAAACTTTACGAGGAATTCAAATTGCCCATGGTGGGTGTGCCAAAGACCGTGGACCACGACATCATGGGCACCGATTACACCATCGGATTCGACACGGCGGTCAACATTGCCGCAGAATCAATTGACCGCCTTCATACCACGGCTCGCTCCCACAACCGCACCTTTATCGTTGAAATCATGGGCAGGCATGCTGGCTGGCTCACCCTAAGGTCGGGAATCGCGGGCGGCGCCCATATAATCCTCATCCCGGAAAAGCCCTACGACATAAAAAAAGTGTGCGAAGCGATAAAGATTAGGCAAAATGACGGAAAATACACATTGCTGGCCATTTCTGAGGGCGTCAAGTCCCCAAAAAAATTGGTCGAAAAGCACGATGATTTCGGGCACGTCGGCCTTACGGACAGGGGCATGGGGCACGCTTTCAAGGAAGCAATCGATGAGGAATGCAAAATTGATTCGAGGGTAATGGTGATGGGCCATCTGCTTAGAGGCGGCACGCCTACTGCATATGACAGGGTAATGGCTTCAAGGGTGGGAAGCGCCGCAGTCGAATACATCCACGACAAGAAATTCGGGATGATGACCGCGGTAGAGTCCGGGGAAATCCGGCCTTTCCCGCTCAGGGAAGTAGTGGGAAAATACCGGACCGTTAGCGACCAGGAATACGAATTGCTGCAATGCCTATTCGAGGGCGACATTTCTTAGGGGAAATAAGGAAAACCGCAAGGAGAGGATTTGGTCAGCTAATTCGCAGAAATAATATTGGGGGCAGGAGCGACCATTTATTTGGCTTAGCCTAACGTGGGGGGTTTTGGCATCCGCGACGGGGGAAGGATCCCCCTTGACCGGATTGGCCGTTCCCCCTCATTATTGATTAGCGCATCAAATTAAGGGGGGAGGCGGCGACATCCAAACCTGTTTTGGATGTTAGTAGAGCGCAGCTCTACGTAACACGTGGTGGGGGGATATCCCCCCATTGGGTGTCGTCTTATGCGTCGTAGTAGAGGTAAATCTCATACGGATGCGGCCTTATCCGCACCGGATCCACTTCCGCTTCCCTTTTGTATTCGATCCACGTCCGGATAAGCTCGCCCGTGAACACGTTCCCCTTCATCAGGAATGCATGGTCGGCCTCGAGCGCTTCAAGCGCCTTGTCGAGGCTCCCGGGAACGGACTTGATCTTCTTCTTATCCTCATCATTCAATTTGTAGATGTTCTTGTCCATTGGCCCATATCCTTCCGCAACTGGATCGATTTTCCGTTGGATTCCGTCCAGGCCCGCCATAAGCATCGCAGAGAATGCCAGGTAGGGGTTCGCGGTCGCGTCGGGGGGCCTAAACTCGATCCGCTTGCTTTTTGAATTCCTTTCGCCCTGCGCGTACATCGGCACTCGAATTGCGGCAGAGCGGTTCCTTTGCGAAAAAGCAATGTTCACGGGCGCCTCATATCCGGGAACAAGGCGCTTGTAGGAGTTTGTGGTAGGGGAGGTGAACGCGAGGACGGCATCCGCATGCTTTAACAGCCCGCCGATGTAGTGCATGGCCATTTGCGAAAGCTCGGCATAGCCGCCCGCATCGAAGAAAAGGTTTTTTCCGCCCCTCCAAAGGGATTGGTGCACATGCATCCCCGAGCCGTTGTCGCCGAAGATGGGTTTTGGCATGAAGGTAGCCGTCTTCCCGAATTTCCGCGCGACGTTTTTGACCACATACTTATAGAGCATCGCCTTGTCCGCCATGGCCGTCATTGCATCATAGCGCATGTCGATTTCCGCCTGGGCGAATGCGACTTCGTGATGCTGCGTTTCAACATGCACGCCTGTTGCCTCAAGGGTTTTGGTCATTTCCGCGCGCAAATCCGTCTGCGTATCCGCGGGAGCAACAGGAAAATAGCCTTCCTTTGGCCGGATCTTATGGCCAAGGTTGCCCCTATCATGCGCCTCAGGCTCGAGGCTGCTAAGGTGCGATTCGGACGTGTAAATCTCATAGCCCGTCCCCAGCTGGCCGCTATGGTATTTCAGCGCATCGAAAACGAAGAACTCGAGCTCCGGGCCCCAATAGCTAAGGTCGGCAACGCCGGTTTCCATAAGGTATTGCTCGGCCTTCTGGGCAACATGCCTCGGGTCCTTGTGGTAGCGGTCCTTCGTCTTGCCGGGCATGGCTACATCGCAAGTAATTGAGAGGGTCGTATCCTTCATGAACGGGTCTATGAAGGCCGTCTTTGGATCGGGCAAAAGGAGCATGTCGCTTTCCTCGATACTTTGGAATCCCCGGATGGAGGAACCATCAAACCCCTCGCCATCGACAAATATGCCCTCGGAAAACTGCGCGATCGGCACCGTCTTGTGCTGCCATATCCCGGGGAGGTCGATGAATTTGTAATCCACCATCAGCGTATTGCGCTCCTGCGCAAATTCTATCAAGGATTCGACCCCGCTTCCAAGGAACTTGAGCGAATTCACATGCGAGGGAACTGTTGATGCCCTCCGCTGGACCTGCGTTGTCAACTCCAATTCGTTCAGATGAGCCATTATCCCCACCTCCTCGAAGGCACATCCAGTTAGGAATGCCTTCTGTATAGTTTGGAATTAAGAATACGGATACGTATTTAAGCCTTACCTTAAAAAATCAAAAAATAAAAGTTAATAGCCACAATAAACTGGACAAATGTCCGAGGATATATATAATTTGACGCTCCAACCGGACGTTTATTCGGTTGAAAAGGAAAGGTTTAATTTCACCATGAAAATTAAAGCTAGCATGCTCGGGCTAAAGAAATTCCCATTCGGGACTGCCATTCTTACCATAACAGTGCTTGCCGCCTATTTTGCGCTCTCCTCGGAGACCCCCTACATTGAGGATGCGAGCCTGCGAAGCCTTGCGCTAAATTCAGGCAACCCCCAATCCATCATCACCCACCTTTTCGTGCATGTTGGGATATTCCACCTCGTTGGCAACCTTATTCCGCTGGTGCTCTTTGGGCTTGCCCTGGAAGGCGCGCTGCTTTCCATCGATGTCGCAGTGATATTCCTGCTTTCCGGCACGGCAGCATCTCTATTATTTTCACTTGTCAACCCCACCACCCCCCTGATCGGCGCATCCGGGGGGATTTCGGGCATCCTGACTGCAGTAATGCTTGTTCGGCCCAAAGCCGCCCTTTTCCTCCTGATCGCAACCCCCCTTGCAATCAGTTTCATCATATTTCCGGCAATTGATTTTGCAGGCAAATTTTACGAGGATAACCTGGCAGCAAAGAAGGTCGAGCTGAAGCAGGAATTGAAGGTTGCAGTCGCCCAGAATCGCACTCCGCAGGCAATACAGAAAATAAACAAGACCTTGGCGCGTACGGAAACGCAAATAGAAATAACAAACGAGGGCAAGCTTCGGGAGGCGGCAACCCCAACAGACCTGCTCGTCCACGTGTATGGCGCGGTAATCGGCGGCTTTTACATCTATTTCTTCAAGCGCAGGGAGCTTAAGAATGCGGAGAAGGAATTTGTGAGCATCGGGGAATCCGTATTCAGGCTGGCGGATGGCCTATCGGATGCGCTTAGGCGCAAAAAGCGCTGAAAACGAGTTTTTTTAAATTACGCAAACCAAATAGAGGGGGAGCGTGCGATCCGCACAAGGGGGATACTTCCCCCGACGCGGATGCGGGGATGACAGATCGGCTATGTATCCGCCTGCAGAAGCCCCTTTCTTTTCCCGAAAAGAAAGGCCCTTGGGTTCAAAGAAAAGGGCATTACTCTTGGGAGAATCAGAAAGGGGAATTGCGGCCAGCGGAGTAGGTGAGTTCAACTCTCACTCCCCGCTTTTAATTTACGGATCATTCGTTATTCTAAAGTTGAATGGCCCCTCATAATGCGCACCGAAAAAATAGGGGTTTGAGGGGTCATCGAGGCTTTTTTTGGCGTTGTGGAGGTAGGTATTTTTAGGATCTTTAGAAATATGGACGCTTATGGGCGATTCCGAATTTGTTTTTATCACAAGTTCATAGATTCCACTTTCAATTGTCAAAGGCTTTGGGGGTCTGAAATTAACCCAGTTCCATTCGTCTTTGAGGCTCAATATATTGGACGTCATTGTAAGGATGGGGCCATCTTGCTTTCGCAACTCAACAACCTTCCAAACCTCCAAAATAACAGAGCTATTCCCATAAGTTTGATTCCTGCCCTTCCTCAGATAGAGCCCGAATTTCTTAACTTCAAGGGGATATTCAAAAACGAAGCTTTCGGCCAGGGCATTTTCCCCCGTGACCTCAAGGAAAGTATCTGCGGCCAAATCTTCAGTGAATCCGAAGGGTTCAACATTGGCATCAGCCGTTTTAAAATTATTTCGCTTATTCTCGGTTTCCAAAGGGTAGCCGATTGTGAATTCTAACCGGTAGCTCCGTGTTTTTTTAGGGTCGAATGTCAACATTACCTGATTTTTTGAATCCAAACGGCCTATAGGTTGCTCGTACTTGTTTTCCCCAAAATTAAAAGTCAGCGAGGAATATTCAGGCACACCATTGCAGGTCCCCTTGTCAAAAAGAACTTCCGCCTCTATGGCGAACTCATTCCCGTACAGATATCTTGGAGGGAGGCTGAAGTCCCCAAAGCTCAAATCCGGAGGTGTGCACGTGGGTATCGGAGAGCTTTGTATAGCGATAGTTGGCAAATTCGAATTTTGGGAGACATTGCTCGGCATCGCGCCCTTACTTGCAACAATATTATCGTTTTTGGGGGACGTACAACCCAGCATTAGGAAGGCAATAACCAATCCCAAAATAAGTTTTTTCATCCAAACACCCGGAATTATTGGTTAAACATGGAACTTACTGATTACTTTTTGCTTTCTAATAAGTCATTCCTTCTCCTCCTTTTTATCATCATCCTCCGCGTAGTCCTCGCCGAACTCCTCGCTGAATTGCTCCTGAAGGTCCTCCAGCTTCTGCTCGACAACTAAAAGCCTGCGCTCGAGCTCGCGGTTCCTTTCCTTAAGGAGGCGCACCTCATCATCAGGCTTTCCTTGGGGCTCGGATGCGGCATCCGACCCGAACTCCGGCTCCCTTGCCGAAATTTTCTCCTTTTTTGCCATAATTTTTTTCACCATCTGCTTATTTTCGGCTGCATGCTTCGCATTTGGGATTTTTATCAACTCCGATTGCCTCAAATGCCCCCTCCAGCAAATTTACCCTCAATAATTTGTTAGCGTAAATTGGCTTATTAAAGCAAACGAGATTGACAAGTTCCGAAACCTGCAGCGCTGCTAAAGTGGAAACAGCCGCATTCATGATCCCTGCATCCTCACATGAATGCTCATTCCTTGGCTTTTTTGCCCAGCATTCGAAGCATGCACTTTTAGGGGGCAGGATCGTGGAAAGCATCCCTTCGAATTTAAGGGCGGATGCAAAAATCCATGGAATGCTTTCTTTCAGGCAAAATCGGTTGATCAGAACGCGAGTGGAATAATTGTCCGTCCCATCCAAAATTATGGAGCTGGATTTGAATTTTGATGAGGTTTCATCCGAAAATTGGTCAAAATGAACATCCACTTTTACATCCGAATTCATTTTGGCGATTTTACCCCTAAGCGCTTCCACCTTGGGCTTCCCCAAATCGCCCTCGTAGTACTGCTGCCTATTGAAATCCGTTTGCGAAACCTTGTCGCGGTCAATAAGGATTAGCTCCCTTAGCCCAAGCTGGGCGCAAAGCATCGCGGAATTGCTGCCGATGCCGCCAACACCGACAATCCCAACAGTAAGCCTGCGCAACTTAGAATGGCCAATTTCCCCCAATAATTTGATTTGCCTCAGGTGGCGGTTAGGAAGCATAGGTTAATGATGGCAGAGTAAGAATAAAACTGATTCGCAAACAAAATAATATGGAGCGATTAGCAAAAGATAGATACGCGCACAAAATAAGGGGGTGGTCGGCGACACGTGCAGGGGGCTTAGCCCCCTAGAGGTGTCATTTGAACACTTCCTCCACTTTCTTTACCACAATCCCTTTTTCCGTGATCTCAAGCGGATGGATTTCGAGCGAATGCTTTGTCCCGCGCATCTTCCTGATGTAGAGGGTGCGGGTTGCGCCGGTGCCAACTCCCAGGAAATTAAGGATGATCACGCCGTCGGCGACATATTCCTCGACCTCGTATTTCGAGAATTGCATGGCTGCGCCAGAGCCAAGGGATTGCTCGGGGATTTCCGAGGTGATTATGGTGGTTAGGCCCGAGCGGGATACTATGTATGCGAGCTTTAGCACAGCGCGCCGGATCTGCGCTTCGGTGTCAAGCTGGGAAGCCATGGCGGGAATGGAATCAATCACAAGGCGCTTGGCGCCGATGTTGCGGCAAACGCCCAAAATGTCAACGAGAAGCTTATCTATGTCGAGCTGCCCTGGAAGGATTGCATGCTCTTCTTCCGAGGGTACGCCTGCGCGCGCGGATGTTGCATCCACGAGGGCGAGAAGGTCGTTGTCCTCCAGCTCCTTGAGATTCCATTTGAAATTCAGCATATCCTGCCGGATCTTGTCTGGCATCTCATCGAACGTGACAAACACTCCTGGCTCCTCCGCCTCAAGGATGCCACGGTAAATGAATTGCATCGATAGAATTGATTTGCCAGTGCCGCATGCCCCAGAAACCAGGATTGCCCGTTTTTTGGGAAAACCCCCGCCAAGGAGCTCGTCAAGGCCGTAGATTCCGCTAGTTGTCCTATCCATTCAAATCACGGAGCGATTAAGAAATCCCAATTTATATACTTTGGCATTTTCTGCGGGTACATTTTGGGTGGAAAAAAGCAGTTCCGCACGTATTTTGATTTGTGCATCAAATTAAGCGGGAGGCGGCTCATTTGAAGGGGCGGGGCGATGTACGAATTGAAAGGCAATTCGGATATAAGTGGAGGCAAACTCTAGCAACGCGGCAGGGGGGCCCTTCCCCCTTGGTGCCAGGGCCCAGCCCAATGGGATGCCAGCTATTTCCTATACCCCTTGATCTGCGCCTTTTCGCTATCCTTCCATATTTTCCTTCCAAGGGAGTTGTTTACGACCCTTTCGGCAAATGCCTCCGCCCTTACCAGATCGTTTTCGTCAAGCCTGCCCAGCCCAAAGAATGCCGCAAGGCCCTTTCGCCTTATGCTTAGCGTGTTGAAGATTTCAGCGGACTTCCCCTCAAGCTTGCGTATTATGCGCCCAAGGTATTTCCGGTTGACATAATACGAGCAAAAGAGGGCGATGCGCTTCCCTGAAAATTCGTGGCTTTCGATGAAATCAAGGAACCTGCCGCTCTCCGAGGCATTGTGGATCTCAAAACCGATGAAAATGATTTCAAAGGTGGACAGGTCCCTTACTGGCCTGCCGCCCTTCCCACCAAATATCGGCCTTAGGGGGAGATAATCGATGAAGCGGTATGAATCCTCCAAATCAAGCATTTCGGGCTCGATTCCCGCGTTCCTGCAGCCGATTGCGATGTGCTTTGAGAGCCGCTCAACGGACTTGTTCTTTGATGCAAACACGACGAGAATACGCATGAAATTATTATCCACGGAATGAATATAAAGCGTCCATTTCCTCCTCGATTGGCCGGGGGAGGAGGCATTAAAACCAATTGGCATTAGGCCATCGCACAGGGCGGGATAAAAGGTGGAAAGCGCCATCCGATCGGAGTTACCACGTGCGGGGGGAATGCGGCATCATTTTGGATTGCCCGCTTGATGGGGCAATGCGCAGCCCCCTTGGGTGCGCAAGGGGGCGGTATTTTAAACTGTGGCGAAATTTTTATTGGGGAAAGCATGAAATCAGGAAAAATCATGATGCTGCTGGAAATTGCAAAAAGGGGAGGGTTGCAAAATAGCGTCCGGGCGACTACCGGCAGCTTTTCCAGCGCCCTTAAGATCTCCCAGCAAACGGCAAGCAGGTGGCTTGCCGAGCTTTCGAGCGAAGGGCTGGTGGACAGGAAAAACAGGGGCGTTATGCTAACAGAATCCGGGCGCGCGATGCTTGAAAGGATTAGGAAGGAAATCAGTTCCCTTTTCCAGGCATCAGCAAGGCAGGTAAGGCTAGCTGGCCGGGTGGTCTCGGGAATGCATGAGGGCAGGTTCTACCTCTCCATACCCGAATACGAGGAACAGATTGCATCTGCACTTGGATTCGAGGTTTTCCCCGGAACCCTTAATTTGAGGCTTGAAAGCGCTGCAAGCATCGCAGCAAAGAGGCAGCTAATGACATCGAATGGGATCGAAATAAGGGGATTCCGGAAGAACGGGAGGATGCTTGGTGGGGCCAAGCTTTACAGGGGAAGAATCTTTGGAGGAAAGAAGGCTGCTGCAATAGGGGCGGTCATCATTCCTTACAAGTCGCACTACGGGGCGGAAGTACTCGAGCTCATCAGCCCCGAAAATTTGCGAAAAAAGCTCCGGCTCAGGAATCTGGATTTGGTCGAGGTTACAGCGGATATTCGCTAGGGAAAAAAATCAGGCCTTTTTACGAAGATCCAGCTTGATTGGCTCTATTTCTGGTTCATCGAAACTCGACTTGGGCGCGCCAATATCGGAGATGGTAAATTTTTCCTCTCTTGGGGCAGCATTATCTGGAGGCAAATCCACAGGTGCTGCGGCCTTGCGTTCGGCTCCTGCCTCCTTTTCCCTGAGCATGTAGAGGTAGTAGCCAACGCCTGCCAAAATAAGCAGCAGGACTATCCCTCCAGCCATCCATGCGGCATTTGCTTTAGATGATTTCAGGTTGGCGAGCATCACCTTCAGCCGTGCAAGCATGCCAAGCCTGATTTGCGAGGACTCTTCAAAATTTCCCTCCTCCTCAAGTGCTTTTGCCTCGCTCAGCTTTTCCTCCACATCGAGGGTATCGGCGCCATTCTCCTTCAATTCCAAAAGGAGCTCATCCACTTCGGGAATCCGCTGGATGCGGGCATCCGGTTTGGGGCTGGCGTTGATGATGGGAGATGGCTTGGCTGAGGGCCTAGGCGAGATGCCTCCCCCAGGATTGCTGCCCGTGCCCCCAGTATTTCCTCCGCCCGGATTTCCCCCACCGGGTGGCGATGTGACTGTTGCCGCAGGTGTGGGTGTCGGAATGACATAACCAGTGAATAGCGGCCCAACAGGCGCCGGGCCAAACCCTGCCAAGTAGGCAATCAGATAATCAACGTCCTCGGAGGTGACGTTTCGGTCACCATTGACGTCGGCCAAAATATCATCCTTTGGCGCAGGACCCGAGCCGTTCAAAAACGCTTCCAGGTAGCCGACATCGTAAAAATTGATGATCCCATTGCCATTTACATCCCCGCGCATGATCGGGACTGGGATGGTTCCAAATCCGCCAATGAAGTTCTTTAGATCGATAACATCGCCAATATTCAAACCTCCATCGGGCTTTGCATCTGCTAGGGAATAGAACTCTGGGGGGGGATAATTTTCAAATGCCATAGGTGTCAAAAAGTCAAGATCCGCCATGCTGATAGAGCCATTCCCGTCCACATCGCCCCTCAGCATTATTCCGGAATAGCCGTAGAAATACTCAGGGGGAATGGTGAAATTACCATTGAGGGAATCAAAGAGTAATTGAAAATCAGTAGTGTCAACAACGCCATCCGTATCAATATCCCCCAATATCTCGGGATTGGGGGCGGGGCCTCCTGAATTTGTATAATTGCTTAGGAACCAAAAGTCATTCATAGTCAGGTTGCCATCGCCATCCGCATCCCCCCGGAGGATGAGTGAGCCGGGCTTGGTCATGTTTTCGGGGATGTATGTGGACAGGTAGATATCCCAATTGCCATTCCGGTCATCCTGCCAAACAATCCGGTCGCCATAAATCGAAGGGTACCATTGGCTCTGGGCATCGTTCGTTATGCGGGTTTCTTGATTGGTAGACAAATCGTACAAATATATGTCTGCATTTCCTAGCCTATAATCCTCCCATACAATCCGATCCCCGTAAATGGAAGGGGAGGATTGCTGTCCGGAATCAGTGGTAAGACGGGTTTCGGTCCTGGACACGACGTCATAAAGGTAAATATCCCCCATGCCATTCCTTGTGTCCTGCCAAACAATCCGGTCGCCATAAATCGAAGGAGATAGCTGGTTCGCAGAATCATTCGTTATGCGCGTCTCTTGCTGGGTTGCCAAATCATACATATAAATGTCAGCATTGCCATTCCTATAATCCTCCCACATAATCCTATCGCCATATATTGCAGGGGATTGCTGCCTGCTTGAACTATTTGTAATTAAGGTTTCCTCACCCGCTAGAAGGTCGTATAAGTAGACATCCCAGTTTCCATTCCGTTTATCCTGCCAAACCACCCTATCGCCGTAAATGGTGGGAAGGGCCTTGTCGCTTGAATCATTCGTTATCCATCCGTCCGTCCCTGCTGAAATGCCATAGGTGTGGATATTTTGCGCACCCATCCGGTTATTCCTCCAGACTATCCTATCGCCATATATTGCAGGTTCAACCTGGTCATTTGAATCGTTTATCAGCTGCGTTTGCTGGCCGGCGGCGATATCGTACAAGAAAACAACATCGTTGATCGCCAAAGGCTGGTAACGATCGTCCTCCCAGACAAGATCTCCCCCATATATCGCCGGATGCACCTGGTTTTCAACATCGTTCGTGATTTGCCTCTCGATCCAGGCTGCATTAGTCAAACCCGATAGTAGCAGTGCAAAGACCGCAAATAGCCTGATATTGGCAATCATGATTCCCGCAACCCCAAGGATACAACAAGCAAAATCCGTATTTAAGGCTTGCCTTTGGACCCTTTGGACCGGGGGGAAAATACGGCTGAAGCGAAGTCTTATTAAACGATTAACCCGCTTTTTTAGGTAATCCTAATCATTTTGGGGTGGGAAGCAAATGAACAAGGCGGTTATTGCGCTTGCATTGGCAGCAATCCTACTTTTCGGCTGCGTGCAGCAGAAAGGCAATGCGCCCCCCCAGATGCAAGCCCAAATCAGCGCGCAGCCGGATGATGAGGGTACGCAGGTGGCAATCAACACCGCCCTTCTGGATAATGCGCTCGATAGGATTTACTCATCCAAGGAACCCAGGAAAGCGGCCGCGGGGGAGCTTGCAAAATTGAGGGCATCCAACCCGGAGTTCAAGGATGCCGCGGATTACGTGGATAGCGTCCTTGAGGTGGATGGGGCTATCGGGGAAATCCAGCAGGCGCTTAGCAGGTTTGAGGATGACGATATAGAGTGCATATATGCCGGCATACTTTACAGCGAAAAAGTGGGAGCAGCGCTTGGTTGGAATGAAAAATCAAGGAAATTGATGGAGTCGATGCCAAATGCGCTCAAAAAGTCAAAAAGCATAAACAAATTCCCCCTCAAGGACGGGGAAATAGGATTCTTCAATGACGCATACAAAAGGGCGCTTGCAAGGTATTGCCCGAATTTGAAAAACCTCCTGCTTCTGGGAGAGAAATTGCCGCTCGACTACCGGACCGGGGCAAGACTTGTCCATGAACAGGTAGCCAACGGGGATCCTAAGACATTTGTTTATTCCTTCGGGAGGGAGCTTGCGGCCGGGGATTCCGTCGGCTCTACAAAAGGAAGCGGATTCAAGCTTGGGAGGAAATACCTCTTCTTTTTCGTGGATGGGGAGCCGTTTGGCAGGTTTTCCCATCCTGTCAAATATGTGTTCGTGGAGCCGGATACCGGCAGGTACTTTGTGATTGATGAGGATTGGTGGCCAACCATCAACGGAAGGCAATATTGGGCGAGCTACGAGGAAAGGTTGAATCGGGAGTTGATCGCCTACCCCGAAAATCCGGATCTTGCCAAAAAGGATGAGAAGATGCAGCTTTCGCTGGGTGGGGGAA
>DATDZF010000014.1:0-2505 GCA_035288785.1 Candidatus Norongarragalinales archaeon
ACTCCCGGAGCAATGATATCGGGTTTCACATTTTCATACCGGGTGGGCCCTCTAGAACTTGTGCCCGAAATGGCGTCGGATTTGGTGGAAGAGCCCACAGAAATGGCCTTTTTCTCTGTTGCGGGGAAGCATACGGAATAGGAATCGCCCGTAATATCAAGAAGGAATTGGCGGCATAGGGTACTTCCAAGAGGACCGGAATTTCCATTGGAGATGATAACCGGAATACCGACATCAACAGCATTTGCAATCGCTGCTGAAATGCCCCCCTGGGGTTTTGTTGGATCATCATATGAAATGATGCTCATGCTTATGAGGTCGAGGTGGTCCGATAGGTTGCCATCATTGTTCGGGTCGATCGCTGCCTCGATTGAACTTAATACCGCCGACCATGTGCCCGAACCCGTATGCCCAAGGGCTTTGTATGAGTACAATTTTGCGCCGGGTGCGACCCCTTTTAGAGTGCCGTCAGCTGCAATTATGCCCGCGACATGCGTGCCGTGACCATTGTCATCCAAGGGATCGGCATCGTTATTGATGAAATCATAGCCCCCTTCCACCTTGCAACCTGCGCCAAGGCAGCCCCCTAGGTCTGGCCGGGTATAATCAATTCCGGTATCTATGACCGCAACCTTAACGCCTTCGCCAGTCAGGCATGGGTTGCCGCTGGTTTCGCAAAGGTTACCCGAAGCATCCAGCAACCACATATCATCGGCGTTGACCAGGGGGATTGTATCCATTAACGAGGAATACACGGCAAAATCGGAAAAAACGTTCTTTACCCTCGAATCTGAGCGAAGTGATTCCGCTTCCTCCTGTTTCAGTCTGATTGCTACGCCATTGAATGCAACCGAGTAACTGGACGTAACCCTCTCCCGTATGTCCGCAATCCCCAATACAATGCCAAAATCCCCAATAGCTTCTGAATGGGAGGCAACCAGCCCGGATTTATACCTGACCAGCGTTTCGGCCTTAGCTCCGGATGAAATGCCCACCTGACCGTCAAGTTCCCTACTTTTTACCACGAGGGGAGCGTCCTTGAATTCGATGATGAAGCCCGACACTCTTTCCGACTCATCATGGCGCAGCCCGCCCTCAGTAACGGCACATACGCCATCCTCATCTGCAAGTAAATCGCAATCATTGTCGACACTGTCGCAAATTTCCTTGGAGCATGCAGGAGAGGCCGTAGGTAAAACGGCGGGAATCCCATCAAACCCATCGACCTTTTCAGGGATTAAGAACCCCATGCCGACCTTGCCTGAAGGAAGGTAATTTAGAAGCGCCACGATTGCGACAAACAAAATTCCATACAGCACAACGACTGCCTTTAGTTGCTCAGAATCCACCATAAAATCACCTTCAGCTAATTCCTCCAGTTACTTAAAAAAATTCATAGCGTTGTAATCGGCCGGCTTTGCACGATGTAGATTTTGCCCTTTTCCATTGCAAACTCCATGTCCTGGGGGAATTTGTAATGCTTTTCAATGCCGCCGCAGATTTTGGCAAGCGAAACAATGGATTTGCCATCCATTTTTTGCTTTGATTTCAAACTTGGGGGGACCGGGACAGTAATCGTTTGGACTTTGGCCCCGGAAATTTTCTTGATGATCATCTTCTCCTGCTCGTTTACTGCCACCTCGAGCAGGGAGTAATCCCGCTTGTCCACTATATAGTTGTCGGGGGAAACAAGGCCTGCAACTACCGATTCACCAAGACCGTATGCTGCCTCAATTACCATCTGGTTCTTGTCCTTGGTCACCGGATGGATGGAAAACACAACGCCAGCCACCTCGGATTGGACCATCTTCTGGACGACAACCGCAACCGAAACGGGGTGGGAATCCAGTTTCCTCTCTATGCGGTAGAATATGGCGCGGGGGGTGAAAAGGGAGCTCCAGCATTTCTTTACAGTTTCAAGCAAATTCCCCTTCTGGATGTTCATGTACGATTCCAATTCGCCTGCCCAGGATGCATTTGCACCGTCCTCAGCGGTTGCAGATGAGCGGACGGCAACCAGCCCTGCGCCTAGCGAATCAAATTGCGCATAAATCTCATTTTCCACAATTTTGGGGGTCTTGCCCTTGGAAATGAGCGACCGGATTTCCTTGGATGCGGAATCAACGGTTGGGGTATGCTTTACATCCACTTTCTTGAGAATCGCAGCGATTTTGGAGGACAATTTGTTTTCCCCCAAAAAAAGGTCGAATGAGGGGGTGATCACCACGAACCCCGGCGGCACGGGGATGCCCGCATTGAACATCTCACCCAGCTGGGCACCCTTCCCCCCTGCAAGGGCGACGGATTTTTTGCTCAAATTCCTGAACGGCAGGCAGAATTCAACCATTCCAGATCACCACTTTCCCCTTCCTTGGGAAACCCAACTGAAGAATTAGCCTATCGAATATTTAAAGCGTTCATTTTATCACGCGGAAGATGGGAAGAGCCGACAGCACGGAAGCCAAATATGCGCCGAAAACGCCCCATGCAAGCCCAATGGCAGGC
>DATDZF010000015.1:0-6143 GCA_035288785.1 Candidatus Norongarragalinales archaeon
TCGTCCTGCTCGGGATGGCCGCATTCGATGCACCTAACTTCCGATATTTTCCCATCGCGGCCCACGATTTCAACCCCCTTTCCGGATATTTTTGCCCAATTCGTTTCAACGCCAATGCCCTGCTTTGCAAACAAGTCCAAGGCCCCCCTGGCAAATTCCTCCTTACGTTTATTGGAAGGAAGGCATGCGGCAATCACCGCTGGGCCTGAGCCGCTGGCGAAAACCCCAAACCCGTATTCGTCCCCGAGCGCCTGGATTGCCGGAAGATGGGAGAGAGCAGGCACTGTTGCCCGTGCCTTTTCCACAATCAGATCCTTCCTGTGGACCGCTTGGATGAATTTTTCTGGGGATGAGTCCAGTGCCGCCTCAAACAGCAACGAAACGGCCTGCATATTTGCCCGGGCATCCTTCCAATCAACCCTATCTGGGATTGCCTCGCGCATTATTTTGGTCGAGCCCTTGTCCTTGCCTGGAAGGATCACGAGCAAATCAAGGTCAATTGTGGGAAAGGCGGCAAACTCAATTCTCCCAGTTGTTTCGGAGGATAATACAATTCCGCCCATAATTGCTGGGGAGACATTGTCGGCATGGGGAAATCCGGCGGCAACCTCTTCCCCAAGGGATGCATATGCGATGAGCTCCTTTTTTGAGAGGCCAAGGCCATACATCGCATTCAGCGCAACAGCCGCCCCTGCTGCAGTTGCAGCGCTGCTCCCCAAACCGGAGGCGGGCTTGATGTTCTTTTCAATGGTTATCTTGAAGCCATCGGATATCAAATGGTCAGCGCAGATTTTCCTTATCACGGGCCCAAGAGTGTTCTTATCAGCTTCACTTGGAACATCGTATTTGCCGGAATTGGCTATGGTTATGGCCCTTTCCCCCAAAACCTCAAAAACCATTAGGTCGGAGGGTGAGGAGAGCGCCATTCCCGCAATATCGAACCCCGGCCCTAGGTTTGCGGAAGTGGCAGGGCACCTTACGGTGATTTTCGGGAATAGCGCATTTCTCTTAGGCATATCAGACTACCATCTAAATTAATCAGACCTTTGAAAGTGCCTGGTCGAGATCCGCGATTATGTCCTCTGGCGCCTCAAGCCCAACAGAGATCCGGATGAAGCTTTCGCTTATTCCCGCATTCTTGAGCGCGGCCCCGTCAAGCTCCGAATGGGTTGTGGAGGCGTTGTGCACAATTGTTGTGATATTCTGCCCCAAATTGATGAGCCTCTCGCAAACCTTGGTGCTATCAACAACCTTTTGCGCAGCCAGCTTATCGCCCTTCACTTCGAATGCCAAAACCCCGCCAAATCCCCGCATCTGCTTTTTGGCAATTTCGTGCTGAGGATGGCTCTTAAGGCCAGGGTAATGCACACGCATAACCTTTGGATGGGATTCGAGGAATGTTGCCACCTTCATCGCGTTCTCCGAATGGCGCTGCATGCGGACAGCAAGGCTCTGGAGGCTCATGAGCAGCATGCCTGCATCATATGCGCCTAGGGTTGATCCAAAGGTCCAGAAGGTGCGATCGTAAATCTCGCGGATAAGCTCCTTGCTGCCCACAGCTATCCCCGCAACAAGGCTCGCGTTCCCATTCAGGAATTTTGTTGCAGAATGGACCACGATATCTGCCCCAAGGGCAATTGGCTGCTGGTAAATTGGCGTGGAAAAGGTGTTGTCCACAACCAGGGGAATGCTGTGCTTCCGTGCAATTTTTGCAACAGCGGCAATATCCACGATCCCAAGGGTGGGGTTGGAGGGGGTTTCAACGAAAATTACACGGGTATTGCCGTCAAGAAGCTTTTCCACCTGCTCAGGATGCGCATTTTCAAATCGCCTGGCGCTGATCCCAAACCGCGGCATCTCATCGGTGATCAGCTTATGGGTCCCCCCATAAACGGTTTGGTTTACGACGACATTATCCCCGGCGCTGGATAGGGACAGGAATACGTTTGCTATGGCTGACATCCCGGTTGAAAAGCAAAGCCCCGCCTGCGCGCCCTCCAGGTCCGCGACCTTCCTACCCAATGCACGGGTCGTGGGGTTATTCATCCTGCTATAGACCATCCCGTCATCCTCTCCCTTGAAGCGCTTGGCAATGACATCGGCATTCGGGTAGCGGTAGGTGGTGGTCAGGCACAAGGGGAAATTGTCGCTTTCAAGGATATCCTGCGAAAGCTCGGGCGCCTTGATGTTCTTCACAACCCTGGTCTCAATCCCGTAATTTGCCATTTTGCCCACCTATTGCGATTTGGAAAACCTGCTACATATGGACAGGAATCAGGCTTAAAAACCCGCGGAAATATTTGGCTTCCCTAACTTTTTCGGCAATTGTCGGTGAACAGCGGTTTTTGGGAATGGCCTTTTTAGCTCGTAAAATTGGCGGTATGTTCCGCATACTTATGGAATTTAATATTCGAATAAAAGTATTTTTTAAGTTCTAAATCTGCTTTTTGGGGTGGTGGGAAATGGCATTGGAGCGCACGCTGCTGATTTTGATGATGGCTGCCCTGGTCATTGCCGGCTATTTGCTGAACGATTAGTTAATACCGACCAAGCCGGTTCGGGGACGTGGGGAAAATCCCCTCAAGACCCTTTGCCGTTTAGCCTAAACCCATTATTAAAAAAAATAAAAAAAGGGGGATTCAGTTGCTCTTCTTCAGCTCCTTTATCCGCTCCTCCACCCCCTTTGTTTCCAACTGGAGGCTTTTGTGGTATTCCTCCAGCATCTCCAGTTTCTCTTCCCTTGTAAGGAAGCCACGGCCCTGTGGGCCGCAATCCATTCCGCACATAACATGCACCTCTCCCGGAAACCCGGTTTATCGGATATACGATATATGAACGGTCGCTGTATATAAACATATCGTACAACCGATACAACGATACGTTATTATTGTCGGGGATGGTAAATATGCCATAAGGAAAACACCATTGGATGCAAGTGATCAAATTGGGAAGGAAGGATGAATGCGTAGGCTACTGCGACATGAGGGGCATGCTCTCATTCCTGGTGCTGTTCTTGCTCTCGAAGAAAATGATGCACGGCCAGGAGCTTGCGGAGGAGATCGGAAAAAGGAAGGGTAGCAGGCCCTCACCAGGCACGATTTACCCCGCCTTGAAGGGGATGCACGAGGCAGGGCTCATCAAGGAGAAGAAGGAGGGAAAGACAATTTACTATTCGCTTACCCTAGATGGCAAGCGCGCGCTGAAATATGCCAAGCAGCAGTTCGTGCGCACTTTTATGGGAATATATTAAGGGGCGGTGATAGGCATGGTAAAATGGGACGAATTGCCAAGTAAAGCTAATGTGGAAAAAACTATTTCTGCATTGGTAAGGAACGGCATTACGGCAGAGCTAGTGGAAAACGGGGAACTCGCCAAAAACCGGATTCTTGAGCTAATTCCGGAAGGCTCGGAAGTCATGACCATGACCTCAACAACCCAGGATACAATTGGTGTGACTAAAATTCTCAACGAGAGCGGAAAATACAAACCAGTTCGCACGAAATTAATGGACAAATCCATTTCTCCCTCTGAAAAAAGGAGGTATGGCGGAGGTGCGGATTTCGTTGTGGGCTCTGTTCATGCGGTTACGGAGGATGGGAAATTGGTAATTGCATCCCAATCAGGATCACAATTGGGCGCTTATTCATATGGTGGTGGAAAGGTGATCTGGGTTGTCGGAACTCAAAAGATTGTCAAAAGTCTAGATGAGGCCATGAAGAGAATTTACGAATACGTGTTGCCATTGGAGTCCGAGAGGGCGCGGAAGGCTTACGGCGTGCCCGGGAGCGGCGTCAACAAATTGCTCATCATCAATAAGGAAATAAACCCCGGCCGCCTGCATTTGATTTTCGTAAACGAAAAGCTGGGTTTCTGATTTATAATTTTTATAACATCCGTCTTCTTTGTAACTACCAGGCCCAGACAACTGAATGCTTATTAAACAGTTAAACATTACTCTTATAAATGTCCAAATGTAGGCCGCGCACAACGGCTTCCTTCCTATTTTTTCTACTCTTCCTATTTGCAAAAACCCCCGATTCGGATGCACTCACCCTTCTCGCGAACTGCACTACCTTGGACAATGCTTCCGAAACCTACCAGCTCACCCAGAACGTCACTTCAACCGGCACTTGCTACACTGTTTCCGCCAATGGCATTGTATTGGATTTGGGCGGTTTCACGGTAAAGTTTGGAAATACTTCCAGCTCAGCGTATGGGGTGGCGATATATGATTACAGCAATATCATAATCAGGAACGGTGCCATACTCCACGCTGGCTACAACGCAAATCCGGCGGGGGTATACGTTTCAGGAATTGGGGCCGCCAACAATACGATGGACAACTTGACTATCGTGGTCAATTCCTCAAACTCCGGCGGTTACGGAATTACTTTTGACGATTCGCCCCTGTTCAGCGGCCCTCATAATAATACCATTAAGAACACCAACATCACCGCCTTGTCAATAAACAGCTCCTCCTATGGGAATGCCATATATCTGCGTCCCAATTCAAGCTACAATCAGATAATCAACGTTTCCGGAATCTCGTACTATGTGCAGGCGTTGATAATTCAGAGCGGCGTCGGTAATGTCGTAAACTTTTCAAACTTCACTGCCACAAGCCATAATGGCGCAGCGCTATGGAGTGCAAATTACACGCAACTTTCGAATTCACACTTCAATTCAGAAGAGAATGTCAGCGGCGTTGGCGGCCTCGAGCTTCAAGGTGCATATTGGACCACGGTGAGGAATAGCGTGTTTGTGGGGAAATTCTTCGGCCTCACCCTGCGCGAATCGGCTTACAACCTCTTTGAGAACAACACCATCAATACGACGCAAACGCATTCCTCTTCTGCAGGCTTGAGGCTTTACTTCAACAATTCCCACAATGCCTTTTCATACAACACCATCTATGGCGGCTATGCGGGGGTCAGAACCGGCGACGACAACGGCTGGCTGTCCGGAAATAATGCGAATACCTCCTTCACAAGTGATATCATCCTTCCGAACTCCAACTACGATTTTTACGAAATATTTGGCGAACAGGGGCCCAACATCGATACCGTTTTGCTAAACGTCTCCTTCCGCAACAAAAGCATGATCGGCTGGGGCGTAAATAGCAGCAACTTGAAAATTAAGTGGTACGTGCGGGCGAACGTCACGAACGCTACCGCAGCGGCAATTCCGGGCGCAAACGTCAACATTTCTAATTCCTCCTTATCCTCCACGGAACTGAACCTGACTGCTGACTCCTCGGGCGTAACTCCCTGGGCGATTATAACCGAATTCATCGGCAACAGCACCGCAAACCTGAGTTACACTCCCCATACTTTTACTGTAAGTAAGGCGGGGTACGTCACCCGTGCTGTCAATGCTACCCTAACCTCCACTCAGACACTTGCAGTTTCCCTGAATGACAATTACGATTACAACTTTCACAACTTTACGGTGACGGTGACCGGGATTTCTGGCAAACCCTCAAGTTCAGTAAACATTTCAGTTTACAACCTCACCGGAGGGAGCTGGAGTTTCGTTTCCGCCCAGCTCACGAACTCTTCAGGTTCGTCGCTATTTACAAATCTCCCAAGCCAGAATTACACCTTCAATGCCTCCCGCGGAGCCAACGTGCTTGCAACAAATACCACCTCAATCAATGGCTCCCAGCAAACTGTGCTAATCCAATTCAGCAGTTTCCCTTCAGGGCACATCGTCGGCTTGAATCTCACTCCACTCTTCCTCATGAACACTTCTGGCGGCACCTTTACTTTCGCCCTCGCAGGCGTAGACCCTGATGGAAACTTGAACAACACCGGCGGCTTCAATGTATCCACCAGCAATTCATCCGTTTCGAGCCTGACCTCAAATGCCTCCACAACCTTCAGCTTCAATGCAGTTCTCGCAGGAAATTCAACCCTGACGTTCTATTCCCTTAGCAACCTTTCAGCCACGAATTCCACGAACGTTTCGGTGGTTGCTGCAGCGATTCAAAGGCTGGAATTATCCCAGCAGTACCCCGTGACCACTTCGGGCAGCACGTATTCAATCGTGGTTACTGGCCGTGACCTGAATGGCAATGCAAATAATTCGGGCGGCTTCAACGTCTCAAGCAGCAACTCCTCGGTATCCACCAATACGACCTCCGG
>DATDZF010000016.1:0-2064 GCA_035288785.1 Candidatus Norongarragalinales archaeon
CGGCTTCCTATTTTGTATTCATAACCCTTCTTGGGGTCGATTAGGATCTCGAATTTTTCCCCCGCCTTCTCATACCGGCAAATCAGGGTGCCCTCTATTTGCGACATAATTACCAACGATAATTGAAACGGGGTAGATTAATACGGATTTCCTTTTAGAACGCCAGCTGATGGGAAGATGGGCCATTTGAACGGATGGGGCCGAATGCATTCAGCCTACGCAATTGAAATAAATCGCCCCAAATATCAGCCTTGCGAGATTACGCGGGGATGATTCTGGAAATCCCTGAGCGGCGCCTTGAATTGCTCGCCGGCATAATTGGCCCATTCGAGCTGGAAGAGCGACTTGGTTTCAACGGAAAGTTCCTCGGAATCCAGCAGCTGTAAAAATGCCCTCGAAAACCAAGCCACGCTCTCCCGCGCCTGCTTTCCCTCAAGCACAATCGAGATGGTCTTGATGGGAGAGAATTGATCGGGGGGCGAAATGGATGCAAAGAGCTCTTCCACAGAAGGGGGGAAAGCATATGCCGGATTGAGCGCATCCGAAACAACTCCAAATTCCCTAAGCCAGGCCATCTTGGTTTCATCTTTCAGCGAGGGGAAGCGCGAGTCCGCAATCGAAAGGATCACCTTATGGTGGGGGCGATCAATGAGGCAGTAGCATTTACAGTGAGCCTGCGAGGGGTCTAGCAGCGGGTCCCCATATTTCCTGACGGCAGTTTCGAAATCCGCCATATAATTACCAAGTCCGAGTTCGGGGAAGACGGAATGAAATAGGCAACCATAGCTTTGGGCCCCAATCCGCACTTCCCTATTAAAATCACTTAATTTCGGCAATCAGCTTTTCCAGCTCGTCCTTTTTCAGGAAAACGACCTTCTTGTGCTCCTTTGAAATCACCGCAACATCAACGTTAGAGGGGGTGAGCTTTTCCTCCACGGTTTTTTTCAGGGCCTTTAGCGCGAGCTTCAGCCCTTCCTTTTGCGAGATGCTCTCGGAAAACTCCTTTTCGAAGAAATCCTCCGCGGTCTTCTTGCCAGAGCCGATGCCCGTTGCCTTGTATTCGAAGAGGGCGCCGGATGGGTCGGTTTCAAAAAGCTTGAAGGTGCCGTTCATCCCTGCAATGAGGAGGGATACGCCATAGGGCCTGACCCCGGCGAATTGGGTGAAGGTTTGGATCTGGTCGCCGATCTTCTTTGCAAGGGTTTCAATTGGTATTTCGGTGCCATAGACAATGCGGTGCCTTTGCGCTTCCAGCCGCGCAAAATCAACGAGCTTGCGCGCATCGGCAATAAGGCCCGAGCTTGCCGCAACGATGTGCTTATCTATTTGGAAAATCTTCTCGTGGGATTCGGGGACGATGAGCGAGGAACTTATTCGTTTGTGGGCGGCAAGGATGACGGCATCCTTCACCACTATGCCAACGCAGGGCGTTCCGGTCCGGACAGCTTCCCTTGCGTATTCAACCTGGAAAAGCCTCCCATCCGGGGAGAAAACGGTAATGGCTCGGTCATATTGCGCTTGTTGAGGGGGGTACATGAAATCACCAATCCAAAGTGTAGGCTAATAAGCATTAGCAGCGGAATTTTTAGATGGCGCAGTTATAAATAGGTTTGGTTTTTGGGAATACGAAATGGGGGCATTTGGGGGATGGCGGGCAAATGGAACGGCGGGGGCAATCTGGCAAATGACAACCTGCGCCATAAACGCAAAGTGAAAGGAAAATGACAAGGATCGCAATTGTGGATAGGAACTTGTGCAACCCGGTGCAGTGCAACCTCGAGTGCATGCGCGGATGCCCATCGAACCGGCTCAGGAAGGAGTGCACGTTCCTTGTCGATAGGAAGACCGGAGAGCGGCACATAGATTTCAAGTACGAGTATAGCAAGGAATTGAAAAGCAAGTCGGTGGCGTTCATCGAGCCCTCGCTTTCGCAGGGGTGCAGCATCTGCGCCAAGGCCTGCCCCTTCCATGCGATCACGGTGGTGAATTTACCGGAAGCAAAGGAGGATGAGATGGTTTTTTCGTACGGGAAGAACGGCTTTTCACTCTACAAAATGGCAATCC
>DATDZF010000017.1:0-28420 GCA_035288785.1 Candidatus Norongarragalinales archaeon
CCTCGGAAGTCGTCCTTGCCAATTTGCATTCTGGGGAAGTTCTCGAATACAAGCAGCTTCCCATGAATTATTGCGCGTACACACCTTGCTTTAGGCGTGAGGCTGGCTCGCATGGGAAGGATACCCGCGGGATCATCCGCCAGCACCAGTTCGATAAGGTTGAGCTTGTTAAAATTACCCTTCCCGAGCAATCAATTGCAGAGCATCAGGCGCTTCTTGGCAATGCCGAGGAGGTTTTGAAGCGGCTAGAGTTGCCATACCGCGTGATTGAGCTTTGCACCGGCGACCTTGGTTTTGGCTCCGAAAAGACATATGACCTTGAGGTCTGGCTCCCTTCCCAGAAAAAATACCGTGAAATCAGCTCCTGCAGCAATTGCGGCGACTTCCAGGCGCGGCGCGCGAACATAAAATTCCGCGACAGGGATAACTCGTTCAAATTCGTGCATACTCTTAATTCCTCCGGTGTTGCGGTGGGGCGCTGCCTTGTTGCAATCCTTGAGAATTGCCAAAAGGCGGATGGATCCGTTGCCATGCCCAAAGCGCTCCTGCCATTCTTGAATGGGATTGAGAAAATAGGGTGAATTGATGAACCTAAATGTTTTCGGGAAAGTATTCCTGTCCCTGTTGGTGGTATCGCTTTTAGGCTATAGCTTCAATCAGATCGGTGTGCAGGGCAAGATGATTGACTCGCTGCTCAAATTGCTCGCATTTGACCTTGCCATATCGCTGATTGCGGCGTGGTCGTATCCTTATGCCCGGGGCATCCGGAAAAATGACCAGCTGATTGCGCAAATCTCGAGGCAGGTGGCACATGACAACATTGTTCACAACCACATCGATACCGTTCTGGTAACGTCGCTCCAGGATGGCCGGATAGGGGGGAAAATCCACGTCAGGCTCCTCAATGGCAAGCGTGCCGAGGGCGTAATTTCCGCCTATGCGGGGACTTTTTCGCCCGCGGCCATACGGCTTACAGAAAGTGAGATGTGAACGCCATGGTTTTGAAGTTCGGATTCGAGGAAATCTTGCATATCGTGATCTCAGTCATAACCATCTCCGTTGCTTTCTCCTTGTTCCGGGCGGATTTCTGGCTCATCCTTTTTACCCTCGGGCTGGGCTTCATCCTTCACGAACTAGCGCATAAATACGTTGCCCAGATGTATGGCGCATTTGCAGTCTACCGTGCCTGGACGCTTGGGCTGCTCGTCGCGCTCGGGCTCGCAGTCATTACCGAGGGAAGGTTCATTTTCGCGGCACCGGGGGCAGTTGTGATATATGGCAAGCACCTGACCCACGCCCAGAATGGGAAAATTGCAATTGCCGGCAGCACCATGAATTTCATTTTGGCAATCCTGTTCCTTTCGATCGGCTTTGCCAATCCGGGTTCGAAGGATTTTGCCTGGACTGGGGCGTACATCAACGCGTTCCTTGGCGCCTTCAATATGATCCCGATCTACCCCTTGGACGGGCAAAAGGTGCAGGCCTGGAACGAAACCGCCTGGCTTGCGATCACCATCCTTTGCTGGGGCCTGCTGCTGGGTTTCATGACGGGCTTAATTTAGGTTGATTTGAGGCAAATGAGCCATCCGCGCTAATTATCCTGTGCCCCTCTTTCTGCCGCTTCCCTAGGGGAAATGAAATACGGCTATTCCCGCTGTTGGCCCTTCTACCTTATTTTTGAGAAGACCGCAGTGATCCGCAGGTTGGGCCTTAGTTCCGAAAGGTCGAGCACTATCTCGATGTCCCCCTTAAGGTCGGTTGCCTGCACCTTCATCTCGATGCTTGCTGCGCCCACTTCCCTTCCAAATGGCTCCTTGATTTCATTCAGGTACGCGCGCAATGCGGAGTCCTCCGTGCTGATCACGAGCCGGATCCGATCGGATACCACAAAAGAATTTTTCTTCCTTGCCGCCTGGATGGCCCGGGAAAGCTCCCGGTGTGCGGCATGGAGTATGGTCTTATCCGAAAGGATTTTAGGCATCCAAACCTTGCCGCCTTCGAATTCCTTTGATGCGTAGTCCTGCCTCTCCCCGTATTCCACTTGCTCTGCATTATTTGAAACCTTCAGCACTTCCCCTATGATCTTTGCCGCCTCTTCCGATTTATCATCGCCAGAAACCAGGAGCGCTTCAAGGGGCCACCTGAGCTTGAATTTGAGCTCCTGCCTAAGGGAATTTGCCGCCTCGGTGATCTTAGATCCGGTTTCAAACATCTCCACAAGCTTAAGGTCAACTTCCTTCTCATTCAGTGAGGGGTAATCGAGGAAATGGACGGATTGCGGCTCCCCATCGAAGCTAAGCTTCTGGTAGAGGTATTCGGATATGAACGGGGAGATGGGCGCGAGCAATTTGGAGTATTCATAGAGCACATGCCTGATTATCGAAAGGCATCCCGCCTGGTCCGCCGCATCATTGCTGCTTGAAACACGGTCCCGGACCAGTTTTATGTATGTCCTCGAGAAATCGTCAACGATGAATTTTATCAGCTCCCTTCCTGCAAAATGGAATTCGAATTTCTCAAGATGGTCACTCGCCCTTTGCTTGAGGATGTTCAGCTTGCTGACAATCCAGCCATCCTCAGGCCGCATGCCCGCAAGAATGGGTTCTTCAACTTCAATGCCTTTCGAGTACGTCTCATAGAAAGCATAAATGTTGAACAGTATGGCATACGCACGTTTTACCTCCTCTGCGGTCTTGTATGAAAATTTCTGGACCTCCCATGGCGCGATCTCGTAGCAATAATACATGCGTATGACATCCGCAGAAAGCTTGGAAATCCCCTCGGTTGCGGGTATTACATTGCCAAGGCTCTTGCTCATCTTTTCGCCCTTCTCATCAAGCACCCAGCCCATCATCGCGACGGTTTTGTATGGCGCCTTACCGAAAACACCTACTGACGTGAACATCAGCGAGTCGAACCATCCCCTGATCTGGTCCTGGGATTCGGTGATAAGGTTCATTGGAAACATGCTTTCGAACAGCTGCTTATTCTTGAAAGGGTAGCCAAGCGATGCCCAAGGCGCTATGCCCGAATCGAACCATACGTTCAGGATGTCCTTTACGCGCCTCATCGTCCCGCTGCAATTGCTGCATTTGATATCTATGCCATCGACAATGTGCCGGTGCAGGTCGGTGAGCCCATTTTGCGGGAGTTTGGTAACTGCCCTTTCCCTCAGCTCATCCCTGCTTCCGATGACATCAAATTTTCCGCATTGCCCGCAGATCCATATCGGAAGTGGGATTCCCCAATACCTTTGTTGTGAGATCGCCCAATCCTCCCGGTCAACAAGCCAATTATGGAATTTCACCTTCCCGTATTCGGGCAGCCAGCTGACATGGTGCTCGTTTTCAGAAATCATCAGGTCCTTGATTGGCTCAACCTTCAGGTACCACTGCTTGCTTAGCCGGAATATCAGCGGTGTTTTGCATCTCCAGCAAAGGGCCGCGCGATGCGTTATCTGCTCCGAATGCAGGAGCTTATTTTCAGACCCGAGCTTCAGGGTTATGGCCTCATTTGCCTTCTTCACGAACATTCCAGAAAACTCTCCGGCATTTTCTGTAAAGAATCCGTGCTCGTCGACGGGAGAAACCGCCGGCAGCCCGTAATATTTTCCGATCATGAAATCCGTCTGTCCATGCCCTGGCGCGCAATGCACAAGGCCCGTCCCCTCGGCCATGGTGACGAATTCCTCGTATTCCTCCCGCTCCTCGGTCCCAGTCAGCTTGTCGGCATCCTTTATTCCGATGGCCGCGCCAGGTAATGTGGAATTTAAATTAGGGGCATTATCTTCAGGTTTTCCAGATTGGCGTACTATCGCCATCCCAGCATTTGCGCCAACCCTTATCGGCGTACTTTCCTCCGTTTTCCTGTGCACAAGCTTGTGCTTCTTGTATTTTTTCGAGGTCATGATGGGGATGCTTAGGTGGACTTTTCTTGCCCTGCCATCAAGGAGCTTTTGCTGTGGTACATCCAGAAGGGGCTCATATTCGAGCCCGTCCAGGTCGGCGCCAAGCACTTGGCTTTGGACATCATATTCGAGCCCTAATTTTTCCTTGATAACCGCATATGCGCGCTTCTCTGCAACAATAAGGATTTCGTTTCCAACCCGCATGCGCAGGTAGTTCTCGTCAGGATGTACGACGATTGCAACATTTGCAACAAGTGTCCAGGGGGTTGTGGTCCATACGACCAGGTATTCGTTTTGCCTGCCCTTTACCTTGAATTTCACAAAAACAGATGGGTCGGGTACATCCTTGTAGGAATCGCTTACCTCGTACCCGGAAAGGGTGGTTTCGCAATGGGGGCACCAATATACCGGCTTTTCGCCCTCAACAAGAAGCCCTTTTTCGTGCAATTGCTTAACCGTCCACCATCCGCTCTCAATATAGTAGTCCTTGTAGGTGAAGTAAGGCTCTGCGTAGTATCTCCAGGCGCCAAGCATCCGGTAATAGTCCATCCAGCCCTTTTCGGTATTCAATACCTTTTGCTGGCAAAGCGCATCAAATTTCGCAATGCCGATCTTCTCGATGTCGCCCTTGCTCTGGATCCCAAGCTCCTTTTCAACCATGACCTCCGTTGGGAGGCCGTGGCAGTCGAAACCCGCCTGGAAATAGCTTTTGAACCCCTTCATCTGCTTGAACCTGGACCAGATATCCTTGCATACGGTGGTTTTCACGTGGCCCACGTGGGGCTGCGCATTTGCATAGGGCGGGCCGTCAAGCAGGAAAAAGGGTTTTGCATTGGGCCTAAGCTGCGCTAATTTTTGAGGTATCCTGTTCTTTTCCCAAAAATCCAACATGCTCCTTTCAATTTCTTTTTGGTCGTATGTAAGCATACCTAGCGCCAGTTTGGCAGTTTTGCGGTAATCGGCTCGCACAAGAAGTATTAGGTATAGGGGCAAAATGTTATTAAAAGGCCTATTTTAACAGTGAATTTGGGGTTCCTTGCAGCAGGGGGCTAACAGTTCGCTTTCGGAAGAAATCCCGCAATACATTATAATTGGGCAAAGGCGCCGGAAAGACAAGGTCGTGGAGGCTTATTCTTTATGCCGGCGCCCCGCCTTGAATAACTCCGGCATCCGGCGCTAATATTAATTTGGTAAAAAATAAATCAACAATGAGTTTATTGGCAAGCGAGTCTAGAGGGAAATTCTTTTTTCCTTTGAATAATGGTTGATTTTAAGTAAACTTTATGTTGATCCCTTAACTTCTGCCTTTAAAAGCTTTTTATTTCAGTTAACATCCTGCGAGGGCCTATGAGCGTCATCAGGGAGCCAATATTGAGCATCCCAAGGCTAGCTGCCTCGAACGGGAAAAAGGACTCAAAATCCTGGATTGTCCATATCCTAAGCCATGAATGGCCCCTTTCTGCGAAGGAGATTCACTACCGTGTCCAGAAAACCAATGGGGCCGGCATCACCTACCAAGGGATCCACAAATCCATCCGCCTGATGGCCCTGGATGGCGTCCTCCAAAAAACCCACTCGAAGTATTTGCTCGATGCCAACTGGGTTTCGGGCCTGCGCAAGTTCGGCGAGGAAGTCCAGTCCGCTTTCAAGGGGAGGCGCTGCCTCCACCTGGGCGAAATCGCGGAAAATTCATCTGTGCAGCTTATTTTTGACTCTTTTATTGAATTTTTTTATTGGATAATCGAGGAACTCGGGGCAAATGAGGCAAAAGGTACCGATGGGCTCTCGACTTTTGCAATCGCATACCACCCATGGCCAATTGTGTGCTTGTCAAAAACGCAGTACCTTGGGCTTAAGCAGCTGTTTTCCGCGGGGGAGCATTACATCGCCTGCAAGGGAAATTCGGCAATGGACAAATCGCTTGTCTCCCTTTGGAAGAATGCGGGGGCCTTTGTAAAATTAGGCGCAGAATGCTCAAAAAATTGCGACATGCTCGTATTTGATGATTTCGTCATCCAGCTTTTTATCCCCAGCCAGACAAAGAATGAATTTTCGAGGATATTTTCAGCCTCGCAGCGCATGAATGGCAAGATGCTTACGGAATTATACAAGGTAATTTACGAAGCGAATGATCCCGTCACCGTGCTCGCATCACGGAATCCGGCTTTAGCCATGCAAATCAAGCAGGAAGTAACCCACGTTTTCGGTTAAGCCCGCCGATATTCCTGCTCTTTGGCGGGCATGGGGTTTTCCATTGATTTCACATTGGTATTTTTTCCAATAATGCTGTTATTGGCTGCGCTTCCGGCCCTCCTTGTCCCAAAAAATATCGCAATGGTAATAAACCGCCAGGGAGTATTGTATCCGAGCGGTATGGACCTGTTCCTAATATTCCAATTCGGCCTGATCGGGGCACTCCTCTCTGAAGTCGACGTGATCGTCGATGAGAAGAAGCGGGGGAGCGAAATGGTTGCAATGATCCTTGCGATTGCCTGCTCGGCAATGATGGCGCGCCTTATTTTTATAGACCCGGCCGCTGCAATAATATTCGGCGGCGTTCTGATGGGCGTGCTAATTGGAGGAAAAGTCGATTCGCTGCCCTTCCTTGTCGGGCTGCTGATTGCTGGGGGCGGCATGCTTGGCGCCTACCTTTACCGCGGATTTGCGATCCTTGCACCTGTGGCTGTTGCCCTTGCATTCTGCGGCTTTGTCGATGAATACGGCCATGACCGGATCCCCCGCATACGCAGCGGCCTTATGCGATGGTTTTTCAGCCACCGTTTCACAATGCCCCTCGGCGTCTTTTCGATTGCGTACCTTGGCCTAATTGGCTTTACCCATTTTTTCGCATTCCTTGCATTTGACATTGCCTATGAGATGAATTCGAAAAGGGATTAGGCGGACCCAAGAAGGTCTGATTTGGTAATGATGCCAGATGGCTTATTCCCGGCCATCACTACCACTGCCACCGAATGGCGTAAAATATGGGTGATGGACGAAAGCGGGGTATTTTCGCCTAGTGTTGGGAATGCATCCTCCAAGGCCGATTCTACCCTGATCGACCGGGGGTTGAAGTTAATATCCTCCTCCATCCTTTCCAATATCCCTTTTTCCGTTATGGATCCGATGATGTGGTGGTGATTATCAAGGACGATTAGCTGGGAAACCTCGTTTCTTTGCATCAAAGAGATTGCAACAGACAGCTTTTCGTTGGATTTTACGGACAATATCCGCGTCCTCATCACATCCCTTGCCGCCCTTTCCCCGCCTTTTTCCGATTTTTCGAGCACGCCGAATATTTTCCTTGCAAGGCCATAGGCAGGATCCATCCTGCCCGACTCTATTTTTGCAACAAAGGACTGCGATACGCCCGATAGCTGTGCAAGCCTGGCCTGGGTAAGGTGCAGGGCCTTTCGTGACCGCTTTATCTCCATAAGCTCCGGGAGCATGGCAAAATAGGGCGCATGCTGGTATATTAATATTCCTATTGGAATTTTTTTATTTCATCCGGAATAAAGGGCATGTTTTTTAAGAGGGGATGCCTGAATTCCAAAAAGAATATAATTGGTGATAATGAAATGAGCCGCAATATCAGCGTTGAACGCGCACTCCATGAGATGGGCAACGTAGAGATAGTTGAACGGAAGGGTACGGGCCACCCGGATTCCCTTTGCGATGGGGTTGCCGAAGGGGTAAGCGTTGCCCTCTGCAAGGAATACCTGAAGGAATGCGGCGTCATCCTCCACCACAATACCGACAAGGTCCTGCTCAACGCGGGGGAAGCGGAAGCCCAATACGGGGGCGGCAAGATCCTCAAGCCCATTTACCTCGTCCTTTCAGGGAATGCCACCTACAAGACGCAGGACTTCGAGATCGACGTGCCGATCATTGCAATCAAGGCTGCCAAGGAGCACATGAAGGGCGCATTGAGGTATATCGATATAGAGGATGGGCTTGTGGTCGATTCGCGGATCTCTCCCGGCTCGGCGGATTTGGTCGACATCTTCAAGCGCAAAGGCAAGAAAAGCAGCAACGATACCTCGTTTGGTTGCGGGTATGCGCCGTTCTCAAAGATCGAAGAGAAGGTGATGAAGATTGAAAAGCACCTTAATTCGCAGGAATTCAAGCGCAAGGTCCCTGCATGCGGCGAGGACATCAAGGTGATGGGTTTGCGAGAGGGGAGCAAGCATAAGGTGACGATCGCGTGTGCAATCGTTGCGCGGCATGTCTCGGGGCTGTCGGATTACAAGGAGGCCATTGCCAAAATCACCGAGGAAGCGCATAAGACAATTGGCGACCATGAAACCGAAATTCAGGTTAACACCGGCGATAATTACGAAAAGAACAGCGTTTATATCACTGCGATTGGAACTTCTGCCGAGGCAGGCGATCCGGGAAGCGTAGGAAGGGGAAACCGCGTGAATGGCCTGATCACCCCCTTCCGGCCGATGTCGTTGGAAGCAGCTGCTGGGAAAAACCCCGTTACCCATATTGGGAAGATATACAATGTCGCTTCCTTCTATTTTGCAAATGAAATTGTCAAGCAATTCCCGGAAGTCAAGGGCTGCGAGATATACCTGCTCTCCCAGATTGGCCATCCGGTTGACCAGCCCAAAATGGCAGATATCCGCATCCGGACGGACCTTCAGGGGCCGGATTTTGATCGCATGAGGTCCGGGATCAGGGACCTAGTCGACCATAAGCTTGAGAACATATCTGAAATCACCAAGCTTATCATCGATAAGCGGCTACCCGTATATTGACCGGGCACGCGTATTTCTGCCGCCGTATCATTGCTTCTGTGGAAAGCATAATTGCCATCCCTTCCCCCAGGGTAAATGCGCATCATTATCGGCGATTGGTTTTTATACCGGGCAATCATACTTTTGTGGAAGTGCAATGCAATGAATTGGCTTTTCCTGCTGAACACCCCAATTGTGACGGTATGGCATGCAAATTTGTTTATCGCCACCCTCCTTTCGGCTTCCATCGTCCCCTTGCCCAGTGAACCCGCCATCCTGCTATCCCTTAAGGTGATGGGCCCGCTTGAAGTATTTTTCATTGCGGTAGTTGGTGCAATGCTCGGCTCCCTTTCAAATTACTACATTGGCTTCAAGGGCGTGCATAATTGGCTTGCCAAGCGCGACCCTAAGGCCGAAAGACGCGCTGAGAACCTGATAAACAAATATGGATTCTCAGTGCTTTTGATCGCGCCCTGGGTCCCTTTTGTTGGGGATCCCCTCCTCATTGTTGCCGGCGCCCTTGAAATGAACTTCTACCGTTTTTTTGTATGGGTATTGGTTGCCCGGATGATAAAAGTCGCCATCCTGCTTTATTTCGGGGTGGAATTCTTCGGGCTTTCAACGGGATGACCTAATTTCAAATAAGCCAGGTATGGCGGTTACATGCCCCCCAGAAAACATTCCATCTATTTCGCCTTTCCCCATGTCTAAGGGGCATTCCTCGATCGGACCTTCACTCCTTCCGCATTAGTTTTACCCCTGGTCCTTGAAGAACAGCCTATTGTTGGTGTCCGGCTTCTCCTTCTCAAACCCGATCAGGTCCAGGAACCGCCAGAGCAGGACGAGGAAAATGAAAATAATGATGATCCGCGAAATTGCCGAGGGCACTTCGATGATGGAGAGGAGGAATGGGGATAGGATGAACAGCACGAGCACGAGGATCAGTTTGGCAAAGTCGCCTGCAATGTGCGCTGCGCTGAAATCATGCCTATGCTTTGAAAGGGAAATGCGGATGAGGTTGTACTCAAATGCAAAATTCTTGATGATCTTGTGCGCAAGGAACAGTATTACGAGCACTGCGAAGAATACCAGGATTGAGAAGGCGCTGACTGCTACCCCAAATACCTCTATTGTGTAATTTGAGAGGAGGTACCAGCCACCGACAATAAGCCCAAGGAATATCCCTATTGTCCCTGCATTTTCCAATATCGAATAGCTCGCTTTTGAGAATGCTGCAGAGAACCTGCCGCCACCCTCAAAAGTCTCCGTGATCTCCCTCATGTACTCGGCAAATCTCCTTCCCCTCCTTTTCAGTGCATGGGGCATAAGGCCGGTCACGATTCCATGCACCGATTCGTATTTGCCAACTAGCAGGGATGTAGCAAGGGAAGAAATGAAAACCACAACGGATGTTACGCCGACAAGGTCGATTACCGGCGAGGCGACAATCGCCCCCTCCTTTGCTATCAAGAGCGAGAATTCCCCGACTGAGAGCATTGCAAGCCCGGAGAACACGGCCGAACGGGAGGAAAAACCGAATAGGTATGCGGAAATACCCGTGCCAACGAACTTGAAGGCGATGTTTGCTGCGGAAATAAGCGCAATTGGCACCCAATATTGCCCAAGGGAATTCAGGTTAATCAGCATGCCTATGGACATGAAGAATAGCGATGAAAACACCAGTGCGAAAGGCGAGATTGCGCGCTCAAGCTCCTCGCCCTTGGGAAGGGATGCAACCATGCTTCCCGCAAGGAATGCGCCAATGGACGGGGTGAGGTTCACGCTTTCGGCCAAAAAGCTAAGGCCAACCCCCAGGCTTAGAGCCGTCAGCACCATTGTCTCGCCTGCCTGGTAGCGGACAAGCCATTCAAAGATCAGCTTGAGGACCCTTAGGAGGATCACGTATGCGACCGAGAGTATGGCAAGGGCAGTGAGTATGGAAATGACGAGGTCAAGCGATGTTATCCTCTGGCCTGCATTTAGGCTGGAGAAAACGGTCAGTGCAAAAATTGCAAACAGGTCCTCGACAATCAGGGATGCAACCAGGATTGGCACCTCCTTGCGGTTGATCATCTCCTTTTGCTCCAAAACACGGACTACCAGGGCAGTTGAGCTGATTGAAAGGATTGCCCCAAGGTAAAGCGATAGGACTGGCGAAAGCCCCAGTATTGCCCCGAACCAATATGAAAGCAGGAACACAATCCCAAGCTTGAACATGGCAATGAGGAAGACGCGCATGCCCAGCTTTGACAATTTGGTGACATTGAATTCGATCCCGATTGTGAACAAAAGGAGAACAGCGCCTACGTCCGCAAACAAGTTGATGGTATCGCTCTCCCTTATGAATGCCAGGTAATTCGGACCGACAAGCGCGCCTATCGCAAGGAGCCCGATGACTGCCGGCTGCTTGAACCTGATTGCCAATGCGCCCGCAACAGTTGCGAACAAAATCAGCGAACCTAAATCCGGTAAAGAAACCATCAACTAATCACATTCGATCCAAATCTTGCTTTTTCATTGCCTCCTTAAAGGCTATTACTTCCCCTTCATCCTATTTTAATTTTTTGCTTAAGGCCCGTTTTTAGGAACATGCCGGGTTGGTGCCTGAATTGCTGCGCAAATCCCATGGATGCCGCCTTTATTTGCCCATTCTTCACCCCATAATAATAAAAACGATGGGCGGCACCATTAGGTGCATGGTTAGCGAGCTTGAAGTGGCAATTAAGGCGGCAAGGAAGGCGGGCGCCATTTCCCTTGGGCACTTTGGGAAGGCAATAGGCCATCAGATGAAGCCCGATAATTCCCCAGTTACAAGGATGGACCGCCTTTGCGAGAGGGAAATGCTGCGGATTGTCCGTAGTGCATTCCCGGATGATTCCATCCTCGCCGAGGAGAGCGGCAGGCAGGAAAAAGATCCTGAAAGGCGCTGGATCATCGATCCCATCGATGGCACAAAATCCTTCATCAGGGGCCTGCCATTCTATGGAAACCTGATTGCTTTTGAGGATTGCGGCGAAATTACTGCCGGCGCAATTTGCGTCCCTGCGATGGGCCTCCTTCTCCATGCCGAAAAGGGCAGGGGCGCCTACGAAAACGGGAGGAAAATCCGTGTTTCCAGGATTTCTGAACTTGAGGAAGCGTATATCCTGCATGGCCGGGGCAAGGGATTCCTGGAAAAAGGCTACTTGAAAAAGCTTCGGCTCCTGCTGAACGGGGTCTACCATTCGTGGGGGATTGGCGATGTGTATGGCTATTGCCTCCTTGCCTGCGGAAAAGTTGACGCGCTAATTGAAACCTTTCCTCATCCATGGGACGTGGCTGCGCCAAAAATAATAGTTGAGGAGGCCGGGGGAAAATTCTCCGACCTCTCAAATAACCCGACCATCTTCTCCAATACGATTGCGATTGGGAGCAACGGGCTTATCCATTCCCAATTGATCGACATTCTGAGAAAATGAAGGTGGTTATTATGGCGGAAATAAAACGGCTATATAGGTCGAAGAAGGACAGGATTCTTGGCGGCGTTTGCGGCGGCATGGGGAAGTATTTCGGCATTGACTCAAACTTGGTGCGTCTGCTGTTCGTCCTCCTCGCTTTTGCCGGCGGCGCCGGAATCATTGTATATTTGGCGGGTTGGCTGATAATCCCCGAGGAAACATCAAGGTAACGTTATTTTGGGAGGTGCAACCTGACATCCGATACATGAGTTTCTGGAACGAAGTGCCTGAACCTGCTAGCCATGATTTCAAGGAATAATTTTGCCGGCAGGTTTGGGCTGGAGTGTATCAAGTCCCTGATGCGAGCATATGCTTCCCCAGACATTGAAAACCTTATGCTCATCGCTGCTTCCCTGTCTTTATCGTGCGCAAGTTTTGGATCAGAAATCAGATCCAATGAGAGATGAATCCTCTTTTCCTTGAGCATGGCCAATTTTCCTTCCCCCGGAGGCGCTGGGCCCGCTTGCACCAGCAGGATATGCCCGCCATATGACTTTAATTGTGCCGTTAGGGCATCTATCCTGCCCCGTTCATCCTTTGGCCTTTCAGTTATTGAAGGCCCATTCCCGAGCTTCAAATATGTCTTATAATCGACCCTGGTAGCCCCGTGAGCAGTCCTAATCTGTTCATTGGACATCATTTCCTCTGTGGGTTTTCCCCCTATTGACAAGTTTCCGCTATCTATGATGATCTTTTTGAACTGCTCGTATTGGACCGGATCTATATCCATAAAATCCCCCTCAAAAGCCCCCGGCGAGGATTGCACTCGCGACCTCTTGTTTACCCGAACCGCGGGAAACTGCGTTTCCCCCAGTTTGAGGGTCTTCCTGACCCCTTCCCATGAAGGGGGCAAGTCGATTACGAGACAAGCGCTCTGCTACTGAGCTACGGAGGCGCTGATAATGTATTCAGGAACGAAATATTAAAAGAGGGGGTACGATCCGAGTAATGAAGGGGGAGGCGGCGGCATCCAAACCTGTTTTGGATGTTAGTAGAGCGCAGCTCTACGTAACACGTGGTGGGGGAAAGCGTTCCCCCATGGGTGTCCTCTGCTACTTAGCTATGGATGAAAAAGTTGGAATCCGGAGTATCCCGATTGGCATACTCTTACCTATTGAATGTCGGCTATTTATAATAAATAAGTAACCTTAATAAGATTCTTTTGCAGTATTAACTTGGTGTTCGAATGCCCCATAAATGCGTGCGCTGCGGCATAATGTACGGCTCCGGTTCGGAGGAATTGTTCAAGGGCTGCAGCTGCGGCTCTCGGATTTTCATGTTCATCAAGCCCGAGCTTATAACGCTAAAGGAGCAGATGGAGATAATGGAACGGGAAAGCCAGGGCGCAATTGCTGAGAATAAGGAGGCGCTCGAGGAAATTTCCGAAATAACGCCCATCTCAATCGAAAAGGCGCCCGCTTCCGCCCAGCAGGCAGTCCAAATCGACCTTGGGGCCATGAACCGCCCGCTTCTCTCAAATGTGGGTGAATTGGAAAAGCTTGCAAAGAAGGAAAGGGAAAAGATCGAGCTTATGCAGGAGGCATCGGAAATCCTCGAGCAAAAGCAGCCCGGCGCACCGGCCTCCCTTGAAGAGAAGGGAGTTGAGAACATCACCATATTGGAAAAAGGGAGGTACCTGCTCGACATCAATTCCCTGATGTCCGGAAATCCGCTTGTGATCCGCTCCGAGCATGGGGTATTCTACATCCGCATACCCGCTCCCATCATGAAAAAGGCGAAAAATTGAATGGCAGGCCTAACTGCGGTTTCGGGGGGGATAACCCTCGGTGTAAATTCCACTGAGCTGGTTATCCTCGCAGTCGTGCTTGTCATTATCGCAATTGCCGTAATCATGATTTTAAAGAAACTTATTGTGAACTCCATTTTGGGGATCATTGCCCTGGTTATCCTTAACGTCCTTGGGATTAAGGTTCAAGTCACCGTCCTCTCATTCATAATTGTTGCCGTACTTGGGCTTTTTGGTGTTGCCCTGCTAGTGGTATTGGGCCTCCTTGGAATAAACGTGCCCTGAGATTTCCGCCCCTTTTTTATACTTGCTTTCTCTAATAGCGGTATATTGCAATGCCGAGTTATTGTATCCCCTGGTTGGAGGGGGATCCTTGCGCATTAATCGGATTTGTTTGGGTCCGTAGCTCAGCCTGGATAGAGCGTCTGCCTCCTAAGTAGAAGGTCGAGGGTTCGAATCCCTCCGGATCCGTTGACAAACCTATGGGGGATTCGCCCCCCTACTTTTGTCGGATCGTCACCCCCCTTGCAGTTTCATTTGCCGCCCACTACCCCCTTATTTACTTCTGCGAATAATATGGCGAATTTTCAATTGGATCCTGTCGAAATATTATTGTATTTTCCATTATTCCATTGAAAAAGAAAGGGAAATAAACCTGCGCTCCCTGTTGATCCTATGGACGATTTCCTCCTAAAGCGGCTTGATGAGCTCCTCAAGCTCGCCCAGAAGCGCAATGTCATGAAGCTCAAGGAGCTGGGGGGCATTATTGCCGAGCGGGCCTATTTGAGGGGCGACCGCAGGATGGTTAATCTCATTGTAGTCAGCTATGCCATGGCCAAGTTCCTGGAAAAGCATTATATTTCCGAATCAAAGCAGTGGGACAAATTCTACCTCCGTTTTGTTTCCTTGGTAGGCGATGCAAAGGACGAATTGCGCGAGGAAGACCTGGACTCTTTCTATTCATTGGTAGGCACCATAGTGGACGAGATCAAAAACCTTAGCGAGAATGCCGGCAGGTTCCAATCCAACATAGTGGAAAAGGCGAAAATAAAGGCGGGCACCCAGATTTATGCCCATGGCGCCTCCCTTGCAACCGCCGCAGACTTCGCGCAGGTCGACATGAGCGCGCTTGCAAGCTACATAAATGTCACCAAGCTCCCGGAAAAGTACGGGACTATGAGCGTTCGGGAGCGCCTGAAAATGGCCGAGGAGCTATTCCGATAGCTGTGTAATGTTTGGTGATTCATTCCTCCATCCAATGCGTCCTCCCTGCATTTATCAATAGATTATTTTCAACTTAATTTGCCGAATTTATAACCGATTATTAAGCCCCCAATTAATCGGTTTAATAATCTAATTTCCCTTTTTTTCCATATGGCGAATATCTTCAAGGCCTCTGGCATGTGGTTCCAAAATTGGGTGCACAGGCTCCAGCGCGTGGACGATGTCGGGCATGGCAGGAATTACAGCCGCATGTTTGAGAATTATGCAAGGGAAACGGGCCGTCTCCTCCGTTTGGCAAAGTTAAAACGCTCAAGGAGGGGCATTGATTTTGATGCTGCTGCCGGGCTTACCCACGAGCTCATAAGGGGGCTTGATCTTGCGCACGCCGCCAATCTTGCCGATGCTACCGAAAGGGGGATTGTGCTGCGGCGGGTATCGAATGCCGATGTGCCCCCTGAATTCGGCGTCCATTTTGACCACGCCCCTGATTTCAAAAGACAGATGGCAAGCAATGCCCTTGGCTACTACCGCCTCTCAGAAGATCCCGCGGATTATTTGAGCATACCGGGCATTGTGGAAAACATGCATCCAAAATCAGTGCTTATAGTGGATATTTCGGGTGCTCTTGCCGCAAGCGGCCCAAATAAGCTTAAGGACGCTCGAAAGATCATCTCGCATTTGACCACCCTTGCAAGGTCGCGCGGGAAGAATATAGCAGTCCTGGCCGACCACAAGGGCCTTGGCTCCCTCTTCCTAAGCGGCCCGTTTGCCTATGCCGGCAAAAAAGATCCCAAAACAAATGAGTGGTTAGAAAATCCCGGCGCATTTTCAGCGCATGCATCCCTTGCCGGGAGGGTATACTTTGCAAAGGCCGCAAGGGCAGCATTTGGGAATACGCGTGTTCCTACCGGTGCGATCCGTGACATCCACTTCAAATCAGGGGAAAATCCGGATGTCAACCGCCAATACGGCCGCATATCCCATTACCTTGACCTAACTCATGGCAAGGAATTCGGTTTTGAGCTCTCCCAGGGCGGATTTGGCGGCTTCCAGGAGATACTTCTTGATTTCCTTAGGCACTCAGGTACGCCTAGGCCCTCGTTGATGATGATGGAAATGACCTATTGGCGGCCGCTTGGCGAGGCAAAGCTTAGCGAAAATTTCAAGCTTGAAACCATCCCCGAAATCAGGGAGGAAAATGGCGCCTTGGCCTACGACCATCTGGCGTTGAGGGAAAGGATCAGCCAACCCGGCGAGGGGATAGTATATTTCCCAAATCCCACCAATCCTGGAAGCCAGCAGCTCACAAGGAAAGGGTGGCGGGATCTGATCCACCATCTCCACAAGGACAAGCTATTGATATTCGACCATACTTTGGTGCAACAGTTCGGCAACGAGGGGATTGTTGAGGGCCGCAGGCAGATGCTTCATGACATCCTCAGCTTTGCCAACAATAATGGCAAAAAGGTTGCTGTCGTCTGGTCTGCATCAAAGGCGCTGGCGATTCCGGAACAAAAGGTGGGTGGCATCCTCTGGAGCAAGCCCGCTCTTGCCATTTCCGATGTGAGGACAAGCCCCCGGCCATTCATGCTGGAGGACTTAAAGGAGGGAGTCGATTTCCTGTCTGGGAAGCATGAAAGTATGGAGATAAAGTATGCAAGGGAAGCGCACGATACGGGCCGCTTCCTGCAGACTATCGGCGGGCTTGTTAGATTCGTCCGTCCGCGCAATACCGTGTACGCAACATCCGTATTTTCCAGCTTCCATGGAACGCCATTTGACCTACCTCCTGGATTGAGCATGGATCACGTGATACGGCATGTGCCGGATGGTTACCTGAAAGACCATGGGCTTAGGTCCATGACTTTCCTAGGAGGAAGGCGCGACCATTATGATAATTATATACGGCTTGCTGCAGCGCCGGAGCCGGTTCTTATGCGTGTCATCAATGCGGTCAGCAAAGCCGTCCCCAAGGCGGCCGCTGAAATCCAAAGAGAATGAGCGCGGAGGGTGGATGTGACTTAAAGTTAGCTGTTACAGCGGGAAAAATCAATAAGGCCTTGTTCCGCAGGAAAAATGAGTTTCATCGATTTTCCAATTTGTCCCATCAAAAGGATTTCCATCACTTAGGCAATAAGAAATAACTCCGTAATCAGACGCTAAACATCCATTTTTACCGCAACCAATGGGGTTCCAATTGCCATTTGTTGAATTCACACATGTCGAAGCGCTCATAAGATATGTCTTGCAATCTTGCAAAGTAGGGTATTTTATCCGGTTCATCTGATTCTGGAAATCTTGGCCTCTAATGTATACTGATGCAATTGAAACCGCCACGTAAATGATGAAGAATATTAACATACCCTTCCTTGTTTTTTCTTTTTCCTCTAAATATTTCTCCAAAAAGCCTGCGATCAGGTAAAGATAAATAATTTCTATCGCAATAAATAATGGGAAAAGATTTAACGGGCTTTCATACAGATTCAGAAATGCGAATATGCCCATGGGAACCAAAAGAAATATTCCCGCTATTACGCCAAGAATAGCAGTTAAACCCGAAAACAACATTAAAAACGCAGCACCGGACATAACGAGCAAAAAGGTAAAAATAATAAGCCTGTTTTTCGTGGGTTTTAGAGCGTCGAACCAATTAATTTTTTTTTGCATAATTTTTCCAAAAAAAATGACGAATTAGCCACTTTTAAAGGTATCTTTTCTATCCCGAAGTAGGGATCATAAAGCGCGGAGGGTGGGACTTCCTGCAATGCGCTACTGGATAAATAAAAACAGTCGGGCTTTCTTTCCAGCGGCGCCTTCCGCCACTTTCTTTTTGAAAAAAAGAAAGGGGCAAGGCATTCGAACCCACGCGACGATTACTCATCAACAGCTATCTGTTAGCTGCAACCTATTAGCAGGCTTGCGTACCTCAATTTCTGGTTTCCAGGGCAAAAGACTTTCTTTTTCTCCCAAGGGTCTTTTTCTTTTGAAAAGAAAAAGAGGCTTGCCGCCATAGCCACTAGGCGACCTCCGCACGGAACCATTTGGGAAAAGAGGATTATTAATATAATGGTATTTACTAATCGGTTAGATAGCGGAAGGGGGGTGGAGAAATGGGCAAAAACAAAATAGTTCAGGAGGTTCTCTTGCCGGCAAGCCCTGCCGAAGTGTATGATATGCTGGCCGATCCAAGGAAGCATTCCGAATTCACGGGTGCAAAGGCAGCCGGGACTGATAGGCTTGGCGGAAAGTTCTCCACTTGGGATGGGTACTCATTTGGCAGGAACCTGGACCTTGCCCGCGGGAAGAAAATCGTGCAGGAGTGGCAAACTACCAACTGGCCAAAGGGTGCAAAACCGTCCAAGGTAATCCTTTCATTTTATGCAAAAGGCAAAGGCACCTTGCTCAAATTTATGCAGGCGGATGTCCCATCCGAGCTATTGGGAGATCTGAAACAGGGATGGATAGATTTTTACTGGAACCCTCTCAAGGAATATTTCAAAAAAGGGAAAAGATGAAGCAGATAAATTGGGGAACCGTGCTTTTTGCCGTTGCACTGATGGCGGTAATCTACGGCCTCCTTAAGGTTTTCAACGGCGAGCAGCACATGGATGAAATAAACATTGCCGTGGGGGTAGCTTCTGCCCTTCTCTACATTCTCTCCATTGCATTTTGGAATGTCGCGTGGGGCAGATTCATAAGGTTGGATACGCCTGCCTCGATTCAGGCCGGTTTTGCTGCGCAGCTTGGGGGGCTTACCCCCTTTAGCCTTGGCGCGGATTTCCTCCGGGGGGTTTTAGCGAAGGGAAATGGCAGGAAATTCGTAGACGGATTTGCCGCCAGTTTTGCTTCCAAATTCCATAAAATCTGGATCGCGCTTGCATTTTCCTCCCTTGGCGTAGGGGCGCTATTACTCAATCATTCTCAACTCGAAGGCAGTATACTCTTTGGAATTGGCATACCAATCCTGATGCTCGTTGGGCTCTATTTCCTGACCAGGAATTATGCCTCCATCCTGATTTCGACCATTTCCATGCGGAAAATTCGCCGGGAGGATATCCGCGATTTTTCGAAAAAATTGCGGTGGTTTATCGACTCTCCGGATAAGTCAATACTTGCACTCCTTTTCCTCTCCTTGGCATTCGAGTTCCTTTCGTTTTACCTTGCTTTTTATGCACTTTCGATACCCCTCGATTTAGTTACCGCTTACCTGGTGTTCATACTTCTCTTTTTTGCCTCAAAAGCGTTATTTGTCCCCCAGGGGATTGGCATCACGGAACTGGTGGGGATATTTGTCCTCGGCGGTTCAGCAGGGATATCGCTTGTAGCGGCTGGACTTCTCCTCTGGAATGTTGTTCGGATCTGGATCCCAACAATTGTGGCGGGGATCTTCGCGTTTTCAGAAGGTAAAAAATTAGCGGAATTATGATCTTAATTGAATACGTAATGAATTTGGATTAAATGAGACCGGGTTGGTTTTGAACAACATTATTGGGAGCAATTCCCGCCAAATATAAATCAGGAAAAAATGAAGCAATCATTACGCTGCTTGGGCGGCCTCCTCGGCCTTTGAAAGCTTCTTCTTTGTCACTTTCAGAGCGTAGAATGCCTCGCTCTCAAGCCGGTTCAGGTGCGCGGCAATCTCCTTGATGGTTTCCTTGAGGTCCGGCTGGATGTTGTACTCCAGTGCATTCACCTTGCGGTTGGTCTTTTCTATTTCCCTAAGTAGCCTGCGCAGCGCGGTCTCGAATTCCGCGAGCTTAATTATCAGGTCTAGCGCCTTCTCGAAATGCTCCACCGCATCATCGAACTTTGCGGATGATCCTTGGATGCTATAGCCCCTGCCTTCGAGGTCCTTGCGCACATCAATCCCGCGAATTTCGGCGATTTTGACCCCCATGATGTTCCGGGTATGGACTTCGATTTCCGGCACCTTTTTTGAGGCTATTGCCGCGGTTTCCACGAATAGGTCGCCATGGAATGCCTTTGCAATCGCAAGCGCCTTGAATGCCGCGGCCATTTCCGCGTCCACCTCCCCCCGGAGGTTTTTTGCCTTCTTGACTATCTTGAAGAATTCCGGGACCAGTGCATCCCTCTTCTGCTTTAGGATATGGTGGCCCTTTGTTGCAAGCAAAAGTTTGGACTTGGTGTTTAGCATTTCCATTCTTGTAGGCCGTACGGATTCCTTTCCTGCCATTTTTCAGATCACCAAGAATATTTTCATTGGTTGGATGCAAACAATCATTTGTCCATCCGCCCCAGCACTCCCCCTATTCAGAAAGATACCTCAAAAAATTTGGACGCATTTGCCATGAGCGCATGCTCAACTTCCTGCAATGGAATTGCCTTAAGCTCCGCAATCCTCTCGACCGCAAACCTGACGTTTGCGGGCTCATTCCTTCCCCCGGTCCATAAATATGGCGAATCGGTCTCGGAGAGGAGGTTATTTAGGGGCGCTGTTTTTATAACTTTATCGACGTCCTTGCTCTTCAATGTTGAAATGGAAAAATAATACCCCCTCCTAAGGGCCTCCTGGGCGAATTTTGCGTCGTTGAAAAAATGGAGCATCACCTTTTGCATGGGGAAATCCTTGAGGACCAGGAAAAGGTCCGGATAGGCCTTCCGGCAATGGGTCACCACCGGAAGCCCGAGCTTTTCTGCCAAGATCAGCTGTTCACGGAAAACCTGCCGCTGCCTTTCCCTATCCTTCTCCTCAGGAAAATAATGGTATTCGAGGCCAATTTCCCCAATTGCGATCGCATCCTCCGCATTCCTCTCGATGAATTCAAATTCCTCCCTAGCATTTGCTGTTGTTGCGTAATGGGGCGCAAGCCCTATTGCCGCATACACGAAATCCTTGTTTTGGCGCCTAAGCGAAAGGGTCGTTTCATTCTGCTCCAGGTTCCCGCCCGTCTCAACGATCCTATCCAGCGCCTTTTTAGCCCTAGCCAGCACCTCGTGCCGGTCCTGGTTGAACTGCTCGTGCATTATGTGGCAGTGTGCATCGATCATAGAACATCATCGTCAGCGGATGTTTGCTTAATACGCCGCATCCAATTGGGCCGGCGGCAAACCTCAATGCATCATCCGCATCAGGGCTCACTTACAACAATATGTATAAAAATGTTTTTCCCATTTAAATATCTCACATCTGATATCGTCCAACACCCTTTTCAGGCTAGTTTAAGGTGCAGGGCTCAAGGAACGGGTAAAAAAAGGTTCAGTTATGGCTTCCAATGGAGCGGTGCTATCCAAGATTTCGGGCCCGGTCGTGCAGGCAACTGGCATGCTGGGGGCCCAAATCAATGAGATCGTGAAAGTGGGCGAAAACGAGCTTATGGGCGAAATCATAGCCCTTAGGTATGACCGCGCATCAATCCAGGTTTATGAGGAAACCTCCGGCCTTAGGCCCGGGGAGAAAGTGGAACGCACCCATGCCGCCCTTTCGCTCGAGCTAGGGCCTGGCCTCCTTTCAAGCATATTCGACGGGATCCAGCGGCCGCTTGAGTCCATCCGCGAGAAGAGCGGCGATTTCATTGCGAGGGGAATTTCCGTCCCTGCCCTTGACCGCAAGAAAAAATGGAAATTCGAGCCCAAGGCAAGGAAGGGCGATTCACTCAAGGCGGGGGATGTCCTTGGCACCGTCCAGGAAATCGATCTCGAGCATCGCATCATCGTCCCAAACGGCATCGAGGGCAAGCTCGCCTCAATTGAAAGCGGGAATTTCAACGTGACGGAAAAAATCGCCGAGATTGGGGGGAAGGATGTGACACTCTCCCAAAAATGGCCAGTCCGGATCCCACGCCCCTATTCTGAAAAATTGCCCCTCACGCTCCCCCTCATTACTGGAAAACGCATCGTCGACACTTTCTTCCCCGTTACAAAAGGCGGCACTGCGGCAATTCCTGGCCCCTTTGGGTCCGGTAAGACGGTCAATCAGCAAGATTTGGCAAAATATGCCGATGCCGATATCATCATCTATGTTGGATGCGGGGAACGCGGTAATGAGATGACCGATGTGCTGACTGAATTCCCGAAATTGGTTGACCCGAAAAACAAGAAGCCCCTTATGAACCGTACCGTACTTGTTGCGAACACTTCAAATATGCCTGTGGCTGCGAGGGAGGCAAGCATTTACACCGGAATCACCCTGGCCGAATACTACCGTGACCAGGGCTATGATGTGGCAATGATGGCCGATAGCACTTCCAGATGGGCGGAGGCGATGCGGGAAATATCGGGCAGGATGGAAGAGATGCCTGGCGAGGAGGGCTACCCTGCCTATTTGGCGAAAAGGCTTGCAGAGTTTTATGAGAGGGCGGGCAGGGTTAAAACCACAGGAAGCAAGGAAAGGACCGGCTCCGTTTCATTGGTGGGCGCAGTTTCGCCTCCTGGCGGCGACCTTTCCGAACCGGTTTCCCAGGGCACCCTCCGGGTTACAAAAGTTTTCTGGGCACTTGATGCCAACCTTTCAAGGAGGAGGCACTACCCCGCGATCAATTGGCTGAAGAGCTACTCGCTCTATTTGGATGATTTGCGCTCATGGTATGGGGAAAACGTCTCGGCCGACTTTTACGAGCTAAGGAATAAGGCAATGCAGCTGTTGCAAAAGGAAGCGGAGCTCCAGGCAATTGTCCAGTTGATTGGCTCTGATGCGCTGCCGGATAGGGAACGGCTGGTTTTGGAAGTGACCAAAATGATCCGGGAGGATTTCCTTCAGCAGAATTCGTACGATGAGGTGGATGTTTACACCTCCCTTAAGAAGCAGTATGGAATGCTCAAGGTCATAATCCACTTCTACGACAATGCGCTCATAGCACTACAGCGCGACGTGCCTTACGATAAGATTGCAAGCGTGAAAGAGAAGCACACGATTTCGCTCCTAAAGCGCCAAAAGGAGGACGAAGCGTCGAAAACAATCTCGGAGCTGATGAAGAGCCTCGATACTGCATTCCTGAAATGAGCAATAAATGATGTATTTTTTGAATTCAAGCGGAGAAGATGGGGGCAAGTTGCCCCTAAAGGCATGCAATTGTTGGCAAAATTTAGGTAAATAGTCCTGAACGATATGCCAGTTTAGAAAAAAACCATTTTGTGAAACATATGATAAAGGAATACCAGACCGTGAAGGAAATTTTCGGGCCAATCATGTTCGTTGAAGGCGTCGAGGCAGCAGCCTATGGGGAACTTGTGGAAGTCATTTTGCCCGACGGCGACAAGCGGAAGGGGCAGGTGCTCGAGACCTCCAGGGGGCTTGCGGCAGTGCAGATTTTCGGATCCACCCAGGGGCTCGACACGCAGGCGACCCGGATACGTTTCTCCGGGGATGTGCTGCGGTTCCCAGTTTCAGATGAAATGTTCGGGAGGGTATTCAACGGCTCGGGGGAGCCAATAGACAAGGGGGCGCCGATCATCTCCAAGGAAAAGAAGGATATAACCGGCAATGCCATCAACCCATTTGCCCGGGCTGAGCCAAAGGAATTCATCCAGACCGGTGTTTCCACAATCGATGTCACCAACACGCTCGTACGGGGGCAGAAATTGCCTATCTTCTCGGCATCCGGCCTTCCCCATAATGACCTTGCAGTGCAGATTGCGCGGCAGGCAACTGTTTTGGGTGAAAAGGAGGATTTCACCGTGATTTTTGCCGCAATGGGCATCACGTATTCTGAGGCAAACTTCTTCATCCAGGATTTTGAGAAGACCGGCGCTTTGGAAAAAGCAATTTTATTCCTGAATTTGGCAAACGATCCTTCAGTCGAGCGGCTTATCACTCCCCGGCTTGCATTGACAACTGCCGAATACCTCGCCTTTGAAAAGGACTACCAAGTGCTCGTCATTCTTACCGATATGACCATGTATTGCGACACACTAAGGGAGCTATCTGCAGCAAGGCAGGAAGTACCCGGCAGAAGGGGCTATCCCGGCTACATGTACACCGACCTTTCCTCGATTTATGAGCGCGCAGGCAGGATCAAGGGCAAGAAGGGGTCCATCACCCAGCTCCCGATCCTATCGATGCCTGATGACGACATTACCCATCCAATTCCCGACCTGACCGGCTACATTACCGAGGGGCAGATTGTGCTTTCCCGCGACATTTACCGCAAGGGCATCTACCCTTGCGTCGATGTGCTGCCCTCCCTTAGCAGGCTCATGAATTCGGGCATCGGCGATGGGAAAACCAGGGAAGACCATGCCGGAATTTCATCCCAGGTATATGCAAGCTATGCAGAGGGGCGCGATTTGAGGAACCTTGTCGCAGTGGTTGGCGAGGAAGCACTTACGGAGCGCGACCGCAAATTCCTGCGGTTTGCCGACGCATTCGAGCAAAGGTTCGTGACCCAGGGCAAGTACGAAAACCGCACAATCGAGCAATCCCTGGAGTTGTGCTGGGAGCTGGTCGCATCCTTGCCGGAAGAGGAGTTGAAGCGCGCAAAGCCGGAGCACAAGGAGAAATTCGGCAGGAAATACCGGAAAGGATAGCTTATCTGCTTGAATCCGTTATGCCCTCTAGTCTAATTGAATTATTCCCTTTCCTTAAAAATAATTAGCTTGCTACGAGCGGGCATCCCGTAAGGGCTGAGAGGGTTTGCAGGTTCTGCTCTCCCTCGTACGTCTGGTTCCCGATTATCCACGTGGGATAGCCGGTGATGCCCTTCTGCCTGCAAAGATCGGGCTTCCCATTGGGGCCCGCAGAATCGCACTCCACATAATTTACGTACTTGAACGAGTTCCCGAGCATTTTCTTCTGGTTTGCGCAATGCGAGCACCAGTATGCGCCGTACATCGTGGCATCCTTGTTCGAAAGGCATTGCGCGAACTTGTCATATTCGCCCGGAAGCGATGATGTGAAAACCACAAGCCCCCCGATCACGAGCACGATCACGAGCCCGGCAATAATTAGTTTGTTCATGGCCATTTCGAATCAGCCTCGCGTTCAATCAAAAAATTTCATTTGGGGATTTATCTTTCCTTTAAAGAGATCCATTTGCCTGTCCGTGTTTAAATCACTTATGTTTAATTGCTTTAGGTGGGCGAGCCTTGCCAGTTCCCGAATTTCCTCGGGATTGATGTGGATTGCAGCGCCCCTCTGCTGGATCAAGTCGGCCTTAATTGCGCGGCGAAGAAGGTCGTTGAAATTTATCCGCTCCCTGCCTGCTATGCGGGCAATGTCCTTCTGCTTATGTTCCGGAATATGGATGGCGGCATCAACATCGACCATGTGGTGATGGAGGAACTGGATTTCCCTGTGGCTTATGTCGCCCCGCTTCAGCATCCCAATCAGCATGTCGGCCATTTGCACTCACTGGTAATAAACCAAGGCAAAGGATCCTTTTTAACGCGCAATTATCCATAACCATACAAGGCGCCCCAAGGAAACCTTTTTAAATCAACTTTAAGATAAATAAAGGAGCGTCTGGTTATCGCTTACTTCCTCCTTTTGGGGGCTGAAAGCCGCAATGGGCCTGTCAGATCAACGCTAGCAATTTCTATCCAAGTTGCGCTTATGCGAAAGAAACTGGGCAAGGAATACGCTTTCCTGCTGGATGAATTGATTGGCGAGGAACTAAGGGTCCAAATTTCGAGCGGCAGAGGCCTTACAGGATTGGAAGGCAGGATAATAGACGAGAGCAGAAATTCGTTTTTGCTCGCAACTTCTTCAGGAAGGAAAAGGATACCGAAAGCCAGCTGTACGTTCCGCTTTCCCCGTTGGGGGAGGGCAGTGGATGGAGGGCTGCTAGTCGGAAGGCCCGAAGACAGGACCAAGAGGCTTGCAAAGGAATTGAAATTGTGATCATATGGCAGAAGAAACCAAACCGGCGCAAACATCGCCGGCAGTCAAGCAAAAGCCCCGCCAGGAAGAGGCGAGGAAAAATTCCAAGAAATCCCAAGGAGTGCAAAGCGCGCCAGTCAGCACTCCCAAGGATGGATCTTGCTCTGACGAGCGCTGCCCGCGCCATGGCGGCCTGAAAACAAGGGGGCGCATTTTCGAAGGGAAGGTAGTAAGCGCCAGGACCAAGAAGACCGCTGTTGTCGAGCTGCAATACCTGCGCAGCGTCCCAAAATATGAGCGATTTGAAAAGCGCAGGAGCAAGATGCATGTGCACATCCCCGATTGCTACAAGGTCCGGGAGGGGGATATGATCAAGTTCATGGAATGCCGGAAGATCAGCAAGACCAAGGCATTCGTTATCATTGAATGAATATGGTAATTAGGAAGGTAGAGGCGACACGAGTAGGAAACCTAGGTTTCCTATAGGTGGCAGCAAGACCAAGGCATTCGTTATCATCGAATGAATTGTGAGATAATTGATTGAGGAGAAAGCGGATTTTTCCGCCAATTCCATTCGTTTCATTTTTAAAAAATTTTTTGAATTCGTTGGTGCAATCATTTATGTTGGGAGTTCCCGCACGGATCACAAAGGGCCTTACGAGGGGCAGCCGGCTCATCTGCGACGACAATTCCGGTGCGAAGATAGTCGAAATCATAAACGTCATCGGCATCAAGGCAAGGCTTAGGCGCTACCCATCGGCTGGGGTTGGCGATGTCATCAGGGTTTCGGTCAAGAAAGGCAAGCCGGACATGATCAAGAAGAAGGAACTTGGGCTTATCGTGCGCCAAAAGAAGGAATTCCGGAGAGGCAAGGAGCGCGTCCGTTTCGAGGACAACGCATGCGTCCTGATTGACGACCAAAACCTCCCAAGGGGCACCGAAATCAAGGGGGCAGTTGCACGCGAGATCTCGGAGAGGTTCCCGAAAGTCGTGGCAATTGCCGCATCAGTAGTTTGAAAGTGAAAAAAATGAAATTCTCAAAAATAGCCACATCCCAGCCAAGGAAGAAAAGGAAGGCGCTCATGCATGCGCCAAACCACCTGGTGAAACGGCTATTGCGGGTCCACCTGAGCAAGGATTTGCGCCTGCGGCAAAAGAAGCGTGCGCTCCTGGCAAAGAAGGGCGACAAGGTCAGGATCGTGCGCGGGGATCACCGCAAGGCCGAAGGGAAGATCACCGAAGTCGATGCAATCGAGGGTAGGCTGTTCATCGAGGGGATCTTGCAAAAAAAGCAGGGCGGGAAGGAAATCTTTGCGCCCATTGATCCATCCAACTGCATATTGATCGAGTGGAATGAGCCGAAGCGGAAGGAAAAGCACCGGAAAACCGGAAAAACCTGGGGGCCTGCAATAACCCAAAAAACGGCCATCCCGCAGGGCAAGAAGGCGCAAGGCGCATCAAAATCAGAGGCAAAGCCCAGTTCCGGCGCAATTCCTGCGAAAGTCGATGTTTGATTTTATGATTATTTGGTGAAAAAAATGGCATTGAAAGGCAATAACCGTCATCTGAAAAGGCTCGCAAGGAGCCCCATGCTGCCAATAGCTGCAAAGGGGCCACTGTGGTTGATTAAGGCAAGTCCGGGCAGCCACGCCACAGCCGAAAGCATGCCTCTTCTTGTCCTCCTGCGCGACATTCTCAAAATAGCCGGGACCCTAAAGGAAGCAAAGCGCCTTCTTTCAGCAGGTGACATTGTCGTTGATGGAAAGGTACGCAAGGTTGCGGATTTCGCGGTTGGCCTCATGGATATTGTGGCAATGCCGAAAGCTGGAAAATTTTACCAGGTTTTCACAATCAAGGGCAAGCTTAGGCTAGTTGAAATAGATGCAAATGATGCAAAGCTCAAGTCATGCCGGATCGTGAACAAATCGCCAATCCGCGGAGGCAAGGTCCAGCTGAACTTGCATGATGGGAAGAACATAATTATTGAAAAGGAGGAGGACCGTTTCAAGGTCGGGGACACTGTTCGGATAACCATCCCGGACTACAAGGTCGATACATTCCTAAAGCTCGAGAAAGGCTGCAATTGCTACATATACCGCGGCAAGCATTCGGGCACCCTTGGGACGCTCCTTGACATCATTGAGCAGCCCGGTGGCCAGCCGTCGGATGCAAAGCTCAAGGTCGGCGATCAGGAGCTGATCACAAGGAAGGATTACCTCTTTGCGGTAAGCAAGGAGTTCCATTTGGGTTGATTATGGGCAATAATGGGGTAGAAGCGACACAAGTGGGGGAAATGTGTTCCCCTCATTGTGTCAAGGAGTTCCATCTTGGCTAGAAGAAGAAAATGAATTAGGGTATTATTTAGGATCGATGGGGTGCGTAATTTTCATTCGCATCTGTTGAATTTTGGAAATATATTATTTTTGTGGTAAAAATGGCAAACGTTATGCAGGCAGTCCGGCTGGAAAAGCTGACCCTGAATGTCGGGGTGGGCGCCCCGGGCGAACGGCTGGAGAACGCAAAGGTGCT
>DATDZF010000018.1:0-2560 GCA_035288785.1 Candidatus Norongarragalinales archaeon
AAGTTTCATAAGGTCCGCCCTTGCCCTCTCGACCTCCTCCGGCTTACCCTCCGCTTTCACGTAAAAATAGGGCTCAAAATTCTCATCATATGCCCGGAATGTTTTTTTCGTTTCCGGATCCTTGAGGAGGAGGCGCAGCATGGAGGTGTTGCTCCTCATCAAGTAGCCTACATCCAGCAAATACGCTTTTTTCCTCTCTCCCATAGGGAATCTATAGGCATTAGCCGGATGCAATTATTAAATGATTTAGGTGGTGCAGCGCAACTGCGCGCTTAAGCCAGAAAAGGAATGAAGCAATGGCTATTTTTCATCAAATCTCGTTGGTGCACGCGCCGGTATATTATTTGGATTCGGATCAGCCATGCGGTCCACTCAATCCGCCTCCCCCTCCAGGCAAAAAATCATCCCGTCTCGACGATGTACGCGTACGCGATCACGAAGTTCGCAATCCCGAGGAACCAGTGCACGCTGACCGCAAGGATCGCGCTCATGAACATCATGAACATCAGGTAGTCGTTCTTGTACATATCGCACGCACCGGCACCAGCGCATTCCCATTATGCTGCTGAAAGTGGTATTTAATCATTTTGGTATGCCTAAAAATGTGCATTTTATGAAGTTTGGAAATTCCCGAATTCACCAAGAAAAACGGATTAAAAAAACCCATCCAAATATATTTTCCTAATCGATATTGGAAAAAAATTCCGGAAAATCCGCCAAAATATCATGTGCCTAATAAAACTTATGCCGATTTATCTGCGATTTTGCCATCCCAATTCCCGTTTCCGCACGAATTTTGTTTATTTTCCAGGGAGTGAGAGCCATTGCGACTTAAATTTTAATTTTTCCCCCACAATTGGTTGGGTTATTCCCAATCCAATCCCCAATTACTGGTGTGCATCATTCGTGGAAACGCCGATGCAAAAGTATTTAAATATGGCAATATAATCTGTTGATACTTAAAATTGCTAAAAACCCAAAGGTTTATTGATGAGGCGATAAGTATGGAGAGCATTATCAAGTCCGCCATGCAAAACAGCACCGGCGTTCGGAACGATGAATTCGAGCACATACGCATTTCGGTGATCGGGGTTGGCGGAGGGGGCAACAACACCGTGAACCGCCTCAAGAAGCTTGGCGTGAAGGGTGCGGACCTGATCGCATGCAACACCGACCGCCAGCATTTGAACATCGTTGAGGAAGGCGTCAAGAAATTTTTGATCGGGAAGTCCATAACAAAAGGCCTTGGGGCCGGCGGCTACCCTGAAGTCGGGGCGAAATGCGCTGAAATGGACCGCGAGAACATAAAGCGGGAAATCGAGGGCTCGCACCTCGTATTCGTCTGCGCCGGCATGGGAGGGGGGACCGGGACCGGGGCCGCCCCAATCATCGCGGAAGTCGCCAAGGAGATGGGCGCAATCGTGGTTGCAATGGTCACCTACCCGTTCGCATTGGAAAGGGCGCGCGTTCAGAAGGCGGAGGAGGGAATCAACCGCCTTAGGGGAATTGCGGATTCGGTCATCATCCTTGACAACAACAGGCTTGTCCAGATTGTCCCAAACCTGCCGATGAACCAGGCGTTCCTTGTCGCGGATGAAATCCTTGCAAAGGCAATCGGCGGCTTAGTATTCACGATTACCCAGCCATCGCTGGTGAACATAGACTTTGCTGATGTTAGGTCCATCATGGGCCAGGGCGATGTCGGGATGATCGCTGTCGGGAGCGGAAAGGGCCCGAACAAGGTCGATGACGCCGTTGAGGGCGTGCTGAAAAACCGGCTCTTGGACGTGGATTTTGCAGGCGCAAGGGGCGCGCTCATCCACATCGCAGGGGGCGCCGACCTCACTCTTGGGGATGCGATCCGTGCAGGAGAGCGCATAACCGAGCAGATGGATGCGAAGGCGTCAGTGAAATGGGGCGCGAGGCTTTTGCCTGACTTTGATGGCAAGCTGGAAATCGTGGCAATAGTTACTGGTGTGACCTCCCCGCATATTGTGGGAAGGGAGCACCTGAAAAGCAAGCAGCCAGAAAAAGAAATTGGATACGACATTGAAATCATTGGTTAGAGTCCAAGAATAGAGTTTGCCCACCATCCTCTATTATTTTGGATTGCCTGTGACTTTGGAATTTAAGGAATCCGCTGCCATGCTCTTCATCACCCATCACGTTTTTCCTCGTTGGAGGCGCGCAAGACGTTAGCTTGCATAAACATTGAGGATCGGTAACCCACCGGAGGAGATGCGACATGGATAGTTTAATTGCAGACGCACTCAAGTACAGTGCGCACGACAAGCTTCCCGAGGAAGCTTCGAAGGGATTTGCCCCCACGAAACTGAAGATAACAGTCGTTGGGGTAGGAGGGGCAGGCACCAACTGCGTCTCGAGACTCTCAAAAATGGGAATCACGAGCGCGGAGACAATCGCGATAAACACGGACGCGAACCACCTTAGGCTGGTGGAGGCAGACAAGCGGCTTTTGATTGGCGCTTCCATGACAAAGGGGCTTGGGGCCGGAGGGTTTCCGGAAGTAGGCGCAAAGGCAGCGGAAAGCGCAAGGGAT
>DATDZF010000019.1:0-7141 GCA_035288785.1 Candidatus Norongarragalinales archaeon
GCGCAACCGTTTGCCTTGATCTGTCAGTGCAAATGCAATCCGTCTCAAGAATCCTTTTCATCGATGCCGGAAACGTGTTCAACCCGTATTACATCCACAGGAATTTCCGGGAAATTGCGGATGTGAAGCAGGCGCTGGAAAACATTAGCGTCTCAAGGCCGTTCACCATTTATCAACTAAGGCAAGTGGTTGAGTTCGAGGCGGAAAAACAGCTGCAAAACGGCTGCCGCGTGCTCATCATCCCGTGCATCGATGATTTGTTTTACGAGGATGGGCTGCAGATTTGGGAGGCAAGGGAGGTTTTCTCGCAGACGATGAAATCCCTTGACGCCCTCGCGAAGAAACATAATATTTTCTGCCTCATCTCGTTTGTGGGGAAGTATTTCAGGAAGATGCATGAGGAAAGCACGGGCGTCTTGGTTCCTAATGAGGCGGCACGCCTATAAATATACATTCTGCCCGAATTCTTCCCCCCCACAATTATCACTAAACACGAATTCACAAGGATGATGGCTATGTTTACGGAAGCTGGGGTTTTGTGTGCAGCTCCGGATCGCAAGATATTTAAATAATATGGTGGAAATGATTCTTCATGAAGGGATATTTGGCAATAAGTTTGTTCTTATCACTGATCCTTCTTTTCGGTTGCCTTGACGATCCGATCGGGCAGGCTATGCGTGGATGGAAGCAGGCCGAGGTGGGCATTTCCCCGAGCCCTTCGCAGCCGCCCGCGGATGGAGCAACCGGCGGGCGATCCTTGGCAATAACGGTCTTATCGTCGCTATCCGAGTGTGATCTGGTGCAGGCGGGAGGGACGTGCGAAATTCCCCCCGGCGTTTACAATGAGCAGCTTGTCCTAAGAAACGAAGTCACTTACTTCATGCATCCGGGGGCCGTGATTAATTATTCCTCCGGCAACGATCAAATGGCCGCAATTACGGATAATAAAACCCTAATCAACGCCTCCATCCTCGGCCATGGGCAGGTTTTTGCGCATAACCACGCTATGGGGCTTTCCATTTCGGCCCTTGCTGGAACCAACCTGACCGCTTCCCTGGATAATGTAACGGTGTACGGCAGCGGAGATACCGCAATAAGTGTGGCGCGCGGGTCACTGGCATTCCGCGGAAACGTATTTTGCCTCGGCAGCGGATATGCCTGCGTGCAAAGCTCCTATTCTGGGGATATTTTCTTCGAAGGCAGCATCGATTCAAAGCTCCCTTACGGGATGCTTGCCGGAGGGAATAACGCGACAATCATCGGCAACATCTCATCGACAGGGAATTCGGCCCTCCATTGCTCGTCTGGCTACTGCAACTTTCTAGGGGGCCGCCTCACATCGAGCGGATTATTCGGCCTTGAGAACAGCGGCGGCCAAAATTACATCAGAAATGCCATCGTTGAAAGCAAACGGCTCGTCCAATATGAGGGGGATGCCATTTCGAAATACGGCGGGTTTGTATTGACAATTGAAAACTCCACCCTTCTTGCCGCAAGGCAGGATGCGTACAGTATCGGCTCCCAAGGCATCCGCCAAAAGGACGGGGTCTACCTCATAGGGACGGTTTATGCAAATAGGCCGATTGAATCGACAATACCCGTGTCCGGGCCCGGCCGGCTGGAAATGATTGTCGAAGGATCCTCCTACACCTGCGGGGATGTGGATGCATCCGGCTTCATTGACAATTTGGACTTATCTTATTTAATTGATTACGTTTTTTTGGGTCAGGCGGCGCCAGTACCAGAGGAATCGGGAGACCTGGATGGAAGCTGCTTCATCGATATGATAGATATAGCCTATACCATAGACCATGTATTCTTCGGTGCACCTGCGCCAACCGGCTGCGGAAACCCGGCTTGCTCGGCAATAGCGAAATCGGAGCCAACCGAAGCGGAAAAGGCGCAGCTGCAGCAGAAGCTTGACGATGTCGGATCGGGCATAAAGATCTCTTGAGCCGCCCATAAGGCCAAAGTGCGGCCCCGGTTCTTTTCGTTGCCCTAAAGGCCAATTCATTTCACTCCATCACCTGCCCAAACCTCCCAAAATGCAAGGCACCCGAAACCACCCCTAAAAATAATTATATATCGGAATTCGGCCCACTTATTCGTCGCTGGAGGCATTTAGGGTGAGCGAATGCAGCCAGAGTGCAAAACTAATGGCAGAATAAGATTTCCCATCTAGCTGTGCCCATCCGCGTCGGGGGAAAGCATTCCCCCTTGTGCGGATCGTACGCTCCCCCTTCTCTTGAGGGATGCAGGGAGCAGCTATGATGAGAACGGGCGTCCTGAAATCACCAAACGGTGTTTGATGATCGACATTACGATCTGAGCTACCTTCTGCATCCTGGGGTTAAAAAATGTTGCTAAATATGCGGAGGCAATAAAGCCTAAACTGCCCACCGGCAATGCATTGCCCTCTTGGGCAGCCGTTACGAGCGGCAATATTGCCCCGCAACTATTTGATTTGGCTGCTTAATATCCCATTCACCGGAAGCCACCCCTAGGTTCGAATAAAAGCCCATTTTTCCCTCTAATCTGGGGCCGTGGATTGGAAATAGTTGTTCCTGTCGCCCTCCTTGATTTGGAATCGCGGAAATATGGGCATATCTGCCCGCCGCCTCCTTCATTAATTTGTGATGAATATGGGAAGAACCGTTCCTTCATACCGTGATGTCATCGATGACGAGCTCTCGACGCTCAAGAAATACCGCTCTGCTCTTCGGAAGGAGGACCAGGAACTCTTCGATGAGATGATGAGCTATGCTAAATTCCACATTTCCGCATCGAGCTATTCCTCGAGGCTCAATCCCTTCGAGAGCATCATCCTCAACATTCTGCTGGAGCAGCAGCGCCTCATCCGGGAACTGATGGGGAATGAGAAGCTTGCCGTCAGAAGGGCATTATTGGGCAGGCTAACAGCCCTAATATCGGAAGGCGCAAAGGATTAGCTGGTCTTGCAGGGAAGGCAGAGCGTGCTGGTTTCGGAAAGCGAGAAGCGCGGCGTGCAAGCGGCTTTTGGATGCCTGTATGGCAGGCCGCGCTCATTTCGGAAAAGGAATAACGGCACCTCCACATTCGCATCCGGCCCGAAGAAGGGCATTACTCCCTTTCCTTGAGGCCAATGAAATTATGCCGGCCGAACATCCCAACCAGGCGCTCCTCATCGGTGGGCGTTGCGGGAATGCCGGAAAGCGAGCCCCTGACCTCGTGCTCGCTAACCGGAAGCTCGGGCAGGTATTCCAGTTTTACATCGTGCTTCCAGATGCCCTCTTCCGTTTCCCCTAGGTACCTGCTAAGGTCCGCGGCCGTCCGTATCCCCCTTTTTTCGGGCACGATAAGGCCAAATGGGCCGATTCCATATGCGCTGACTTTGCGGGCAAGGGCCCTTATCCTTTCACCAGCCTTGAAATAATCCGGCTTCCTGTGATTTAGGAGCTCGGCCTTGAACCTTTCGGATAAAATTGTTTGCTCCCTGATGAACGCGAGCATGTGCTTGATTGCGGGATTCACGCCAGTGAATTCCTTCATGCGCTCGTATATTTTCATCAGCGTGCCGGGGGCAAGTCCTTGCTGGCGGTCAAGTTCGTTATTGGCAAGCATGGAGAGCGTTTTTTCTATTGCAATGCGCGCCTCCTCCCTACGGAAAACCAATTGCTTGTCGCCCTCGGCTGAATGTATGGTAGTTGAATAGTACGACTCCTTCAATACCGGCTGCTCGCCCATCGAGAATAGGAGGGTATTGACCGCATTTCCAATTCCCCTCTGCTCGCCAGCCACGGATTTGAAGGGGACCGCATCCAACGCCCGCTGGAGGATGATGCTAAGCGCCATCCTTTGCCTGTATAGCTCCTTGACGGACATCTCAGGGAATTTTTCAGCAACGGGCTCTGGAAGCCTTCTTGATTGGACAATTCCCCTTGGGAGCGGATGGCTCTCGACCTTGGGCCCCCTTTCCCTTTTTGCAGCATTCACTGAAAGTGGGATTATCTCCTTGACCACATTAAACGTATAAGTACGGTTTACCCTTTGTGAAATTGGAAGGATGAACCGATAATAAATCAGGTTGCGCTGCCGGGCACGCCTAAGGGCGTCCGCATGGTTAAGGGCACTCCTAGCATCGGCCTCAGCTGCCTCCTCTTCGGTTGGGAGCACGAAACGCTCCCCTTCAGGCATTACCGTCCTCTGTGCTGCGCTGGTAACGTAATTTGCTAGTGTCAAATGGGTATCGTTGCGCGAGAAATGCGCCCAAAGCAGTGGGTGCTTCTGGGGATCAAGCTGCTCATTTGGCAAAGGCGCAAGCTCCCTGGGCTTTCCAAAAATTCTGTCAAATTCCGCCTGGTCAAGCCTTCGAAGCGCCCTTAATGTCAAAGTATCGCTGGGAAGAACGGTTGTACCGTTCAGCCAATCCTCAATTGTATCCCGCACTCTTGAAATATGGGTTTGGGTTGTTTTACGCCTCTTCCTTATTTTTTCCTCGATCTCAACCAACCTGCTTTGTATGGTGGATACGGCCTCACTTGTACCCTCCCTGCTGCCCGGCCTTATCCCCCTCTTTGCAAGTATTGTGTGCAGGAATTGCTGCAATTTTGTGATGGGCGTGGTTTTGCCTTCGGGATAATGGAAAAGCCGCATATGCGCAAGGCGGTACTCCGGATCTTCCCTCAGGAGCGCCGCTTTCATTTCGGCAAGCGAAACTTCGACCTTCGTGTTCATCTCCAGGATCCGGTCCCCCGGTTTGAGGTCGGCAACTCGCGTTAGGACCGCCTTTTTTCCTGCTGCAACCCAAGCCGGCCCATCCATCGATGCAATCGAGTTGCCCCCTGCGGTTTTCAGGAGTGCGTGCGATATTGTCCTGTCCGCTTTGGTTTCCCTTGCCATCGGAATATATCCAATTGGAAAATATTTAAATGGCGAGCAGCCTGGAATAACGGCGCTAACGTGTTGTCTATTATTGCCGCTTTAATTTATCATCTCTAGTAATTTTAGTGTTGTGGGGTTGGTTCCCTGCTTGGACTGATAATTTGGTATAATCACCCCCGGCATTTGCCTTAACGCTCACCCTTAAATACGGGAAACTACTTCCGGTTATACATGGATTTGGATTTCCAGCTCTTCTGGAACGCGGTTTATTTCATCGGCTTATTCCTTCTGTGGCTCTCCTTCTATTTGCTCACAGGGCCGATCAAGAACTTGGAAATTTCCTCGAAAAAGAAAACGCATTCCTATTACCTCCTGCTTGCGCTCCTGTTCCTGATGGTCAGGCCCGCATACGGCGCATATTCCGATTACCTCTCCCCGCTGCCCCAAGGCGATATGCTTGAGCTTGCATCCGTCCTTTCAATCCTCATAGGCGGCCTGCTTGCTTTCATCCCAATCTCCAGCCTCTCAAAGCGCTCCCTTTCCGAAAGCATAGGAATGAGCACGTGGCTGTTCTACATCCAAGTTGCAGTTGTCGCGTTTTATTTTGCGGCCCTGACGCCTACCGGCTACAATGGGATCGCATCCGCGGTCTACATGGTGGCGGCACTTGTGCTGGGGCTTTCCCTGCGCCTCATGAGCAATTTCACGGAGCAATTTGAGATCATGTTCCCATTGAGATGGATGTTTGATACAGCTGCATGGGTGCTCCCATTGGCGCTTGCCTTCCGTGCATATGGGGTTTCGGTTTCCGACCGCTTTTCTGAAGCCGCATTTTCCGGCTATGTTTCAGGGGAGCTGCGGATAATCGTGATTTTCCTCCTGTTCGTTTCCGGGCTGATATCGTTCATTGCGGCCTATACCCTGAACAAGGCGTTCCTTGCGCAGCCCGCTAAGCCGTGATGACGCTTATTATTCTTGATGGAAATAGTTGGAGCCTCCATTGCGCCACCATATTAAACTAATTCGTGAAAAAGGGATGCATGGACCGGAATTAAACTTTGCAACAAAACCCTAATTAAACTCCCCGGCATAGCCCTTCCATGCGCGAGATCAAATGCTTTTCCCTCTCCTCCATCCAAAATGAGGCGCTCCGGAAGAAACTGGAGGCAGACGTTAAGAAATACCGGAGGGGGCTGCTGGGCGGCATCCTGATCTTCGGCTTGTCCGCCGTGCCCATCATAATTTTCTATATTTTCTACCTCTTCATCTTTTTTGGCATTTCCCTCATTTTGCACGTCAGTTTGGAGCCTTTAAGGGCGCAACTGGGTGCGTTGTTGGGGGAATTTCTAGGGTACGGGCTCTCCTATCTGCTAGAATTTGCCCTGAATGCTTTCCTGATTTCAGCGCCCTTCCTGCTCTATTGGAGATTCACGAAAAGCGCCCTTAAAACCTACATCCGGGATTATTTCGCGAAAAATCCCTGCATAGCAGAGAAGGCTTACATTCTGGACAATTACTCGGAATTCTACTCGGTTTCGAGTAAATCCGAGGAGGATGGGAAAACCGTCAAGCTTGCCGATTCATTCCTTAAAAAATACTCCCCGGGCGCCGGCGGCGTCGAGCAGATGGCCCAGACGGAGTATCAATACGGGGTGGTTTATTCCCGGATGGCAAGGCGCGACCTGCCCCTTGGCACTGGCATCCTTTCAGGAATGCGCAATTCGGTCGGGAAGGCGGATGACGGCATTTTGAAGGTGTATGCGTTCACCATGTATGCAATAACCGTCGGAATCAGCCCGGACCGTATCGATTCGATAATAATCACTGATGACGCCGGTGCAGCTGAAATCGAGAAGAAGCTCACTATCGGCCCCCTTGCGGACAAATACGTGTTTTACGAGTACTGGAGGAAGGATTGAGAGAATAGGCGTATCAAAATGGACGAACCTGGCCACGAGCGGCTTTTAGAACCTTTCCCGCCATTCAAAAAGGCTAGCCAACGTGGGTTCAACCCGGGTTTATCTTGCGGAATTTGATTGTAATATTCCCTTTGTGCTCGGTTTGCTTCTGATAATAGCCCTCCTTCACATACTCCGGATGCAAATCAAGGAACAGCAAGGCGGCATCCGTCACCTCGCCCCTGTGGGCCTCGTTTTCTGCCACATAATTGGAAAGGATTGCCCTTTTGGCTCTAATCCAACCGCCGCTAACCCTGACGTTGATGTTATGCATCTTTGCCCAACGCGAAAAATGCGAATATATGTCCTCACCTTTAGCCCTC
>DATDZF010000020.1:0-7038 GCA_035288785.1 Candidatus Norongarragalinales archaeon
GGAGAACGGACCCGAATACGACATTGGCAGGGTACTCAAGGAGCATGCCCCAATTGTTGCGCAACGTGGGGAATTTGCCGAATGGTATTACCCGCTAATTTTCCGCGCAATCTTCCCTTCAAGGGAACAATTGGATCATTATGTCCAATTCAGGAAGGTGCTTGATGGCCATATTCGCGAAAATGCCTCAACCGATACGGAAATCGTGGATTTGACATCAGCAACGAGGGTTCCAAAGCACGTGACCCTTGAGCAGAAGGAAGAATTTACAGAACAATTTGGCAAACTGGCAGCCGAAGGACTTACTACCTTCAGGAGCTTCCTCCTTGCCGAAACCGCATTATCGAGGGGGAATAGCCTTGGAAAAGGCGCAGTAAAGACCTATTGCGGCTTCAACCATACGGAGGAAATAGAGGGGTTCCTGAGGGATCCGGCCAGGAGAATTGCGTACGCCAGTAGCCTGCCACCGGAGCTAAAGGGGATTCATGCGCAGGTTACAGATATCAACGGCCGGATCCATAAAATGTTCCTTGCACACCGGGATAAATTTGCAGAAAACCAGCACGCAAAGCTGCTCGGCTGGCTCGCAAGGAAGGTGAACGGGCACCTCATCGACAGGATAACCGGTAAGGGGAGCCCAGGAATGAGTATAAATATCGCGGAATTCCGGCGGCTGATTGAGAAAAAGTGAATGCAGGGGGAATGATTTAATTCGCGAACAAAATAAGGGGGTAGTGGGCGACACGTGTAGGGGGATTATCCCCCTAGAGGTGTCGAATGCAGGGAGAGGGATTTTTAGGCAGCCGGTAGGGGTTTTCTTTTCTCCCTAGGGTCTTTTCTTTTACAAAAGAAAAGAGGCTAGAACCCACGCAAGCCCTGAGGCTAACGGATCTCCCAGAACATGCGTGAGCGCAAAACCGAAGGTTTTGAGCGAACGCTTTCTTTCTAGTCGAGTTCTTTCTTTCGGAAAGAAAGAAGTCGCTTGAGTCCGTCCCGTTTGACCAGGCTCCGGCATCCCTGCATATGAACCCAAAGAATGGGTGTGGAATAAATATAATAGGATTATATTGGGCAGGCACGGATGCCATTTGGCTAAAACGCATAAAGAGCGCATCGGTCCTGAGTTAAACTCATTCCCGCACATTTGAAGTATCGTAACCAGCGCCGAATCAGCAATGTTTATATAACCTTAATGCCATTCTAACTCCGTCATTCCTGAAGGGGAGGCTATGAACAATAATCTAAGAATTCCACTGATGCTCCTGTTGCTGCTATTGATCCTGCCGCCCGCATTTGCAGCGGATTCCTCCATCGTCGTGAAGGTGAACAAGGACTTCCCCGGCGATTTCACAAATCAAGGCGCTTCTTCCAACAATGCATATAATATAGGCATCCAGAAGGGCACCTATGTTTTCGAGCTTTGGGGAGTTAGCTTCCCGGAGTCCGCTACAGTGAAAGGCAATTTCCCGGACGGGAAGTGCGCCCCTGATGCCGATGGCTACTGCAATTTCGAGTTCACCAAGTTCATCGAGGCGGATTTCGACGGGATAAACGGGCTTAAGGCGTTCCTTACCCACAGCGTTGATGCTGTCAGCGACTCATTCAAGATAAGGAAAATCTCAATCAGGCGCGAGTTCTTTGAGAAGGGTTTGTTCATAATCAAGGACAGCAAGCTCCGCTTCAACACCGCGCTCGTGCCCGAGAAGGATAGGGCCAAATTCGAATGCTACTCGGCGGAGGGCAGCGAGGAAAAATACTGCAGGCTTCCGTTCCGTGACCGCGAAGTCCAGAAGGCGGCGCGGGGGTTTGATTACAAGGATGGCGAATGGGAATTTTTCAAGGGCGTGAAGGTGGAAGTCGAATCGATTGAAAAGCAGGAAATACTCGATATCGATAGGATTGAAGTGCTTTATGCGGAAAAGGGCGAGCGGCCAATCACGGGCACAACAATCAAGGTGAACGGCGAGCTGCTTGAGAATATATCCGGAAAGCTCAAGCCAATTGACATCCTGGAGTTTGATTTCGGCGGGATGATCGTACCGCTTAGGCTTTGGAACGACAAGAAGCGGGAGGTTTCAAACATCCTTGCAACTGGGATCATAATTGAGAACGCAAACGAGCTCTCAAAGCCCACAATCGGCGACATTGCCGAAAAGATTTACGACATCACCCAGGATGGCGCATTCTCTAGCAACTTGCCAAAAGTGAAGTGGCAGTTCCTCAAATACCTGGGGACGGGCTACAACCGCAAAAAGGACGGCAAGGTGAAATTCTTCGCGTATGTTCCCGCTTCAAGGAAGCTCGAATACGGGCTTAGGGCAAAAAGCGCGGATGTCATCCTGAATCCGGAAGAATCAACAACCCTTGGGCCCAAGCTGAGCGTGGCAATTGAAGCGGAAAAAGTCGTGCGCGGAAAGCCCAGCCTCCTCTTGAATGTGGAAGCAAGCCTCAAGTTCTACTCCAACATGTTCAAGTTCGGGGAGGAGCTAAGGCAGAAGGGAATAGGGGCACCGGAGGAGTTGGCAAATCTCATGCGGCCAGAGGCGGATACCGCACCCGATTTTAACACTACTATTCTGCTCGAGGACAAGGAATATTTCTACAATGGGAAGGGCTTTAAGGACAAGGTGAAGCTTGATGAGGAGGCGGAAAAGCTCCCGAATGGGGAGTACACAATAAAAGCTGAATTTGGCGATGCTTCCGATGAGCAGCATGTGCTGGTAAGCAACCGCGACGGGATTACGCAATTCTCAATCAGCAGCGAAATAGGCGCAAAGCCAGTAATGTACGAGGGAACAACGCCCGCGACGAAATTCACCCTAAGGGACATGGGAACCGACCTTGCCATCATCCAAATAGACGATGAGGAAGGTTGCGTCCTTGGCACCGGGAAGTGCATTTACGGCACCGCGAACACGAGCAACCATACTTTCTTCAGGCTTTTTGGAGGGAACAAGTTTGTGATGCTGGTTGAGAAATCGCCGGATGTGAAACACGAGGTTGTGCTAACTATCGTTCCGCTTGATAAGGTGGCGGTGCCTGCGGGCGTTTCAAGCAAGAGCGAAAATGGCCTTATCAAGAACCTCCGGGTCGATAAGGCGTATTCCGGCCTAAAGCCTCCAGAGCCGAAGAACTACCCGATTTACGCGAAAAACCTCAAGGAGGGCGAGGTGCTGGAGTTTACTCAGGAGCTTGAGAAAGTAATTTTCAATTATGATTTGGATGTCGGGACGCAATACATGGTTTTTGAAGTCCGCCATTTCAGCGGCGTATTCTTGGATAACAAAGGTGAGCTGGTATCGCAGGCATCCTACAAACAAAAAACACTTACTGAAATTGCCACGCAAACGGAACTGAAGACCGAATCTTGGAGGGGTTTCTATCTGGCAATAGATAAGGAGAAGGGGCCCGTGGGCGTTCCGGAAGGGTTCTACCTCCTGATCCTCAAAATCTGCGAGAGGTCCAATGATGTTTGCAAGGAGGACAAGGTCACCGTGAAGGTGAATAAGCACGGCGTAAGCGCAACCGAGCCGGCAAAGGGGGAGGCAAGAATATTAATTTCCTATAAGGGCATAACCAATACCGTCTTTTTATCCGGAAACCAGAACGAGAAGCGATTGACACCTAAGGAGCCAACGGACGGATATGCGAAAGAATTGATTATGGCAGAAGTAGAGGAATTTGGAGGCACACCAATAAACCCTGAAACCGGAGTCCTCGTTATTGCCGAGTCGGGAAGCCTTTTGCATTTGGTTGCAGCGCCAGAGGATCTAAATCCGCAAGTGCTAGACATCACGCTCAAGCCCGGCCTCAACCAACCATACACATTCGATTTCACTGTTTCGGATGCCCCCCAGCCGGAGGCGAACCGGAACATCAGGATATTGGGGCCGGTTCCAGAGGCAAGCAAATATAGCGCCAGTGCAGTAGGCGAGGGAGCCAAGATCGATTTCCCGAAACTGCCAACAATTCCAAACAAGGACATTGTGCTTCCCCTTACCGGCGCAGGCGAGGGGGCTAGGCTCGATGTGAAAATTACGGATATTGAGGAAGGGGACGACATCATCTACACCTCAACTTTGAGCAAGGATGTGCGGATACCTTTTTCGGATTACAAGGATAACCTTGGCAAGAACCTCTTCCGGGTAAAAATAATCAACGTTCCGGAAAGCGAGGACCACATCGGCGAGTATTCGGTAATCCCGATGATCGATTCGTTCTTCTACGTCCCCTGGTCTGCATCCAACCCGGAAAAAATGCTCCATAAATCAAGGTTCACGCCCATCGGCGGAATCGACAAGGCGGCGTTCTCCGACCTTTATGGGAAAACCGGATCGCTTTCAAGGGGCTTTACTGGAAACGATGATTTGGTGCTCCTGATTTTCGACTGGAAGGGCATGGTTGTTTACAAGCACGAGTTCGAGATCAATTACCCGTATGAGATTGTTGAATTGAACTACAAGGATTTCAACTTCAACGGGAAATACGAAAGCGCGGACGGCAAGGAGCGGCCCTCCCCCGAGGATTCGGAGTATAGGCCAATTACCATAAGGCTCCACGGAGCTCCAAAGGAAAGGCTTGGGATATATGCGGGAAGCAACAAGATCGGGATTGCGCAGCCCTCAGGCACTGCAGGAGTGCAATATTTCACCGGAGTAGTCACAAAAGACGAGCAGGACAAGGAGGGGGTCGTTGCGCTAACAGTCAAGAAATTGGACGAGGATGGCGATCCAGATGAGACAGTCATGTACTCCAAATCCAAGAGCAAGGAGTTCGACTTCTATTATGATGACATCGTGGATGCGAGGAACCTGCCGAATTTCCGCGTGAGGCTGATCAATGTTCCAGAGAACAAGAAGAACATATTGTCAGTAAGGCCGGCAATCGCAGGGAGGGTTATGGACAGCTCGGCATTAACGTACCTCGGGGGGCCCGACAGCGCATCATACACGATGATTTGGACGACTGCGGGCGGGAAAAAATTAGAGGACGGGGACGATATCACGGTTGTTTTCTTCGAGCCGGGCGCAAAGCAGGTATATTCAAAGGATGTCGAATTGGGATACCCGAACCAGATTTTCGAGGTGGACTACAAGGACATTTTGGCAAATGAGCCTAATTTGCCCAAGTTCGATGACACCAAATACATGCCAATAACAATCAGGGTAAATGGCGCGCCCAAGGAAAAGCTTGCAATTTATGCCGGGAGCAACCGCCTAGGCTATGTGGAGCCCTCCAGCACATCGAAGGTGCAATCATTGACTGGCGTTGTGGTGAAGGATGAGCAGGATGAGGATGGCGCCGTTGCACTCGCGGTCAAGAAGGTGGAATCTGACGGGGACATAGGCGACACGCTCATGTACTCCAAATCAAAAAGCTCGGATTTTGTTTTCTACTACGACGATGCCGCAAACAAGGCGGATCTTCCCAATTTCAGGATCCGGCTAATCAACATACCTGAAGATAAGAAGGGCATTTTATCAGTAAGTCCCGTAATATCTTCACTCTTCCCCTGGTCATCCGGAAAGACTATGGCAAGCTCGAAATTCACCTACGTCGGCGGCCCCAATAGCGCAGGGTATTCCACGATTTACACGAAAGCAGAGGGAGATATGCTGGAGGATGGGGATGACATTTTGGCGGTGTTCTTCGGGCCGGGCGCAAAGCAGATATTTTCAACCGAATTCGAGATAGATGATGGCCATCCGAGCGAAATCATAGAAGTCGATTACAAGGCGAAAATTGGCCAAACAGGGTAAATGGATATGAAAATGCAACTCTTGGCGTTATTGCTGGTAGGAATCCTTCTGTTCGGCTGCTCGCAGCCTCCAAAGGAAGACGGAACCAACACGGGAATGCCCGCAAGGCCTTTCATGCAGGTTAGCGTGAATGGCTACTCCGCGGAAGTGCCCTCCGGCTGGTCGCAGGCAAAAGTTTTAAGCGGGGATATCTCCTATTCCAACGCAATCTCAAAATCATCCATCGTCATATCTTCCCTAGAGATGGAGGGGAGCGACCTTTTGGCATTTGCGCAAGGGCAGGTTGGGGATTTGGATTCGAAATACTCAATTGGCGAATATTCGATCAAATTCGCAAGGAACGGCGCACTGAACACCTTTGGCGGCAGGGAATGGTACGTGATTTGCTACACCTTCACTAATGCAAACGGAAAGGCGCTTGAGCAATGCTCCGCCATGACGGCCTGCGGCGCCGATGCTGGAACGGTGGTGATTTCCTCGGATAAAGGCAAGCTGCAAGGAGACCTTCCGGGCTTCCAGCATGCGCTAGAGACGTTCAGCTGCTAGGAAAAAATTAAACGCAGGTAACGGATCGCGGCTGCATGAGGGCAATAAGCGACTAATCCCGCCCAAATAGCCACATCTTCATAGCAATAGATTCCAATCCATCCATAGCCCTAATACCTTCTGGGATAAGCAGATGCTTTTGGGGGTGCAACCGGATTCTTGGGAAGCGAATAGCCAATCACTATGCCAGCAACTATGGGAAGGAAATCCATCTTCCCATACAGGATGATGTGCCCAAGAGTGAGGAAGGCAAAAGCGACTATAGCAATCATTGGCAAGCCTTCTGTGATCGCCAAATCCCACGGATGCCTTGCAATGTACGCGCCAAATACCCCAAACACCCCGGCAGCGGCCCCAAATAAGGGGATTGCCGGCTCAAACCCAAAGGAAACTGAAAGGAGGCCCAAATTGCCCGCAATTGCCCCCAGCAGGTAGGCGATCGCAAAATTGCCCGTGCCTATTTCCCTTTCGAAATCCTTAAGGAGGATGACATACAGGGAAATCAAGAGCAGCATCAGGAACTCCGTGAACAGGAAAAAAGTGGAGAAGTATGAGAATGGGGGGGAGGCAAATGCAGGGAATGCGAGGAAGGCAAAGTACGCGAGCCAAAATGCCTGCAAGAGGTAGTCGGAGAGCATGGAATGATGTGGTTTGGCGGGAATAAAAGCATTCTTGGAGGGCAGGGTTATTGGATGTTGGCAACGGCATGCATCAACTCGGCCTTCCCAAAATG
>DATDZF010000021.1:0-13020 GCA_035288785.1 Candidatus Norongarragalinales archaeon
AACGCTTTTTTGCATTTGCTCCCTTATTTGCCCGGCCCGCCTATCCAGGTCCTCTTTTGTAATTTTCGGGAACACTACCTCGAATTCATCCCCTCCGGTCCGGCCGACGATGTCGTTGCTCCTGACCCATTCCCGGAGATGCCTCGAAAAAATGCGGAGGATATTGTCGCCATGGCCATGCCCCAAAGTGTCGTTGATCGTCTTGAAATTATCGAGGTCGAAAAATGCGACGCTGGCGGTGCGCCCCCTTCTGCCAAGCCCTTTCAAAGCCCTCCCCATCCTGCTATGGAAGACATCGGCGCGCAAAACCCCTGTCAGGGGGTCCAAGAGGGCGCGCTCCCGAAATGCCGAGTATTTCGCCCCAAATAAGTTTGCGCCAATGGCCATAATGAGGGGCACGGCTTGTTCGGGATGCTGAACCATCTGATGCAGCATATCCCCAAAATTATTTTGCTGGTGCGCAAGGCTAAAATAATAATAGGCAGCTGGCGTGTTGACAATTGGTGCAAGTGCCAAAGCGCTCCTCACCCGAGGCGGCCTTCGGCGGTACCAGCCGGCTATTGCGGAAACCATCCTCAATGTCGGGCTGTCCTGCCACCTGAATAGGCGGTCTGTGGATCGCCAGGCAATTTTTACTCCGTTAATGGCCGGGCTTCTCCGAACATCCGCGAATCTTCTTAGCGAATCCCTAAAGCTCCATTTCGAAGAATTTATTGCCATCGAAGAGATTTGATTGTTTTACGCATAAATACCTATCCCCGATAACGTAAAGGTATTTAATTCTGCTCCGGCAGTTCATAAGTGGTGCAAATATGGTATCCCTTAAATATCTGGGGCACTCCGCCTTCGAAGCGCAATTTGGGAGCAAGACAATCCTGTTCGACCCATGGCTAAACCCCCGCCCAAAGGAGGAGCGGCTTATCCCGCCCGCGCACGATGCGGACCACGTCCGCAATGCGGAGCTTATGCTGATCACCCACGAGCATTTCGACCATTTTGACCCAATCGATGTCAAGCGGATTTATGATAGGACCTTTGCGCACGTTGTGGCGCCAGAGGGTGTATTCGAAAAGATTTCCCTTCCGGAAAACCGCAAGGTCGTTGCTTACGTTGGGGATGAGTTCACCTACCAGGGATTCGACATCAAGGTTGTCGAGGCGCGCCATCCGCAATCCTCATATGCTGTCGGGTATATCGTTTCCGACGGCAGCCAATCCGTATACTTTGCCGGGGACACCTACGATTTCTTTGGGCTAACCAAGATCAAGGCCGATGTGGCCATCATTCCGATTGGGGGTACATACACGATGGACGTGATCGGGGCGCTATCCGCCCTTTCGAAGATGAGGGTATCCCATGTCATTCCCATGCACTACAACACATTCGAAAACATCCGCGCAGACCCGTACGATTTCCAGAAGCGGGCAAAGAAGGATTCGAAGGCGCTGGTGCATGTGCTTAACGTTGGGGAATCAATTGAATTATAGGCTATTTTTTTGCATCTCCAGATCTTTATCTTAGAGTGCCTAGCGAATATTGGATGTTTCCTTGCCCAACCGCATCTTTGCATCATCAGAAATGGTAGTCCTTTGGCTGGCGCGGCCTGCGCTTGCTGCTAGGAAAGCTCAGGAACCAGATCAGCACTACAATTGCAATCGCCAAAATTACCGTTGTTTGCGAATCCAGGAAATCCCCCATGGAAAAAATACACTCGTCACGTATTTAAATCATGCATGCCTTTTCTTTGCATATGCAGCAGCCGCAACAAAGGCCAAAGGGCCCTAGGCCGATCGGGAAGGAAATACCCAAGGCGTTGATGCCCTACAAGCCCAATTATACGAACTGGGTAATTGCGGGTTTGGTGATAGTTGCCGTGGTTGCGATATTCGTGTTCTTTTCCCAGCTGCCGCAATCCCCTCCCGTCAACCCTACGCCGGCCGTTTCGATTGCCGCGACACCGGAACCAACAAAGCTATCGACCCCAACCCCCATCCCGACCCCAACCCCCACGGATGAGCCAATGCCCACAATTGTTTTTAGGGAAATATCCAAGTGCGGGCCGGTCTCCAAGGACATCGTCCTCGAAAATGACCTCGAATCAAAGGGGACCTGCTTTGTTGTGGGCGCGCAAGGCATCACAATTGACTGCAGTGGACACCGGATCACCGGTAAGGAGGAGGAAAATTCCTCTGCAGTATATTCCGAATTCGAGGGCACTTCGATAAAGAATTGCAACATCAGCAAATTTGAGGTCGGTGTAAGGCTCAAGAATGCCGATTCGAGTTCTGTGGTTGAGAGCATATTTTCGGAAAACAGGGGGGGCATGCTCGTCCAGACCTCCAAGGGCCTCCTAATCAAGGGCAACCAATTCTTCAACAATCCGGTCGGGGGGCTGATCCTCAACTCCGTTGATGGCAGTGAAATCCTGGACAATTTTGCCGACGGATCAAAGAAATACGGGATCCAGCTCGTCACATCCGACATGAACACGCTAAAAGGCAACCAGATTTACCGGAATACCTACGGCCTGCAGATCTCCGGCTCGCGTGGCAACCTGATCGAGGGCAACAATGTCAGCTTCAACACCGCCGGCATCAAGATAACCTCGCGCTCGATGGACAACGTTTTGAAGGGCAACCAGGTCAACGGGAACAGGGGCGTTGGGCTCCATGTGCTGGATTGGTCGAGCGCGGTGATTTCGGGAAACACCTTCAATGGCAATGAATACGGGATAAATGTCCTTGACACTTTCAATATCATTGATAACAATATTGTCTGCGAGAACAGCATCTCCGATTTCTACTGTGAATTTGCGCAGAACGCAACTGGAAATGCGTGCCTGCAGCGCTCAACTGTTTGCGGATTTGATTGCGAGAGGAGATGCCCGTAAATTTCGGGCGCCAAGGCTTTCCAAAAAGCAACACTTATTATTGCCAAATAGCCATTAGGTAATTGCCACTGTTGGCCCTGGCTTAAATGTATGAGCGGCGAGAAAATGCCCCTTTCGGAAGATGACGAAGTGTTCGGGAAGATGGATAGCAACACCAATTCTGTCAAGTGCGACCTGTGCGGTGGCAAGATGTATAGGGCCGGCGGCTGCTACCTGTGCATCAAATGCGGCCAAAAGAAGTGCAATACTGATATCACGTAAGCAACCCCACCAGGGGGCAAAGCCCCAACACCAAGGGGAATGATTTCCCCTTCCGGGTTGCGTAGAGCTTTCCTCTACGAACATCCAAAGTGATTGGATGTTGCCCTACCCCTTCTAATTTGATGTGGAATATTAGGAAGGGGTGCTTCCAAGGGTAGCGGGAAACCTGAGTTTCCCAAGACGCTTGTTGCCTCTACCCCCTTAATTTGTTTGCGAATCAATGGAGGATTTTCCTCCGACGCGGATGCCCAAACCCCCTATTTGTTTGGGAATCCTTAATTTCAGAAGGGCGCTATCAAAAGTTTCTTTAGTGCATCGACTCCCACATGACCTCCGCCCTGGGGTCGACTTCCAGCCCCTTATCCGTGATCTCGAAGGGATGCACGCTCTTGTCGTTGTTGGTCCCGCGCATCTTCCTTACGAAAATTGAGCGGTGGGGCGGGTAGAAGTAGAGCAGCACCACCCCGTCGCATAGGAACTCTTCCACCCCGAATCTCGAGATGTCATCCTTCTTTCCCGCGGTTTCGCATGTCAGTAGCGTTGTGACATCCATTTTCCGCAGCTCCTCTATCAGGTCGTACATCGCAAACCTTATTTTGGTGGTGTTGTCAAGCCAGAGGGAAAATGCGGTTATGGAATCAATCACCAGCCTTTTGACCTTCATCTCCCTTGCCTTCTCCAAAATCCGCTTGGTTTGGCCTTCAATATCATCCTTCATTGCAATGGATGGCTCGAATTTGTAAATTTTAAGCATGTCCTCCTTCTCGAGGGGCAGGAGGTCCCATTTGAACCGCTGCATGTTCCACCACATGTTATGGGGGCCTTCCTCGAGGGTGATGTAAGCGCCCCTTTCCCCGTACAATTTGGCGCCGTTGTAGAGGTACTGCATGCAAAAGATGCTCTTGCCGCAGCCAGGGCCGCCTGAAATAAGGACCGCGGAACTTTCCGGGAACCCCCCTTCGATCAGATCATCTAGGCCCGGTATTCCGGATTTTACACGGTTCATGCATTTCCCTCAAAATTTGGGCTTGCGGATCTTTGTCTTGAGCACCATCATCACGGCTGCAAGCAATAATGCGAAGGGTGAAAGCTCGCGTGCTAGGAGGAACACCGCAATTGCAAACAACGCTGCTGCGGGGATGGGGAGGCCAAAATACGCATTCTCCTCCTTTTGGATGTTGAATGCCGCCAGCCGTACTAGCCCCGCGCATACGTAGCAGATGGAGAACACGAGTGCAAGCGAGGTGTAGTTGGAGGAAAGCACTATGGCCGCCGGTGCCACCCCGAAGGAAATGATATCCGAGAGCGAATCCAGCTCCCTTCCAAAGTCGTTCTTCTTGTGCGTTTCCCGCGCCACCTGCCCGTCAAGGTAATCGAATACTGCCGAGAAGGCCACGAACACCACGGCTGCGGTGGGATTGGATGAGAGTGCATAGTAGATTGCCATGAATCCGGAAGCGCCGTTTGCAAGGGTAAGGAAGTCCTTTGCCTCAAGGCCCCTGACCGCATCGTGGAACATAAGCTGATAACGGTTAGGGCATTAAAAAAGCTTACCGGTTGTTTTGAAATCGTTATAAAGGCGTTGTGGAATAATACTTTGGGCCTTTACGAAAAAGAATGAAAGTTCAATTCGGGCTTGTAAATGGGTGTTGCTTGCAATTCCCATGAAGAAGCTCAGCCTGGTCTAGAGCGCCATGCCTTGGTTTTGGCTTTGATGCGCAAATGAATGTTTTCTTTGCGCCAGAAACATTGTTTCTGGGCATGCCCGGAATCCTAGGATTCTGTGCATGTCGCGGAGCCCTCGCACCTTTCTTCCCTGAAGAACTTCGTTCTTCGGGGCCGTGCAGACTTTGTCTGCTCGGTTCTAAAGAAAGGGGCAAGGCGCGTAGGTCTTATATGACGCTGCCGCACGTGCGGCAGTGGGCTAGGTGAACTGGATGTCCCGGGTTCAAATGTCTGCGTCGGGGGATGCATCCCCCTTGAGCAGACTGCTCGCTCCCCTTCGGAGTGCAGTTTGTTTTGATTCGCTGCCGGAAATTTGTTTCTTGGCGGCGGAGCCATCGCCACCTTCTTTTTGAAAGAAGGGGGCAAGGCATGGAAATCCCGGCAGGCCCATTTTATTCTTGTCAGTTTGCCTCAAAGTAATGAAACTTCATCGGATGAAGGTACGTTTATATAAATCAGATTGCCTTTTTCCTAATATATTCGCAAAAGGTGACCGTCCTATGGGAAGAAAAGAACAAGAGGATTACCGCAAAAACACAAGCCTAGGGCACGTCGACCATCATCTTAGCATAGCGGGTGTACCTGAAGATGTCAAACAGAGACTGTTAAGCCGGGTTGATAAAGAGGTTAGAAAAAGAATTGCTAAGGGATGTCACGACGGCGATATTTCAGGTCTGCCGGAAATGCTGGAGCAGGAGGGTTATGACTCCGGAGCTGCCCGTTCAACCGTTCTTGGAATATTTGCCCACCACTGGAAGAACAAGCCAAAGGGATAGGTTTGCCTATTTTCAAACAGGTTTCAGGCTGAAAGAGGTATAGGCTTCCTGCAACAGATAGTGCGCAAGAGCAGGTCCAAGCCGCCTGTTCAGAACTGAAAGGCTTTTTAGGATCGCCCTGTGGTCTTGATTTGTGGGGTTCCTTTTTCTGACAGATGTTCTTAGCGCAATCAGCGCGACTCGAGCATCTGACTCTGCTTTTCTCCAACGCGAGATACCAATCCTGGCATTCCGTTTTCTTGATGATGCCAATTCGGCTATTCTACCTTCAACCTTTGCCAACCCCCTTTTTATCGACCCGACATATGCTTTTTCCGTTTGTGGATCGCCGGGATCCTGTTCGACTTTAAATCCTTCCCTTCTGGCAACACGTTCGAGCCATCTGCGATTCAAAGGAGAAAATACCCATGTCCTTCCCAGGGCAACCAAACCCAGGCCGGATACAGGGGTGTGCCTTTCATTCACCTGCCTTACAAGCCCGATGATATCCCTCATTGTCCGTTGGAAATCTGGTGTGGGTGTATTGAAGTATTCAATCAATATGTTATGACTAGTTCTGCCCTTATAGCGAGTCTCAACTGTCCGATAAGTTACTTGGGTGCCATCTGGATGTTTGTCCGCTATTCGTCTGAATCTAGCTGATGGTTCAGTATAAGCAACAGGGCTTCTTGGCAATCCTACCTCATGGACAATTTGACCATCGCTTACGATTACCCTGCCCCCGCCAAATTTTACTTGGATTCTTGCCTCCCTTTCAGGCGCATTTTTTCCCATACTTTGTTTATGAGTTTATCAGTTTTTTAAACTATGAGGGATAGTGTTCCGGGCGTTATTTTTCCATGATGCCCCCGTAGAGCTCCTCATACCCCTTCGCTGACAAATCCCATGTGAAGTTCTTTTCGCACCTCTTCCGGGCATTTGCGCCCATCCGCCTCCTCAATTTGTCATCGCGAAGCATCTTTAGCATGCTTTCCTTGATTTGCCGGACATTCCGGCTCTCGAAGAGCATGCCCGATTCCTCCTGTATGATTTCCGGGATGCCCCCCACATTGGTGCCAATCGCTGGCTTTCCGGAGGCCATTGCCTCGCAAAAGACCATCCCAAACGGCTCCCAAACGGAGGCAAGCACGAAAAATTCGCACGCCGCGTAAAGCTCGGTCATATCCGCCTCAGGCATCTTCTCGGTTATGAATAGGACGCTCTTCCCAAGCCCCAAGTCGGCTGCATACTTTTTCAAGTACCCTTCCAGCGGACCCTTCCCCAAAATGACGAGTGTAACATCCTTTTCCTCCTTTACGACATCCGCAAAAGCCTGCAATAAATACACGAAGCCCTTCTGCGGCTGGAGGCGCGCAATCGAGAGTATTATCCGGTCTTCCCCCAGAGTGTACTTCTTCCTGATGTTTCCCTCCTTATTCTTGGGGTTGTAGAGCTCAATATCGACGCCATTGTAGATGACCCTCTTGACGGCGCTGACATCCTTTGGGGCGGTCATATCCAGAGTATCCTTGCTTACCCCCGCAAGTGCGTGCACCGCCCTCATGGTCTGCCTTCCTAGAACATCATCAAACATGTTGCCAAACGTATCAGTTGCCCAATCAATGCCAATCAATCTGGAATTGTGCAGGGTAAGGCCAATAATCTTTCCTCCCATGCGCTTCATCAAGGCAACATCCAAAAGCGTGTAGAAAAAGCGGTTGTGCATGTGGAAAATATCGTGCCTTGGGATTTCCTTGATAAGTTCCGTCAGGAAGTAGGGAGAAACCGGCGCCGGCGGCGGTACCGGATAGGGCGTTTGGTAGAATACCTTGCAGGGGATGCGCTTAACCTTGATGCCGTCTATCTCCTCGTAAACCGGAGTGTTTGCCACCTGCGCTGTCAGCACGGTGACATCGTGCTTTTTAGCAAGCCTTCTTGAGACCTCAAGGACGTGCTTTTCCGTTCCCCCAAGGTAGGGATGGAAAAATGGATTTAGCATGCAGATGTTCATGACAAGCCCAAGGGGGCACATCCCCCTTAGTCTTGTCGGACGCCCAAACCCCCTGTACGATTGGGCTCCCTCTAAAAGGGGAGAGGAATTCGATAATCGTTAAACTAGGGCCGAATTTAAACATATTGAAAGGAATTAAGTGGACCACATGCGGAAGCTAAGGAAGCAATCCTAGCCCTTCATGCTCTCCAGTTCGCTCATGAGGTTCCAGATCATCGTCCGCGCGTGCATGGGAAGGTTGATGTCGGATGAGACCTCGTCGAGCGTATAGATCACGGAGCCGATCGCAAGGTCGGTGTCGGTGTTGTCCTTTAGCTTGTGCTGCGCATCCTGCAGATTGGTGCGCACATTGCGCGGGATTGACGTATCCGTGACCATAAGCTCAAGCATCTGCGAGATCTTTTCCAGCTCAGACTTGTCCACTTTCGCCATATCGACCACGGCTCTTTGCCCCATTAGAATCAGATGCATTATTGATGCTATTAAACTTAATAAACCGTTCAGGATCGAAATGTCAGTATTTGATGATTAGTTTATCGCCGATGTTTGCAATGCTCTCGAAGCTAAGGTCGATCTTCTGGCCGCGCCTCGTTTGCACGATGAGCGCTTCCGCATCCCGATCCACGCCGGAAATCTTGCCCAAGAAGCCGCCGATATCGGTGTAGACCTCCCTTCCCTCCAGCTTCATTGCCGAGATGATGTTCCTCTTGAACTGCTTTGCAAGGTAAATGACCAGGTACATTATCGCAATTGTCAGCACCAGCGAATAGAAGAAATCCGCAAAGCTGAGTTTGCCAATCACCCAGTCCGCGGCATTGTTTGCAATCAGCCAGAAGAGGACGACTGCGGAAGAGGAGATCGCATAGTTCGGCAACAGGTATTTCTTCTTCTCGTTCCAGGACTCGAGCAGGTTCCCCCCGATGATGAGGAGGAGCGCGATTGGGAAGAGCAGGAGGAAATCCTTCAGCGCATAGGCGACGATCTTGGCGATATTTTCCACGCCCTCCTGCTGCATGTTGGAAACCGTTGCTATTGCCAGGTAGATTGATATGATTATGAAGGCAGCCGATGCGAACAGGAATATGAAGCTGACCCTCTCAATTGAGAATTCCGCGCGCGCAAACCTCCTAAGAATTGCCTCCTCAACGCCAAATCCCTTCAATACCAGGTAAATGCCAAATATCCCAATGAAGAACCTCACTCCCGCCTCCTGGAAAAGGAATGCCAGGATCAGGAGCAGGCCCGGTATGCCGAAGATGGTCCGCGCAAACTGGGGCTCCTTGAGCTTTTCCAGTAAAACAAAATATGTCTTTTCCAGCTCCTTTGACTGTTTAACGATGAGGGTGGTTACGCTGTTCACCTTTACCCTAGATTGGATCAAGGGAAGGATCTGCTCATCGCTAGCGCCATCCGAGATGAACGCGCATGCCTCCGGCTTGAAATCGTCAATGATTTTTTCCAGCTGCTTTACTATTTCGCGGTCCGCGTAATACCCGAGCCTTGCGCTTCCGGTGATTGTTGCAACCTCCGCCTTGTACCCCTGCTTTACGAGCTGATCGTAGGTCTTGACTGCTTGGAAGATGGTGTTCCCATCGGTGTCGCCGGGGTCTGCCAAGGAGAATTTGGTTGCGGCCTCAAGGTTGCGCTTCCTTCCGATGATTGGCCCCTTCACCTTGGCCTTCTCGTAAAGGTCGTTATCTACATCCACGCACAGGACCAATAGTCTCTTTGCTTCCGGCATATATTTCACTGCTATTTTGGAATAGGTATGGAATTCCTGATTTATATAGGTAGATGTGAGAGGGTGGCCAATGGGCGTTATTCGTAGGGTGTGGGCCTTGCCGTGGATGTCGGGGTGCTTGCGGAGCTTGTGCCTGGCGTGCACTGCTCGAAGTGGAATTTGAGGAGCAAATTATTGTTTTCGCTATCCGAAGTCCATGTAACTTCCACTTCATCAAAAATCATATCCCAGCAATATTTGCTGTTGCTCAATCTCCTCCTGTCATTTTTTGAGCCTAGCCAATCCCTGACAACTTGCTTATTGATTGTGCCGGCCAATCCGGACGCAGGTTGTTGGAAAACGGCGGTATCGCTATTTGATAGGGTGGTGTCGCCGATCTTGAGATAAACATCCTCGATTTCGTCCACATCTCTCCAATTCCTTGTACCTGGGATTACGAACTGATCCTTCGTAAATTCCCACGCATAGCTTGTCCGTGTGTCTAGCGTGAAGGGCTTTGATTTGGTATTTTGATCGCTTTCCAAAGGATTTGTTGTTTTTATGTGGAACTCAACAGTATCGAACCACAATTGTGCTCCCTCGAGCGACTGGACGGGCTGGCTTTTGCCGATGTAAATGGAATTGGGCGGCATCCACGGCCTGCTCAGGGCTTCCTTGCCATCGACGCTGACTTTCACGTATACTTTGTAGTCCACCAGCTCTTTGGCGCTGAACCTGAATTCCTCCCTGAAGTATCCTTGGGATGCGGCCTTTGCCTTGATCACTCTTTCTCCCCCTGTCAGGGACTTATCCGTTCCACTCTTGGACTTTGCAAATACCGTTACTTTTGCGCCTGCCGCCAAATCCGCAGCCCATGCATTCAACACATTCTCGGGAATGCGCACCTTTACGCACACCTGGTCTCCGGTGGGGTAGAAATACCTGTCAGTCCCGACTGTTTTTATCAAGTCCTTGCTTGGATCGTTCTCCGGGCAGCTAACCTTGTCGAAACCATCCTTCCCTTTGGAAATCACAAGGTCGTTCACGAAAATGTCGTAGATGAGCATTTTTGCGGTTACACTGCCTGGAGTCGTAACCTCTGGAGTAGGCGGCTGATCATTTAATGGGCCCGCTCCTGGAACTTCGTTTGTTGTTGTGGCCTTGTTCTCTGTGCCCGGCGCTTTTACATCGGCTGCCTGCTGAGAAATACTAATAGTGAGCTCTTCTTCCGAGGTGATTATCACTTTTTCAGTTGTTGTTGTTACGGTAGTTGTGCTGGTTTCAGCACCGGTTTCAGACTTGGGGACCTTTATGTCAAAGACCGCGCTCTCATCAAGGAAGTAGTCAATCTTTGCGCGAAGTATCTTCCGGCTGATTGCGGAATATTCGTCCGCGACAGGATTCGTGATGGTGCACTTCTCGCCATCCAATGGTGCATCGGTACCGCTGCCCTCCTCCGGATTTGCCGAGGCAGGATCGGCAAAGGAAATGTAGCTTGCTGGTGAGAACGTTGATGAACACTTTGTTTCGGTGCATTGTGGATCGCATTTGTTGACATTGGTTGCGGAAATGATGTAGAGCTCCTTCTTGCCCGGGTTGATCCGGATCGCGTTGGAGGCAGATGTGCTTTTTGCATTGTTTATGTCCTTTTGCAGCTTTCCAAGGTCAATTTGCTTCTTGTATTTCTCGCAGCTGTTAACAACTCCGTCCGTCCTGATGTATATCTTATCCCCGTCCGTCTTGAAAGCCACATTGCAGCTGTACACCTTGATCGCATTCTTGTCGCCGGGCGCGGAGATGTACTTGTCCTCCAGCTTTATTTCGTCGCCGGAGCTCTCATCGCTGAAAATCTTGAGGTCGTCCTTCGTGAGATCAAACGGGTACTTATTCATGGTGAACAGGTTCGGCTTGCCCTCATCATCGAGCTTCACTTCAATCTTGCCATCCTTTCGCGTAAGGTAGAAGTACTGCGGCTTCTTTTCGGTGTTCATCCGGATGGGCTCGAACTTCCCTCCGGCAGCAATGCCCGCGCCCTTGGTGCTCTCGAGGTTCTTTTCCAATTCCGTTTCGACATCGGATGCGCGCTTTCCCTTTGCCCATTGCGTAAGTTTAATCAGGCCACCGGAGCCACCTTTCGATGCCTCGTTCCCAATCTTGTAATTCTCGAGTATGTAGCCGCCTTCCTTGCCATCCGCGGCAACCTTATAGAGCACATTAACCTCAAGGTCGCTCAAATCCACTATCGGCTTTGTGTGGCCAAGGCGCGGCACCCCTCCCTTCCTTGCAAGCACCCTCATCATGAGCGCCCGAAGCTCATCCCACCTTCCGGTATTGAATATCGCCTCCAGGTTCGCGACAACTTCCGCATCGCATGCCGCCGCTGCAAACTGCTCCTGTATCAGGGCGCCCCATTCCCCTCCTGAAACGGAATTGTCGCAATGCGCATCATTGTCATAGCAATCGTAATTGCTTGAGCCAGTTGACTTGCCAGAGCACACATCCAGCCAGCCCTTGGCCCCGCCGCAGATCTTGTATTGCGCCTTGTCGGCGGCATAATCCGAAAGCGTCAGCACAGCGGCATCAACGAGCCGTTTCCAGGCATAATCGCCGAATGTGGCATAGTCGAGCTTCTGAATTTTAATGGATTTTGCAAGCGCGGTCATGTCGCTGCGCACTTTCTTGTGCGCATCTGAATAGATGTCGTATGCGCAATAATCCCTGCCTTGGCAGATGTTTGCCCCAATATCCTCATCGCCATTTTCAGCGTTCTTGAGCAGGTTGCCAATCACATCGAGCGTTGCGCCCGTCTCGATCATGTTCCCCTGGAATTTCAATTCGAGCAGGTTGTTCTTCGAGGTTTCCAGGTCCGCCTTCTTGGTTTCCTCATCGCCCGATACCTTTACCTCGGAATAGTAGAGGTCGTCAAGCTGCGCCTTTCCGCGTTTCAAGGACAAATCTTTTGATGTCAACTCGCTGTTTGGGATGTTGTCAACGAAATAATATGGCTCCAGAGAGGTTTGCTGCTCCCCAACTTTGGTGGTGAGGCGCGAGGTAACCTGACCCGCGGTCACCTGCTGCAGCGCGTATTTGTTCCACTTGTCATCAATCACGAAATTCAGGTTGATCGTGAACGCCTGCTGGAAGTTCGGGAATTGCACAATCAAGTTTTGGAACTTGTCCTTTGCCCCATCATCAAACCTCACCGACAATTTATCTCCATCCATCTCATAAACCATTTTCTCCGGGTCGTTGGTTATCACGAATGTGGAGAAGCGCGGCGCCGTGAGGAAAACGCTGTTGAAGAACTGCAATCCGCCGGTAATCAGCCCCTCTGGGCCGGCCCTATCGACATACATTCCTGCCAAAAAGCCGTCTTGGGAGGCCGGATCCACAAGAAGCTGGGAGGGTGAGGAGGAATAGAGCGCATAATCGTTCACGATGGTGAATGCCATGCCATTGACGGGCAGGAAAGGTGTCAGTACAATATTGCAGTCGAACCCATTGCCATTTGGCCTGCAGATTCCCGGGTCACTTGCCCCTGAAAGCGTGCTGTCCTGGCCGAAATTGTTCCATTGCTGCTGGTAATAGTTGCCATTCCTCGGATCAAAAGCGTCGAATTGGGTTCTCCAAGGATCCATGTTGGCCCCATACACTCCCG
>DATDZF010000022.1:0-5230 GCA_035288785.1 Candidatus Norongarragalinales archaeon
CCTACTGTAAGGCCGGATACTGTAAGGGGAGTAAGACCCCTTGCACTGAAATCAACAGACATAGTTGCAGCTGAAGGATTGGTCGTCCCAAAAATTGAACCGGTCTGGGGGGAAGGAGATGCGGTAGGTGAAGCGGTTGGGGAGGGTGAAGGTGATACGCTTGGGGATGGAGAGGGAGCTGGGCTGCAGGCACCATTGCTGCAACCCGAAGCGCAATTAACCATTGTGGAGTTTGCTTTTGTACTGGAGCAGAAATATTCGGTCAGAAGCGAACCGTTGCAAACATCGTCAACATCGTAAAGGATGCCTCCAGCATAACCGGAAACCGAGCCTCGAATTGCATATTTAATGCCTCCATCCGAGTCGTTGCAACTATCCGGAATAGGTGTTGGCGATGGGGAAGGTGAAGGGCTAGGAGAAATGGACGGCGAAGGCGATGGGCTGGGTAAAGGCGTAGCCGTTGGAATAAGCGTCAGGATTGCGCTTACCACGATGGTGGAATTGGGAGTGGTATTGACGGTGACATTGTATTCGAAATATCCTATCTTCGTCAATTCAATTAGGTGGAGGCCCATTCCCACATTATTTATTGTGAGAGGCGTTAAGCCCTTGAGGATGCCGTCCAAATAAGTGCTAGCTCCAGTCGGGGAAGAGCTTGCCTGAATGGTGCCGAGCAAGGGCTGCAAAGTGGCGTTCACAGAAACGGTCATATTCGCAGTAATTGCCAATGTTTGGGAAAAGTTGGAATAATTTGCTTTTGTGATGACTATTTGGTGGCTGCCAATTGCAACATTGGCAATTGTCACGGGAGTAACCCCTTTAAGCAGCCCGTCGAGGTAGACGCTTCCTCCGGAGGGATTTGAGGCCGCAAGTATTGTCCCGGGAAGGGGACTAAGCGTTACGTTAAAAGTCTTTGTTTCATTCGGGGAAATTGTAAGGACTTGGGAATAGTTGGAATAATTTGCCTTTGTGACCGCGAGCTGGTGGCTGCCAATGCTAACATCGGAGATTGTCAGGGGCGCAGTCCCCTTGGGCATACTATCAAGAAAAACATTTGCAGCTGGGGGATTGGAATTGACGATTATTTTTCCGGGGAGCGGTATTAGAGATACGTTTAGGGTTATTGTCTGGTTCGAGCTAAAAACCAATGCTTGCGTATAGTTGGAATAATTCAGTTTGCCAATGACAAGCGGATATGACCCCGGCAGCACATTTGCAATAACCGTATTCGTGTAGCCCTTGAATGAGCCATTGAGGAAAATTGAGGCATTGGCCGGGGAGGAATTTACGTTGAGCGTGCCGTTGATTGGCTTGAGGACCACGTCAAGCAGGTAGGTTGTGTTTGGGGGAAGCACAAAACTTGCGGAGGTGTTGGTATAATTTATCCGGAAGAGGTTAATGGCAACAGGGGCGGGATTCACATTTGCCATCAAAAGTGGCGAAATTCCCTTGAAGACCCCCCCTAAGTACACAAAGGCACCGGAGGGAGTAGTATTAACGGAAATGTTGCTCGGAAGGCCAACAAGGTTGGAATTCGCATTTGTCGTCTGGCCCGCAACAATTGAAACCGTCTGGTTGTCGGAGAAATAATTCAGCTTCCAGACTGAGAGGGGATAATTTCCCGGCACAATGTCGAGCAGGGTAAGCGGTGTAACACCCCGGTAGGTCCCGCCCAGGTAGACATTTGCAGCTGCCGGAGAGGATGAGACAAAAAGCGTTCCGTTCACCGGAGCTACTCCGCTTCCCCCGAAAGTAATGCTAACGCCCATTGTGGAACTGGAATTTGAGATGTTTGAAAGGCTTATGCCTGTCCGCTGGCCGGCGTAATTATCCGAATTTGGGGTGCTGAAGGCATCAAAAACCCTTTTGCTGGTCGAGCCCGGATAGGGATCTCCAGTGTCACCGTAGTCGATATTCTTTTCCAATTCCCAAAGCCCGTCGGCCTGCTCCAAGGCCACCCAAAGGTGGCCAGTTGAGGTGTGGCCAGGGTACCATTCCTTGGAGTTTGAAGTCTGCTTATCGTCAATGTGCCAAACAAGCATGCCTGCACCAGGCAAAGCTGAATCGTAACCCACCTTCTGGCGGTTTTCAAGGAGGAAATATTCGGTCGTGTTGGTCGCATTCCCGTATAGCTTGTATATTCCCGTTGAAACCGTTTCGGATTGCGGGAGCTGGATGGTTTGGGATCCGGACGATAGTGCATTAAGGGTCACCCACCCCAATCTCTGCTTGCTCCATGCGTCCATATGGGAAGGCGAATTCCCAAGGGCCCCATTCCAAGAGCCTCCAGACATAAGGCTCCACTTGCCAATTCCGCGGGAGCTGCTGTCGAGATCATAAAGGTCCGGAAGCCCCAGGATATGCCCAAACTCATGGCTGTAGACTCCAATGGTCATATCGCCAGGGGATGTCCAGTATTCGGGCTGTATCGAATAGGCGGAGATGTAGACGCCATCCCTGCTTCGAGGGGTAATGCCCCACTTATGCGACCAGATGTCGCAGGTTTTCCCGGATAGTTCGGCGCCTGACCCCGAATGGACAAGAAGGATGCCGTCCACATAGCCATTGCCATCATTGTCATATTGCGAAAAGTCCACGTATGGGTCAAGCATATCAACCAATTCCTCCGTCAATTTTTGGGAATTGTTCGGGTAGCCCCCATAGCCATATGTGCAATTTACGTATTTGGTGCCATCCCATTGGCCGTGCACGAAATTATAGTAGCTCCGGGGGTTCCGGCTCCATCCCAGGGATGATGGCGGATTGACGGTCATTATGTCGAACTGGCCGTAGGAGTTTTCCCAGTAGAATTTCCACATCGAGTTGCTGCCGTTTGTGCTGAATACAAGGGTGTCGTAGAATTGGGCATTAACTGATTTTGGCCGGTCATTGAAATCCACAAGCAGCACCAGCGTCTTGAACTGGCCCGTGAACCCCGCCGCCTGTTGGGATTGGCTGCCAGATTGCGATGCTGCCCCACTGCCGGAAACGAGGCTTGCTGGTGATGGCAATGTCCGGCTGGAGCGCTTCAATTTCCGGAGATTCATGATTTTTTCCGGTACATCCACTCCCCGTTTTTCGAGCGCTTTATGGTTGCCGATATATTCAGGCAGTTTTATTTCCCCCTTTTTGATTTTTGCCTCCAGGTCAGGATGGGGCGGAGCCGGATGAGGATCACCAGTAACAACGCTTGCAGGGCCTGGGAAGGATAATTCCGATTGAACACTTGCACCCGTCCCTATCAATAATGCAGCAAGAATTGCTGCAATGAGCAAGGCATTGATTAGTATTCGGACCATTGCCAGAAAAGTAAGTTTTGGCCATATATAAACCTGCTTTCCTCCAGGCCCTCCGGGCAATTGGGTTTATAAACGTATTTTACCGAACTAATTAGCTATTTTTCCCGTAAAAACTACCAAATTGGCTTTTCTTTCCCGAGGGTTTCTTTGGCAAAGAAAGGCCCGTAGGAGGGATGGAAGCATAATTTGCTTCAAAAATGGATTATGGAAAAATAAGCATCAAGGATAGCCAGTTCTATCCTTACATTCACTGAATTGATTTTTATGGAAAGATCGCAGCTCTTGAAAGCTATCGAAGAGATCCTCAAGGAGAAGGGGAAGCGCAAGTTCGCGCAGTCTATTGACCTTGCAATCAATCTCAGGGACGTCGACTTCAAGAAGCCCGAGAATCGGGTCAATGTGGACGTGGTTTTGCCCAATGCCCCCAGGGAAAGCAAGGTGGCAGTCTTCGCGGACGGCCAGATGGCGGTTGATGCAAAAAAAGTCGTCGCGCTTGTGATTGGAAGCGAGGAAATCAACTCATATGCCACTGACAAGAGGAAGCAGAAGGAATTGATGGATTATACGCTGCTATCCCAAGCCCAATTGATGACTACGGTAGGAAAAGTGCTCGGCCAGCTCCTTGGCGCCAAGGGAAAGCTCCCAAAGCCAATCCCCCCGAACGCGAACCTTAAGGAGCTCGTAACCAGGACAAGCAGGACAATCAACATCAAAACAAAGGGCAAATACCTCCCGGTGCTGCATTGCATCGTTGGCAAGGAGACGATGTCGCCAGAGCAGATTGCGGACAATATAATGGCGGTCCTGGACGGCCTGAGAAAAAAGCTAAGCGACACCCAGATCGATGCGCTTTACATCAAGCTAACTATGGGGAAACCCTTGAAAATCAAGTACGGCAGTTAGCCATAAAAACAGCGGGAAATGATTGAAATATCGAAAATATGGAAATTTGGCTAAATATGGCTGGTTGGGGCAAATCCCCCGGAAAATTCAATATTGATTTGGTTGATTCAAAATGGTTTTAAGCAAGCAGGGCAAGCAAAGGGTCGTGGAGGAGATGAAGCTTAGGCTTGCGAAGAGCAGGGTGGTTGCAATAGCAAGCGTTCAAAACCTCCCAACGAAGCATTACAACAACATACGGAAAAGGATCAGGGGATCTGCGGAGACGTTCCTTACAAGGGAGACGCTGGTACGCAGGGCAATAGATGAAGGGAGGCCCGAGCTCAAGGGGCTTGAGGAATACTTGGATGGGAGCTGCGCCATTGTCTTTTCCGAAGTGTCCGCATTCAAGCTCGCAAAACTTTTACGGGAAAGCAAGAGCAAGACATTTGCAAAGGCGGGCCAGATTGCGCCAAATGACATCGTAGTGCAGGCGGGCGAGACCAGCCTGCCGCCTGGCCCCGTCCTGACGGAGCTCAAGCAGGCAAAAATCGAGGCCAAAATCCAGGGGCCAAAGGTCGTGATCATCAAGGATACGGTCGTTGCCAGGAAGGGCGAGCCCATTTCCGAAAGCGCCGCTAAAATCCTCGCCAAGCTTTCAATTGAGCCGATGGATGTGGGCCTTAAAATGCGGGCAGCCTTCGAGGACGGGCTGATTTACAAGGAGGATGTCCTGGATATAGATGATAAATATTGGCTCGGCGGGCTTGCGCAGGCGCATAACGAGGCGCTCAACCTTGCCGTATTTGCAGAAATATACAATTCGCACTCTACCCCGCTGATCATTGAAAAGGCGGCAAGGCAGGCAAATGCGGTAAATGCGTTGATAGAGGCGAAAAGCGGAAAATTGGCAGGGGAAGGGAAAGCAGAATCAGCCTTGCCGGAAGGAAAGACGGTAGAACAGGCACCAACCGAGAAGCCGGAAAGTGAGGTTCAGGCTAAATGAACTCCGCCTAATAGGGGGGTTTGGGCATCCGACCAAACTAAGGGGG
>DATDZF010000023.1:0-22567 GCA_035288785.1 Candidatus Norongarragalinales archaeon
GCTTGCATTGAAGAGGACATTTGCGGAGGTTACCGGCAAGGAGCAATCATCGGTGAGGTTTGCCCTGATGGTGATGTTTGTGCCGATTTCAAAGCGCTGGGAGTTGACCGGTGAAAATAAATTGAGCCCGATATTTGCAACCGTTGTGACGTTGAATTGCGATGTGTTTGCAATAGAGTAGCAGCCATCAGTTGCGCCCGCTATCCAGACCTGCTTCGTTGCACTGTAGGAACAGGAAGGATTGAATATTATCGACGCATGGCCCGAGCTGTTTGTTGTCGTGAGGTTTCCGGAATCGTACTGCGAGCCGTTGGTGGTGATCCAGAAAGTTACATTCGCATTCGCTGGCAGGAAGGATTGGTTTTCGGAGTCAAACAACCGGACAACGAGCCCCCCAGCCAGGTTGCCGGACCTGTTGATTGAGGTCTCGTTCCCATAAGAGTGCGAAACAGTAACAGTGCTTTCTGTGAGGTTTGGACCATAAGTATCCGAGGTGTTGAAGGCATTCGAGGCCTCCCCATTCAATATGTAGAACTTGTACCAGTTGTCGGTCCCGATCTCGCCGCAGGTGAAATCGTGGACGGAAACAGTGCAGTTGCCTGCGCCCTGGACGATGGAAGTTCCCTTGTTTGCCCAGCTCGTCCCGCCGTCGTTGGAAACAAACAGGGTGCAAGTCACATTGTCCCCTGCCTGGTCGGAAATTTGCACGCTGTAGTTGTATTGCCGGCTCCAGCCTCCGCTTGCAGCGTACACGGAAAGGTTTTCCGCAACAGGCGCAACATCCTTGAGGTAAAACTGGTCCGCAAGCGTGGTGGAATTTGAATTGTAATATCCGCTCTTTGAAGAGTTGAGCTGCACGCTCCAGTTGCCCTGCATTTTCTGGGTCGAGTCCCACGTGCAGTTGTAATACCCTGCATTTGCGCCGCTTTCGGAATAGACCGGGCTGCAGGTTTCGGGGGTGGCATTGGGCGAAACGAGGCTTATGAGGGGCACGGCGGAGGCGATCATCCCCTCGACAGAGCAGTCAGAGGTTGCATTGAACCTGACGGTTATCTGGTTCGAGGTGTTGAATTGCTGTTGATAGGCAGGAGTTTCAATATCGTTCATCAGCTGGCCGGTGATGTTAAGGGTGAAGTTGGTCGGGGCAGTATCCTTGTAGCAGGTGTCGGACTTCACGCCAGCTGCCCATTTCTGCTGGCCGGTAGAATAAGGGCAGGTGGGGTCGAAATAAAGACTGGTCCCTCCAGAGGAGTTTGTGGCATTGACGGTTCCGGGATCGAAATTCACCCCATCAGTCGTCACATAGAAGGTCGTATTGATGTCAGCACCAACTGGGATCGAACCCTTATCCGTATCCAGGACAGTAAGGCGCAAAAGGCCCTGGTCTTGGCCTTCGCGGTTAATGTTGATGCCGCTTCCTGCAACCATGGTCGTATCCGCATCGTCCTTTTCGATTGTAAAGGTGGAGGTGCCCGTCTGCGTCCCAAAGCCCCATTGGTTGGTGGCATTGAATTTCCACTCGCTGCTGCCTGAGGGCGTGATGTCGCCGCATGCAAAGGACTCAGCGAAGCTCTTGGGCACGAAATCCACTCCCTGGCAGCTTTTCGTTTCTACTTCCGTCCATTCGGCGGAGCTGTTGAGCCGCTTCCAGAGCGTCACATTGAACGGCCCGCCGTCCACTTGCCTGCATTCAACTGACCAGGTGAAGGTTTCCCCCCAGCCGCCAAGCGAATTGTCAAGTGATGGCGGCGGGGAGGTTTGGAATTCGGGCCCCGCAACAATTTGAAGCGAGTTGATCCGCGTGGTGTTTCCCGAGGCATAATAATTTTTCTCTACTTGCGCTGTCAGGTTATAATAGCCGAATTCCTTGCTTGAGGAATCCCATGACAGGTTGTGGGTGCCGTTGCCAAAATCGCCAAACCCGGACGTCTCCTCGTAGGTTTGGGGGCCGATGAACGTGAGCGTATCCGTTGATGAGTTGACCGGGTTTTGGCAGTCATCCCGTGCGTTGAACTCGACGGGAACGGCAGTGCCCCTAGTGTAATTGACGCCTATTGGCCGCGTAATGTTGAGGGTCATGTTCCCCATTATTGTGAATGAACTGACGCTGGAGTTGACGTCCTTGTAGTGCGCATGCCCTGAAGAGCCGATTTTCCAGGATTGCACGCCGGGCGCGTATGCGCAAGTGGGGTCGAATGTGCTGTTGAAGAACCCGGAAGTGCTGGTAACGCCTGTTCCCGAATCGTATTCGGAGCCGTTATAGGTGATCCACCTATAGCCCGTCACAAGGCCGGTACCTATTGGCTGGTTGCCATTGTCGATATCGCGGACCTCGACGGAGAGCAGAACCGAGTTGGAGCCGTTGCGCCACACGGTTTCACCGTTCCCTGCAACGTAGGTGATATTGACATCGTCCTTCTCGACGGTGAAGTTGGTCGGGGAAAGCTCGGCTGTGAAATTGCCATCCGTGGCGTTCCAGAAGAACTGCCACCCGGCAATTTGGGTATTCTGGAAATTGCTCTTGGGTATGGTAAGCAAGGCATTGGTGCAATTGCTCGTGCAGGTGCGCGAGCTCACCTGGGTCCAGTCGCCGGAGTATCCTTGCCGTATGAACAAATAGGCGGTGACAAGGTCGTTATCCTCATCTGTGACCGAGACGTTGAAATTGAACGTTTCCTTCCAGCCTCCGTCGGGGCCGGTGTTCCCATCCGCGCCTGAAGTGTTCACATACTGGGCGTTTAGCACCGGGCCGGTCTGGATCCGGAAATTGTGCAGGTATAGTGAAGTATTGCTGTTGTGGAAGGACTTGGAGGTTTGGATGGTCGTATTGTAATATCGAGCTTCATACCCGCTGGTGTTGAAGGTGCAATTGAACGTCCCATCGGTGAGGTTGGTTATTGGGGCGCAGGAATAGGTGTTTGGGCTGCGGGTGTAATTGATGGTAAGTGCAACGCTGGGAAGCGCGGTGTTGCAATCATCATATATGCTTACATTGAACGAGACGTTGCTGCCCCTCACATAATTCGCGCCGTTAGGCAGGAATAGGTTGCTTCGCGTGTCCCCTATCACCGTGACGTTGAATGCGCTGGAATTCAAATTCTGGTAACAACCGTCGGTTGTGCCCGAATACCACTGCTGCTTCCCTGCAGCGTACGAACATGAGGGATTGAAATACACCTGGAGGTTGCCAGAGGCATTTGTTGAGGTTGCATTGCCGGAATCGTCCGTCGAACCGTCGGTGGTCACCCAAATTGAGCCGTTTATGGACCCGTTCACATACGCCCCTTTCTCGATATCATAGATCCGGGTTGAGAGGAGCACTGCGCCAGCGCTCCTGTTGAGGGTGGTTTCATTTCCCGCGGCGTAAAATACCGATACATTGCTTGCGCTCAGGTTGGGGCCATATTGCACGCTGGTATTGAACGGGTTGAAGAGCGTCCCGCCCTCGTAATCGTAGACGTAAAACTTGTAATAATTGTCGGTCCCGATTTCGCCGCATGCAAAATTGCTCACATTGAAGTTGCAGGTGCCATTCCCGTACGGAAGGGTATAGTTGCCGCCCTGCTGGGCCCAGGTAGTGCCCCCATCTGTCGAGGTAAAGAGCGTGCAATTGACCGCATTGCCTTCGGGATCGAACACATCAGCTGAATACGAATATACCCGTGTCCAGCCCCCGGAGGAAGGCGTGACAGTGAAGTTTTCCGCAGTTGCAGGCGAGTTTATGAGGGTGAACCGGTCTTGGAAGAGGGTGGAATTCGCATATGTGCTGGAATTGGTGCTATTGAGCCTTATGCTCCAAAGCCCGATGGTTTTTCCGGTCGAGTCCCACGAGCAGTTGTAATATCCGTTGCCCTCGTTTACAACAGGAGTGCAGGACTCGGTGGCATTGGTTGGGGATTGGAGCTGCATCACAACTGACGAGGAATTGATCAGCCCTTCAGCAGCGCATTCCGTTGAAACATTCATCCTTATTAGGATCATATTGGACGAATTAAACGAGCTCCCGTTGAATGGCAGCTCCAGGCTGTTGCGGAGCGAGCCGTTCACAAATAGTGAAAGCGTGGTGGTCAGGGAATTCGAGTAATAGAGGTCGTTTTGGACCCCGCCCCGCCAGCGCTGCGTTCCGGAGCTGTAGCTGCAGGTGGGGTCGAAATCAAGGGATAGGTGCCCCGACGAATTCGTCGTAACGTTTGTTGAAAGGTAAGTGGAGCCATCCGTGGTGATGAGGAACGTCGTATTGACTCCAGAAGGCACATATTCGCCCTTGGTGGTGTCATATACCCTTAGCACAAGGGGGATCGTGCCCGTCCCCTCCCTTGCGGCCATGCCATTTATCCCCGACTCGATTTCAATCGAGACCGAATCCTTGTTCAGCGTGAATGCGGTGACAGTTGTATTTGTGGTGTAGCCGTAAGCGTCGCTTGCATTGAAGAAGAATTCCGATGAGCCAACATCCGTGTTGTTGAAATACTGGATGAAGAGCATGTTTTCGCTCGAGCAGGGGCCGCAGGTCTGGGATTGCAGGAAGGTCCAATTGCCGCCTGCCAATCGCTTGAACAAATAGACGGTCAGGTTGTTCCCGTCGTTGTCATTTGCAGTGACGGAAAAGTTGAATTGCGCCCCCCAGCCATCCGAGCCGGGGGTGATTCCGGGGGAAGTTAGGGTTGGCCTGCTGGCTATGTAAAAGCTGAGGTTGCGCACCGCGGAAATATTGCCATAATAAGGCCGGCTTACATTGACGGTGACGTTGTACCATCCAAAATCCCATCCTGAAGTGGTGCTGTTGGAAATCGTGCAATTGTAGAACCCGTTGCCCTCGTCTGCGCCGGTGCAGGACGCGCCATCCACTGGCGACATCACAACATCCGCGCCGGTCACCATCCCGCATGAGGCGTCAAGGTCCGAGACGTTTGCGCGCAGGTTGATATTGTCCACTCCGCGCAGATAGGTTTGATTTACCGGCGCATACAGCTGCGCCGTCATTTCGGATGTGATTGTCATGATGAATTCGGAGGAATTCGAGGGCTTGTAAAGCGTGGACTCGTTTAGCATCCCGATTTTCCATTTCTGCACCCCAACAGAGTAGCTGCAGGTGGGGTCGAAATAAACGCTGCCGCCAGTGCCCTGGAAATAGCCCGAGGAGTTGGTTGAGATGAAAGTGCCGGAATCATAACTGGTGCCGTTTGTCGTGACCCACAGGCGGCCTTCCTCCCCAATGATATTGTTCGAGGGCTTGTCGGTATCAACCACCCTTACGATCAGCCGGGTAGTGTTGGAAGTGCCAAGCCGGCTTACAGTTGAGTCGTTGCCAAGGTAATGCACCTGCGATGTGTCGTCGCGCTCGATTGTGAAATTAATCTCAATGGAGGAAGCATTCCATATATCGTCCTCGGTCATGTTGAGCTTCGCGCTCCAAAGGCCAATGTCCCCGGAAGCGAAGGTCTTGGAAAAATTCACGCTCTTGTTCTGGCCCTGCCTTGAAAGCGAGCCAAGGGACGACCAGCTTCCAAGCGAGGGCTCAAGCTGCATCACATACGCCTGGACGGTCAACGTGTCATTGTCCTCATCGGAAACGTTCGCAGATACGTAGAAGGTTTCCCCCCATCCTCCAATTGCTGGCGACACGTTCTCCGCAGTGAAATAGGGCACGGTCTCAACAAAAAACGAGCTCGATGATGCCACAAATACTGCAATTGCCGTATCGGGATTGTGGAATGCAAGGGAGGAGTTCATGGAGATGTTGTATGCCCCGGCAATGAGCGAGGAAGTATTCAGGATGCAGCTGTAATTGCCATCAGAGTAATTAGAAACCGGTGAACACGCATACGAAGTTTGGGTGTTGTTGTGCCTTGCTGAAAAGTTCACAAGCGCATCTGCAATTGGCAAGGAGCAGTCCGTGATAACGGTGCCATTTATGGTGACATTGTCGCCGCGAAATACCTCAATGCCAAGGGGCCCGGCGATTGTATTCAGGAGGGAGCCGTAGATGTCGAGGGTGTAGTTTGTGGTATTTACAGCGATGTAGCATCCGTCATGAATGCCGCCGAACCATTGCTGGGTGCCGGCAGCATAGCTGCATGATGGATTGAACGCTATTTCCAGGTGGCCCGATGAATTCGATTGCGTTGCATTCCCGCCATCGAGATTTACGCCATCGGTTGTGATCCAGATCGAGCCGTTGGCTGATGGGGCATACCTGCCCCACTCCTGGTCATTAACGCGGATGCCAAGCGCGGTGAAATTGCCCCCGGACCTGTTCACGGATGCGCCATTCCCGCTAACAAGAGAAAGTGAAACCGAATCCTCAGTTAGGTTGAACAGCGGCCCAATCGAGGTGTTATACGTGTTAGAGGGCTCCCCATTTATTATCTGGAACATGAATTGCGACCCGTTGAGGATATCGCTGCATTCGAAATGGTCCACAACAACCGTGCAGTTCCCCTGGCCGCTTGCAATGGTGCCGTTCCCCCGGTATGCCCAAAAGCCCGAAGTGTTGGTGAATAGCTGGCACGTGACGGTTTCGTTCTCGGGATCGTCAATTGTGACGTTGAATTGATAGCTCCTTCCCCAGCCCCCCGATGTGAGGTTCATGACGAGCCCGGATGCATTGGTGAGGAGGTTCCTTAGGTAGAAGTGGTTGAGGAACAGGGAGGAGTTGAAGGTGTAATAATCATAAGATGCATTCGCCCGGACGCTGTAATTCCCCTGCTGCCTTCCAACAGTTGGGAAGGAGCAGTTGTAGTAGCCGTTCGTCTCATTATTCACGGGCGAACATGAAAACTGGTCGCCGGTCTGGTTGTGCAATAGTGTGAGGTTCACTTCTGAGGAATTGATGAAACCCTCTTGCGCAATGCATTCCGATGTGACATTCAGCCTTATGGTCACGTTATTTGTGACATTGAAGGTAGATAGCGCGGGTGGGGAACTGAGCTCAACAAGGATTTGGCCGATGACATCGAAGGTGGCATCGCTCGAATTCTTTGTCTTATAGCACACATCGTTTAGTACGCCGCCGCGCCACGCCTGCTGCTGCGCCTTGTAGCTGCAGCTTGGATTGAATTGGTAGTTCAGGTAGCCGGAAGCGTTTGTTTGGTTGTAATACCCCGAATCGAAAACGATGCCATCCGTAGTAACCCAGAAGGAGCCGTTAACGCCCGCTCCCACGATTGAGGCATTATCCGTGTCGTTAACAAGCAGCCGCAGGTTTGCAATCCCGCTTGCCTCGCGGAAGGCCGTTGCATCGCTTGAGGCCTGCAAAACAAATACGTCGTCTTTTTCGAGGGTGAAATTGCCTATTTCGGACTGGTTGTAAAGGTTGGTGCAAAGGCTGGTCGTGGCATTGAATTTGAATTCCCACGTGCCGTTGGATTGCAGGTTGGAGCAGGTGAATTCAAGGTCGGTAAAGGATAGGTTGGTATCCGAGCTGCATGAATTGCAAAGCTGCGAGCCCCTCAGGGTCCACTCGGCGCTGCCTGAAGCCCGCGTCCAGAAGCTGACATTGAGGGTGTCGCCAGAGGGATCCTTGACGGTGATATTGAAGGTGCGCTCAACTCCCCAGCCATCAACGAGGGTATTCACAACCGGATTGTTCAGCTCGGGATATGCTGCAAGCCTCAGGGAATCCACAGAGGTATTGGTGCCGTTGTCGTAGTATGGTTTGCTTGAATTGACCGTGACATTATACGTGCCATAGCTCCTTCCAGACGAATCCCAAACGCAGCTGTAATTCCCGGAGCCAAGGTCGGTTGTGGATCCGCAATTGAAGTTAGTGCCCCTTCGTATGAAAACCGGAACGGTTGCGGATGCAACCCCACTGCACTCATCCGAGGCAGTTGCATTGATCGTGATCATGGTGCTAGGCGTATAGCATACCGCGCTTAGCGGGCTTACGATGCTGTTGTTCAGGGGGCCGGTTGTGACATTGACGTCATATCCGCTGGAGTTTGCCGCATAGTAGCAGGAATCACCCGCAAACTCCATCTTCCATTTCTGCGGCCCGATGCTCCAGCTGCAAGTGGGGTTGAATGAGCGCCTAAGAATCCCATTCACGGAAGTGTTTGCTCCTCCTGTCAAGAATGCCTGGGAGCCGGTCGCCGTAGTTACGTAAAGGGTGCCGGATTTGCCCGTGCCAATATCCTGCTCGCTATCGAACGCATCCAGGAACTTGACCTCCAGGGAAATAGCCGTGTTTGGCCTGCTCACGTTGGAGTTGCCTCCGGAAATCAGGCTGCCGGAAACGTTCCGTTTTGTAAGTTCGTAAGTCTGGTTTATGGTTTGCGCGGTCAGGTTCACCAAATCTGTCGCATTGAATTTGAACTGCCAGTAGCCGAAGTTGCTGCAGGCGGTGGGGATGGAGTAGGTGAAGCTGACATTGCGGTCAGTGCAATTGTTGCATGCCTGCGAGCTAAGCAAGCTGTATTCCGAGGCGCCGGGCGCCTTGTCCCAAAGGTAAACCGTGACATTGTCATCCTTGTCGCTCAAAGTCACATTGAATACGAGGCCTCCGCCCCAATATACGGCGCTCATGTTGACAAGCGGATTTGTAAGGACGGGCGCAGTCGCTACGTGGAACGAATTTTCCAGCCTTGCCGATGCATTCGTATAATAGGTCTTTGCGGATCCCATGATCACAAGGTAAGTTCCGCCTGTGAGTGAGGAGGTATTCAATGTGCAATTGTACGAGCCAAAGCCCTCATCATAAACAGGCGCGCACTGCTGGGGGCCGCCCCCGTCCTGGATTGTGAAATTGACAGTTGCGCCGGCGACTGCAACATTGCAATCGTCGGTCACATTGCCATGCAAGGTGACATTCGCACCCTGCATAATGTATTGGTTGAGTGGCAGGGTGATATTGTTGTTTAGCGCCCCGGTTACGAAGATCGCGCCGGATATGGAGGAATTGGTGGTCGCATAGCAGGCATCGTTCGCAATACCGCCCTTCCATAGTTGCTGCCCGATGGAATAGCTGCAAGTGGGCTGGAATATTATGCTGAAATTCCCGCTGGAATTGGTCTGGGTGGAATTCCCCGAATCAAATGAAGCGCCGTTTGTAGTGACCCAAATCGTCGCATTTGCATTAAGGGCACTGGAGCGGTTGTCGGAGTCATATGCATTGAGTATCAGCTTGACTGTGCTGTTGGTCCTTGTCACGTTGGTGTTGTTGCCGGAAACGAGCGTTACTGTGACATTGTCCGGGCTTACTGTCCAGTTGCCGATTTCGGATGTACCGTTGAGCATTTGCTCATCCGTTCCATTGAATGTGAAATGCTTAAGGCCTATATCGGAGCAAACGAATGTCCGGTCAATGGTGAAGTTGACGGTGCTATTTGCGCATCCAACGCAGGTCGTCGTATTTAGCTCGGCGAATGGGCCTGCGCTATTGTTCCCGTTGAATAGGGTAACCACGACGTCCTGAGACTGCGCATCAGATACCAACACGGAAAAGTTAAGCTGCTCTCCCCAGCCTGCGGGATTTGGGTACGCAGCAATGCTAAGAAGGGCGGGCTCGGTATTGATTGGCGCATTCAGCTTGAAGGTGTTTGCCTGGGTCGTGAAATTGAAATTGTAATATTGCTTCGAAACATTTGCGGTGACCGCATAAAAGCCGGCGGAGAGGGCGCTTGTATTGAATGTGCAGGAATAGGTGCCGTTGCTGTAGTTTACGATGTCATTCCCGGAGCAGGAACTCGTGTTGAACGGGCCTGAAAAGCTAAAGCCGGGGGTCGCATTTGCAACCAACACAAAGCACTCATCCCTAGTGGTCAGGGTCAGCGTGACATTTTGGCCAATTGTGTACTCCGCGCCAGTGCCATTGAGTGTGGAGATTTCGAATTGGTAATCCCCGTAAACATCCACGAAGAACTGCGCTGAGAGGTAATCCTTGTAGCATGCATTGGCTGTAGTGTAGGCAAACCAGCTCTGCCTTCCAACCGCATTCCCGCAAGTCGCATTGAAATAGAAATCAGCGCTTCCGGAGGAGTTGGTGGTGTTTGTGCCATAGGTCGCATTTGTGATCCCATTTGTGGTGACGTTGAAGGTCAGGGTGGAATAGGGGGAGCCTGCAACGACATTCCTATCCGTGTCCGTCAGGTTGACAGTAAACCTTGCAATTTGCTCGCCTGAGCGGTTGGCAATCGAATTGTTGCCGGCCGAATGGAATATTTCGATATCGTCCTTTTCCACGGTCGTGGAATTAACGCTTGTTTCGGAATTGATTTGCTCGGAGGTGTTTGCGGTGAATTTGTAGAACCAGGTGCCGACCTGCGACCCGCCAGAGTTGTCGCAGTTGAAGGCATAGCTCCAGTTCATGGTTTTGTTTACGCATGCAAGCCCGCCGCAGGTACGGCCATCTGGCGCTTCGAAATCCGATGCAGCAGCATCATCCCCGAGCCAGAGGTGCGCAGTCGAATTGACATAATAGGCGGGAGTTGTCAAGTTGATGGTAAAATTGATCGGCATCCCCCAGCCATCCTGCAGGGGCGTTCGCGTCTCCCCGGATAGCTTTGGCTTGGAATAGAGGTAGAAAAGGTACGCGGGATCGGGGCCGACCCTTGTAAGGAATGCGGGGTAATATTTATCCGCAGTAGTATTCATGGTGACATTGTAATAGCCCCCATACGAATCCGTTGTCGTCCATGTGCACTCGAAGAAGCCTCCGCCAAGGCTTTGGCCAGCGCAGAATTGGGAGGAGGTATTGTCCGTGAAGTTGAAATTCGCGGAGATGGTCGAATCCTGGACCGGGGAAATGAAATTTCCGCAATCATCCTTCACATTGCCTTGCGCCAGGATTCCTGCAGGCTCGGTATAATTCTGGTCGCCCTTGGGGTTTGTCACGTTGTTGGCCAGGGAGCCTTTGATCTGCATCGCATAGATTGTGGATGTAATGTCGTTGTAGCAGGAGCTTCCCGCAAGCGTGACTTTCCAGCTCTGGTCGGGCCTTGATGCGTATTCGGTCGGGGAGCAGGTGGCATTGAAATAATAGTGCAGATGCCCGGATGAATTGGTGGTGTTGATTTGTGCAGGGCCGTAATTTGTGCCATCGTAAGTTACGGAAAAGTTGAGGCCGATGCCGGATACCGCGGTGCCATTGGTATCGTTGACAAACACGACCAGCTGGTCAAGGTCGGATCCGCTCCGGTTGGCAAGGGACGCATTCCCTTGGACCAAGGTAATCTGCAGGGTATCGGCCGTGACCGTATAAACCGTAGCGAGGCTTGGCACGGTCATGTTGATGTTTCCGTCCTCGTCGTATATTGTGAAATTATAATACCAGGATCCGATGTCGTAGCAGCTGAAGGATTGGGAGATATTGGCATAGGCCCAGGAGCCTGAGGCGTTCACATAGGTTGTGTTGATGACGCTCCAGTTCGATGTGCCGTCTTGGGATTTTGAAAGGTTGACAGTAAGGTTGTGGAAATTGGAGAAAACGGCAACCGCGAAATCTTTGGGGAACCCGAAACCGGAAGTGCCAGGGGAAACCGAAAGGTTTTGGTATTGGGGATAATCGGAGCATTGGAATTCTGTTGAATAAAGCTGGCCGTAATGGTTGACGAAGGTGCTGCCGTTAAGCACTGAAACCCGGAACTGCTTGTTCGTTTGCGAACCCTGCGGGGTGGAGAAGGAGTAGTTGTAGCTTTTTGCATCAGTTATGCCAGTTGGGTCAAAGCTTATGGCATCGCCCCAGGTAACGAAGGAAGAACCGCTATCAAATGCTGCAGGCGAATGGTTTGAGGAGGTTATTGTGGAAGGCAGGGTTTCTGTCACATTAGCCAAGGTGACAGCCTGATTTCCCTTATTGAAAGCGCGCACGCTCACATTGAATGAGCCGCAAGCGAATTGGCTCGGGAAGCCAGCAGTCCATGATGAAGCCTGGTCGTTGTAGCTGCGCTGCGTTTTAATGAACGGCCCACCGACTTCTATCACATATTTATTGTACTCGAATTTGGACCGCCTCAGGGCGCTAGTGGCGGATTCGCCTTGGGTCGACTGCCTTATGTTGAAGGAAAACACCTTGCCTCCGGGTGAAAATGCAGGGGTTGCGGATGCATTAGTGGTAAAGCTCACTACCATCGTTTGGGATTCCTGGAGCTGGTCGAAGGAATAATACTTGATTTTCCAGCCTTCGGATTCCGAGCCCAGGGGATAGCCGGGTTTGGGGATGCCTGTGGAGAAATTGAAGGGCTTGAAAAAGCCCTGGGGAAGCTCGGCGCTTGGCAAATGGAGGTTTACATCATTATCGCCCGTGCCGGCTCCGCCCATCCAGGGAATCCTGACAAAAATGGTTTTGCTGGTATTCTGGGGAATTGTAAGGTTGGACCAGTATCCCAAACCGTCCTGGGATACCCAAAGGAACGGGAAGGGCTGGTCGGCTAGGGTCGAGGGCATCTGCACGAATTTCAGGTCCTGGACGGAATTTGCGCCGCCATTCCAAGAGGCAGTAGTTGTGAAGGTATTCCCAAGCCCGGTGACATCGAAGGGCCTGAAGATAAGGACTGCACCCCAGCATTTTGCTGTGGAAAGGTAGAGGTTGCTGAACTCTATGTAATCCTCCCCTCCGGAATTGTTGTTTGGGTTGGAGCCATCATAAATATAATAGGCGATGGGGTATTCGATCTTCACGCTAAGATCGGTGATTTCGGAATCGCCGTTGTTGCATACCGCAACGGACATGTTGTAGCGCTCCAATGCTTCCTCATTGGTTGTGCCCGAATAGTCATTGCCGGCAGTGACGAGTGTAAGGGGCTGCGTAAGCAGGTCAAAGCTTTTGCTGTATTGCTTCACAACACCATTGTAATTCACATGGAAAAGCGCGGCGTATTGCTGGCCGGTATCGGCGTCATCCGGGACCCACACCCTCCAAAGCGAAACGTTTTCGCTGAAGGATGGGTTCACTGCTGTTGGATCCGAAGCGCTGAAATTGATCGTCTGGTTTACCCCTTCCTCGGCATACCAGCCAGTGTCCGTTGCGCCCTGCAAAATCTTAAGCGACGCATCGACATTGAGCCGGTTTGAGGTCTCGTAGTTGAAAAGGGGGAGCGCAACATAGTTAATATGGCCCGGGAGCATGTAGTCTTTTGTGCCGTCCGGCGCCCTGATCGATATGTCCCGGTTTGCAAGCGCCACATCGGTGCAGTTTATGACGGTCACGGGAAGGATATTGCTTGAAAAGAGGACGACGCCGTTGCGGACGCTCATAAAGCTCCTAAGCGAATATGAGCCAGTTGCTTGGGGGATCACGGTAAAGGCGCTCGCATTGTGCCCATTGCCATTTGCGGTTGTGGATGCGGTAAACGCCATGCGGTGCGGGTTCGAATCCGAATCCCAAAATATCCAGCTGTTCGAGGGAATGCTAGAATACGAGCCGCCAACGGATGTCTGAAGGGAGACATTGTCGATATCGGCCGAGGTTATTCCGTTGACAACATCAACCGTGATATTATACGAGTAGTTGGCGCAAAGGACCGTCGGTTCCCAAGGGTATGCAGTTGTTGCTGAAGCGGAGCGGTTATAGTATATGGTGAAATCGTGCTGGTAGTTGCGGTCATCAGCGCCAATTGTCCAGTTCCGGGGCTCTTCGAATCTTTCCCCGGAGCCATATTCAAGGCGGAATGGCCGCTTCAGGTAGAGCATTGGCGAGATTTCCGGCGGCTCGTAGGCATATTCAATGGTTTTGGTTTCACCGGGCGCAAAATTCCCAAGATCAAAGGAAATTTCCCTATAGCCATTGCCAAGGTCCAGGTTGGAAAGCGTTGAGGGCGCCGCGGAAAACGAGCTTGGGATCGTATCGATTGCGCGGACGTTTTGGGCGCCCGTAACGGATGTGATGGAAATCCTTGCAGGATTGAGCCCAAGCCATACGAGCGTTGGCTCTGCATGCACGATATCAAAATCCCTGGAGGCCTGCGAAACGAAAGTGTCAGAAAAGTCCACATCGATGCCCGCTTCTGGCTTTAGCGCGCTTGCATAAATAGAATGGACGCCTGCTTCGCTTACTTGGAAAAGGAAGGTATATTCGCCATTGCTATTGTCCCAAATGCCCGAAGCGGTGGTGAACGTGGCGTTCGCTCCCGAGGGCAGGGTAATAACCACAGCCACATCCGCCGAATCCGCCCTGCTGCCGTCTGGATTAAGAATCCCTATGGTGATGTTGGCGACCTCGCCGGGAAGGTAGATTCCCTTGTGCGTATTCACGTTCACAAGGCCAAGGGCAAAGCCCTCCTCCTCGCCTTCATCGAATACATCAAATTGTGAGGACCCTTGCACGCCAGATGAATTTTCGGGGAAGGGGGGAGAGTCATTTGCTTGGAGTTGACTGAGGGCATCGGTTGGAGAAGGGGAAACTGCAATGCCTTCAGTGGGTTCGGGGGTTGTTGGCATCGGGCGTCCAACAGATGAAGGCATTGGAATAAGGGCAGGTGCATTTGAGGGGGATGCATCGGGATCTAAGGCAACAGTAGGCGATGCCTCCAGGGAGGAAATGGATGGAGAAGCTTCAATTGAAGGTACGCTTGGAATTACAACATCGGGAGCTTGGGTTGGAAAATCCGAGGGGCTTGCACCTGATAGCGGGGAAGGGGTTGCTCCCGGAATGGAGACGGAGGGGAGCATGGAAACGTCAATGGAAGCGGTTGGAAGGGGGAATGGGGGTGTTGCTTGCTGGGAGGGAGAGGGTAAAATTTCAGGTGTTGGGAAAATGCTCGCAGATCCATCTACAACAGAACCATCAATTGGCAATTGTTGCCTTGGCAAAGCCCCCTTCTTGAACGATGCCTGAATCCGGAAATGGTATATGCCCGGCCTCATCGCATTGCTTGCGGGCATGCGGAATTCCTTGCCGCCTGCAATATCGGAGAGGGCAACTTCCTGCTCGCTACCCATCGGACCGACAAGGAAAAGCCGGAAATTGCCGCCGGCAATTTTCTGGTTCAAATCATCAAGGAAATCCAGGCTGAAGCGGACGTCCTCACCCAAACGGTAGCTTTTTTTCTTGTCCTTGAAGACCACTTTGAATTTCGTTGGCTTTTTGAGCGCGCGGCCAGTCAAATTCAGGTCCGAAATGTTGAGCTGTTCCGGAAGCAGTTCGGTTTCATTTGGGGAAATCGTTGGGGATGGGGATGCGCCTATGGAAGGGGTTGGGGAAATTGTTCCAGCAGGAGATGGCGATATTTCCGGCGAAGGCGTTATGGAGGGCTCGATAGAAACAGTTGGAGTAGGCGATGCGCTTTCTGTTGGGCTTGGGGAAATTGAGGGGGTTGGCATTGGGGAAGGCAGTTCGGATGGCGATGGGGAAAACGAGGGCGAAGGCATGGGGGAGGGCATATCCGTAGGCCCAATAGTGGGCGATGGGCTATAGGACGGGGTTGGAAAAGGGATATCGCTTGGGCTTGGGGAAATCGAGGGGGTTGGCATGGGGGAAGGGTAATCAGAGGGGGATGGGCTCGCACTTGGTGTTGGGGCAGGGGATGGGGCACCCGATGGCGATGCATCCGGCAAAGAAAATGCCGGGGATGGCTCTATTGAAGGCACTGCGGAAACCAATGCTCCGGGAGTGGGCGAGGAAATATCCGCTTCGCTGCCAGTAGCGGGAAAGGATGGACCAGCAATCAACACCGATGGCAAAACGGATATTTCAGGCAAAATTGAGTGAATCGGCGATGGCAGGGATGTTGACGGGAGCAATGAAGGCGATATCTCGGGGGAAGGGGATATGCTCGGGGAAGGCGCCGGAATTGGCGATGCGGACATATTGCCCTCAAGGTCGCCTACTGCAAGCAAGATGGGCGCTCCGCCAAGGAAGGAAAACAGCCCCTGGAAGGCCATTCCAAACAAGGAAAGCGCAAACAGGGCCATGACCGGAAAGCCAAAAGTAAACTGGCCCTTTGATTTGTGGGTTTTATGTGAAGCGTTGGATTTGCCTTCGCCTGGCCCGGCGTTGTTCGTAACGCCGCCCTTTTCGGTAATTTTTGCCTCGGTCCTTTCAGCCCCCCGGTCCATGGTGCCCGGTTTGATATGTTTTAGAATCAAGTTCCCCTTTTCGTCCGGGTATGGGTATAGTTCATCGCCGCGGTCCCAGCCCATCAGCGTCACGACATCCTTTGGAAGGGTTATTGTGAACTGCTCTTTCTTGCGCTGGATTATGACCATCAATATTCACAGGGAGGAAGGGGTGCAGGGATTAATTTTTGCGCCTTTTTAAAGCTATTTCCATCAATTTTTAAACGATTTTTTATGGTGAAATTATTGCTATTAAAGAGGTTATAAAGGTATTGAAAAGCAATAAATTCAATTTTTTATTTAAAAAGGGTTTTTAAGGCAGGAAAATATTGGAAAATCGGTGCTAAGCGAACATCGAATCGCATCTTAACGTAACGGTTTTTTTAGGCATCCAAAGATTGCCCGCCCAAAATTCAGGCATACAAGCGATTGTATTTTTAGGAGGGAAAGTTCACTACGAAATGCCAAACCTTATATACCGTCAAAGCCCCCACTCATTTCCCATCTTGAAGGTGCTGCTTCCGGCAGCGTCTGAAAGTGGAAACCCACAAAAATCACAGAGATGATGTAAAATGAGGAATTGGCATTATGCAGTAGTAGGTATAGCGATACTGGGAATATTGGCCTATTCGGCCAGGGCATCGCTTTACCAGACGGACAACCTGAACGTTGCGGTGCCTTCTGAAAACGGCACGTCCACGCTCTTGAACGTCACATCGAGAATGCAGCAGTATGTTGGCTTCTTCGGAAGGATATGGGCAGAAGTGAGGCTCAATACCACTGCAGGATCAGGGACACTGTACAACAAGTCCGTCGACAGGGGAATGATGTACCTCTTCAAGGCAGGCGCAACACCACTGCTGCCGTTCTCGCCGGCAAGCATTAATGCAACGACTACGGACCTTAACTTCTCACTTACAGGGTACTATGTCACGGGCAACCATTTCATAAACAACGGCACCGTATGCAACATCTCCTCCGCCATGTACCTCAACACGACAGACAATTTCATGGTCGGGATCTTCAAGGATGCTTCAACTGCGCCAAAGAATTACTTCGTGTGCACGGACATAAGGCCCGTAAATTCCCAGAACGGGTTCAACACCATCGATGGAAACGTGCTCTTCGAGGTAATTGCGCCAAAGACAGCCACATATTCGGCGTATGATATCTGGGTCGACGGCGAGTTGCAGGGTTGAGCTTTTTTTTATTTTTTATTATTCCCGTAGGAAGGGGCATTAGTTGCGCGAATATGCAAGCGGCGCCCTTCCACGGCTCCCTATTTTTTTATTTTTCAGGCCTAAGGGGCAGCATGGGGAGAAAAGTATTTGGCGCGAATCTGCCTTCTTTGCCCCTTATTAGCTAAAACAGGCAAATGCCTTGCGGCAGGCGGTTACTTCTGCTCCTCTTCCTGCTGCTCAATTCCGCGTAGCTTTTGCAGCAAGCTGCGGATTTTTGGCACATCCTCCTCTGCTATTTTCCTTGGCGGCCTTAGCCGGAAGAGCGCTAATATTGCAAGGATTACAAGGCAGAAAAAGCCCACAATATACGAATAGTACCATGGCAATTGGGGCCCGCGCCTGCCCGCCTTCCTTTGGAGCTCCCTTGCCTTCGAAGCAACGGAAGCAAAGCTTTCGGGTGGAGGCATGAAGCCAGCCGAAAGGTCCTTTTCAAGTGCAATGAGCTCTGCATCAAGCGCCGTCAAGGAATGGCTTTGCACCAATAGCCACGGATCATCCTCGCCGTATCGTTTTTTTGCATTGCTTATGGCAAGCGATGCATTTGCATATGCCGCTGCAGCCGGAAAATAATACGGGAGCGCCTTTCCGTAATTGTCAAGGAGTGATTTTGCCTCAAAGAGTTCGGAATCAAAATCCCCCGAAGTCCGCGATATGGACGTGCGGGTTTTGACGCGCCGAAGGTTGAAGAGGAGCTCATCAAGACGGATGAACTTTTGCTCTATCACCGGGAACTCCACTTCCCGGTAGGCGTGCACTTTGAGCCGCAGCCCATTCCACCTATCTTTCTGGAGGCGCAAAACATCGGACCTCTCAAGTGCAGCCATTTTGCCTTCAGCTTCAATTTGCCTAGTGGAGAGCTGCGTTATCACCGATAGTACCGATGAGTTCAAGTCTAGCGTCTCGTTGTTGCATCCCTTATAGCCCCGCCGGATGTATTCTCCAAGGACATCCTCGATTCTGGCGGTTTCTATGGCCGCAAGCTCGGATCCCTTCTCCTCAAGGAGCACAGAAGGCACGCAATTGATAAAAAGCAAATAATACGTCGAGGAGAGGGCGTAGAATTGCACATCGGTATGGTTTTCGCCCTCGCGGATGCGAAGTGCAATCTGGTCGTTTATTGAAAGGGATGCGGCAAATGCAAAGGCCAAAAGGAGGGCCAGCCCTAGCACCATTATTTTCATGAAGGGGTTATGGCTGGCTGGTTAAAAGGGATATTGGTTTTTTTTTAAGAAAATCGCCTGCTTGGAGCCGCAAGCGGTGCTTTGGAAAACGGGGTAATGGCGTGCCAATATCATGCTTAATAAAGCTGATGAGCCCTAAATTTTACCCGAATTCCCATGGAGTTGCCAAACCCTTACGAGAGCAAGCAGTACAAGAAGCTCATATTGCTTCCACTTGCACTCATAATCATTTCCCTGTTTTTCATCCCGAGCATCCAGAAGGGCGTGGACTTGAAGGGAGGCACCCTCATCACGGTCATAACAAACGATCCGCAGGAAATCCTTGCCGAAAAGAAAATCGCAATTGAGGATGCGCTGTCAAAATTCTCAACAGGCGTTAGCGTGAGGCCCTTTGAGAATCCCTCTGGCAGGGGCTTTGAAATCGAAGTGGGCGCAAGCGATGTCTTGGATAGGGCTGAGGGCCAAATTGCCGCATTGAAGCAGCGCGACACTGACCTTGCATTCGAGATGATCGCCCTGCAGGGCCTGGAATCAACTGAAACGGACAAAGCCAAGATCGACGTCCAGAGGCAAAAAGTGGAGGACATGAAGGGCTTGCTGATAAAGGAGGCAAGTGCCTTGCTTACGCTTCTTGGCTCTTCAAAGACTATCCCCGATTATTCCTCTGCGGTCCAGGTTGCAGAAGATGAGTACCTTTTACTATCATCTTCCACCAGGGAAAGGATAATTTCGGAAATCCGCGGGCTGATATCAGTCGAATCATACAGCTCGAAGGAGGTGGGGGCTAGCCTTGGAAGGTTCTTCCTCTCAAAAACCGCGGAAATCATACTGGTCTCGCTGATCGCGGCGGGCCTCCTTGTGGTTTTGATATTCCGGGGCACGATCGCATCCGTTGCCGTGATGTTTGGCGCATTTGCAGACATCGTCATTACCGCTGGCGCAATGGGCCTTTTAGGCATCCCGCTGAGCCTTGCAACTGTGGCAGCCCTTATGATGCTTATTGGCTTTTCCGTCGATACCGACATGCTTCTCACGATCCGGGCACTCAAGCGCACCGAAGGGGAGGTCAAGGAAAGGGTATACGATGCGATGCAAACCGCACTCGTCATGAACAGCTGCGCAATTGCCGCATTCACCGTCCTTGTCATTGTTGCAACATTCTTGAGGATAGAAACGTACTACCAGATCGGGATGGTTGCGCTCATAGGCGGGCTTGTTGATTTTATCGCCGTTTGGGCGGGGAACGCGGTTCTGGTGCTTTGGTATGCGGAAATACGGAAAACCAGATAGGGAAAGGCAGATCAAATGTCGTCGATAATTACAGCGGTTTTGAAGAAAAAGCGGGTGCAGCTTTTGATTGCAGCCCTAGCAATCGTGCTTGCGCTAATCGCCCTTAAGGGGATCAACTACGGCATCGAGTTCGAAGGGGGGGTAAGGATACCGATCACCCTCATATCAAAGGAGCCTATTTCGGCAGATACGATGAGCCTTGCAGCAGATACGCTCAAGCAGCGGATCAACAAATACGGGCTGTCGCAATCGGTTGTAAGGCCGCTTGGGGAAAAGGAGATCATAGTCGAAATACCCAAAGCGGACGAGAACGTCATCAAGAGCATTGAAAAGATCCTGCGCGAGCAGGGACGGTTCGAGGCGCTCATCGACGGAAAGGATGCGCTCGAGGGCAGGTATGTCCTCCAGAACGCAATCGGTGGCGCAAATGGGGAGCGGGTCTTTGCTTCCTCTGGAAGCTACAGATGGGAGCTGGATTTTGCCGTAACCCGCGAGGGCGGCGAGCAGTTTGCCAGGGTTGCTCTTGGAAAAGCGAACTTCCCAGTGTATATGATGCTCGATAGGCCTGAAAACGCCGTGGTCATCATATCAAAGGCGGGTTTCAACCAGATCGGGGACTTTTCCGGTGTGGAAAAGGCGATGCAAGAAGCGCTCCGGAAGGACAATGCGAATATTGAGCTTATTTATTCAGAAGATCTTTTGGCGCAGAAGGCAAGGCTGCAGGACCGGTCAAGGGCGATTATTTCCGAAACCCTAAGCAAGGATGCAGAGGTTATTTCAATCCTGAAGGCGGAGGGGTTCTCCGAAGATGCAGAGGCGGCTAGGGCAATTGTTGTCCGGAGCGATGCGGAAATGATGCCCGAAACATATACGGCAAATCTTGGCGCAACCACAATCTCGCGCTGGAGGGGGGTTGGTCTCCTATCCGCGCCAGTGCTATCCGAAGGGCTCGCTACGGGCGCAGTTTCCCAATCGTATTCAATTACAGGAACGGCAACGGGCGCTACTGGAGAAGAGCAGAAGCGCAATGCGCTTTCCGAACTCAAGGAATTGAAAAGCGTCATCTCGGGGGGCAAGCTTCCAGTGAGCACGGTCATAGGGAGCGCATACGTGGTCGCACCCCAGCTGGGCAAGCAGTTCCTGGCATACAGCTTCATGGGAATTGCCCTTGCAATAGTTGCCGTCAGTGCGATAATTTTCCTGAAATACAGAAGGGCGGTGCTTGTTGTCCCGATCATAATCATCAGCATGCTCGAGATATTCCTCACATCTGCCATAATGGGAATATTCGGGACCCTCGACCTTTCAGCGGTTGCCGCGTTAATTGCGCTCATAGGCACCGGCGTCAACGATCAGATAATCATAACTGACGAGCTCCTCAAGAAAGGAAGGCTCGACCAGGAGCAAAGCGCAAGGTCGGTAAAGGAGCGGATCGGCAAGGCATTTTACATAATTTTTGCGGTTGCGGGCGCAATACTTGCCGTTATGCTGCCCCTGTTCTTATCAGGAATAGTCGAGGTCACGGGCTTTGCGCTATCCACAATCATCGGAGTCATCGTCGGCGTTGGCATTACGCGGCCCGCTTTCGGGGAGATAGTGGAAGAAATCAGCGCATCTTGATTGCTCCGCACATTAGTTGGGAATTAAGGATTTTTTTACAGGGGGCAGTCCGCTTAAAGTAATATCAAATAACAAGGCATTTGCATTCGTAGAACAGAGGTCGATGGAATTTGGCTTTTGCAAATCATGAAAACAGGTGCATGGGCGCCATACTGGCCGGCCCAGTATCCAGATCGGACAAAACGGCAGCGGCGCATCGGGCGGTGCGCGATGGGCAGGCAGGCATTGCTGAATTCGAAAAGGCAATCGAATCCGACAGGATCCAGATAGTATCCAGCCAGAAGAATTTTGCATTCGTGAGCGGCGGGCAGTCGGATTGGCTCGACATCATGCGGCCGCTTGCGCATGGGCTGCCTGGATTTGAAAAAAGGCAAACATCCGGGGAGGATTCAATTGGCCCCGTGACCAGGTGGTTTTCAACGAACACGTTTTACAGGAAACCCACCATCATCGGGCAGATTCGAAGCTTGGGGAACGAAATTTCCGGGGCGCTACCAGAAATTCAAAACGGAATTGCATTCCTCCTAGGCCCCTACTCATTTTGCCGCCTTGTTGAAAACAGCCATTACAAAAACAACGCGGAGCTCATGGGGGATTATTCAAAGGCAATAGTGGCAAATCTTGCGCAATTGGGAAGGAAGGGCTACAAGTGCATCCTTTTCCTCGAGCCGTGCATCGGGTATGAGCAGCCCTCGAAAAAGTTGGAGACGCCTGCGGGCTACTTGGAGGCGTTGGATATTGTTTCCGGCAAGGGATTAAAGCTGGGGATCCACTTCCCCCAGGCCAATGGCGCCCTCGCCATCCCGATTGTCGAGGATGCCCGCATAGATTTCGTCGGCATTGACGGAATACACACCGATTTCAGCAAAGTTTCGACCCGCAAGGATTTGCTCCTTGGGATCGTGGATGGCGGCAGGGCGGGAATCGAGGGGGCAGATTCATTGAAAAACGAGATTGCAAGGTTCCAAAGCGAAGCGCAATTTTCCGGCAGGTATTATATCGGGCCAAACGATAGGCTCTTCGATGTGCCGTTTGGGATTGCGCTTGAAAAAATCAGGGCGCTTTCCGCCTTAGGTGAACAACCTTTATGAGGGAAAAAGCATTCATCACCCAAGAGATCGGGAGCATACAAAGGCCGGCATGGAGGCAAAAACTTGATGCAAAGCCCCTCCCGGAATGGATAGCCGAGGCGATTTTTTGGGGGGAAAGGCTTGGCGTCAAGGAAAAAAGCGAGCTTGCCAA